>JAKCCY010000111.1 GCA_021838765.1 Nitrospirota bacterium
AAGAATTCTCCAAAAAAATAAGGCATGCATGGGATGTCAGTCTTTCATCGGTACTTCGATCTTGTGTGGGAGTGCATTCTCTCGTAGCACGTCGTAACTCCTTTCGTTTCACCCTTCAGGCGCTAAACCGTTGGCGTCGACACCTGGCTGTTTAATAGAAACGATCAGGGATTTTTCGTTTTCTCTTCTTTTTTTCTCCATCCAATGGCGGTTCTTTTGCGCCTCTCAATGCTTGACAAGGGATATGGCCCCTGTTAATGTTTTAGCACTCACTTGATGCGAGTGCTAATTTTTGACGGGCACATGTGCAGATGCAGTAGAGGTGACAGATGATGGATGAAAGAAGTTGGGAAGTATTAAATGCGACGGTGGTAGGCTATATTAGGAATGCCAGTCCGATCGGTTCTCGGGCCGTCAATCGGCAGTTTGGCCTGAACTACTCTCCTGCCACGATCAGAAATGTCATGGCGGATCTTGAGGAGACGGGCTATCTGATGCACCCGCATACCTCGGCGGGAAGGGTTCCGACTCCGAAGGGGTTCCGGTATTTCGTTGACAACACACGGTTCCCGGGGCTGGAACCGGAGTCCGCAGACCAGCTCTCGCATCTTCTTGATGCGGTGCTTGCGGATACGGCTTCCCCTGATTTACTTTCGGTCTTGTCTACGGTCATCAACCTGGTGAGCAGGATGACCCGTTCCACGGGAATCTTGCTGGGGGCAGGGACAAATATCGAGGAACGTCTTCTTTCCCTTGACCTTGTCCAGATTTCTCCGCGCCATGTTCTGATGGTCATTATCACCGAAACAGGATCATTGCTGAAAAAGACGCTTCTCATTCCGGAAAATGTGGATATTCTGGAAGTGATCGCCATGGGTGATAAACTCAGCCGAAAGGCCCGGCACAAGACGCTTCTCGAGGTCAGAAACGAGATCACTTCCGAACTCGATGCTCTCGGCAAGTCGGTGCTCGACGTTTTTACCCAGCTGACATCGCTTGCGCCTGTTCCGGATGTGAGGGTTTTTTGCACCTCTTATTTCGCTGAAGTTCCCGAATTCAAAAATGCGAATACCCTGAGGGAGATCATGGAGGTGTTCGAGGAACAGTCCGCTCTTTACAGGGTGTTTGAAGAACTTTTGACGGAAGACCAGATGGCTCTCAGGATCGGAAATGAAATACCTGTGCGGGCACTTGAGCCCTGCACGCTGATTGCCATTCCGCTTCGAAGCGGCAATATATGGCTGGGATCGATCGGTCTTGTGGGACCGATCAGGATGAATTACGACCAGGTCATCCCCATCATGAATTACCTGTCCGACCGACTGAATCTCTGGATCGATGAGGTTATGCCTCCGAGTCATAACCCCGCTCCGTAGGGCAGATTGTTTCTTGTTTTCGGCGCTTTTTGGGATCTGAGGTTTTTGTGATCTGGTTTTGGTATGTTAACCAATGAAGAAAAGAGGACCAATGGAAGAGAATTTTCGTGAGGACAATCCATCCGGCAAGGATTCTCCGGAGGCAGCAAATCGCCCGGAAGATCCTGTGGGCGATGTCTCCCAGGCTGCTCCTGCCGAGCAGGAAAACTGGAAGGAGCAGTACGTCAGGCTTCTGGCCGATTTTGACAACTACAGAAAGCGGACCGCCAGGGACAGCGAAGAGTCCAGAAAATTTGCAAATGAGTCTCTTCTCTCCGCTTTTTTGCCGGTGCTCGACAACCTTGACCGTGCTCTGCACCATTTTGAGAAGCATCAGTCGACCGGGGGGGAGACCGATTCCCTGATCGAAGGCGTTCGGCTGACCCAGAAACAGTTCGGAGAGCTTCTTGAGAAGTATCATGTGACAAAAGTTCCGACCCAGGGTGAGCTCTTTGACCCGAATGTCCATGAAGCGATGGGATATGCGGAGACGCCGGACGTGCCGGAAGGAACGATCGTTGATGTGTACCAGCAGGGCTACCTCCTGCACAATCGTTTGTTGAGGCCAAGCCTTGTGACACTGGCAAGGAAGCCTTAGGTTCCTCCGTTTCCACTTCCCTTGTTTTGGGGAGGCGGGAGCGATCAAGTGAGTCTTTGAGATCGGATGCAAAAGGGTATTTCTTAACGGATAGTTCAAAAGAAGGGACGGTGTTCAAAATGGCAAAAGTCATCGGAATTGATCTTGGAACGACAAACTCAGTAGTCAGCATCATGGAGGGGGGAGAGCCGGTCGTCATTCCCAATCAGGAAGGTTCCCGGATCACACCTTCAGTTGTGGCTTTTACCGACAAGGGGGACATTCTGGTCGGTCAGGTCGCAAAGCGACAGGCGATCACCAACCCTGAAAACACCATCTTTTCCGTCAAGCGCTTAATCGGACGCAAATTCAATTCCGATGAGGTTGCCGATGCGAGAAAGAAGCTGCCCTACAAGATTGTCGCTTCTCCGAACGGAGACGCCCATGTCGAGATTCGTGGCAGGGTCTACAGCCCGGCTGAAATTTCGGCAAAAATCCTTGGGAAGCTCAAGCAGGCGGCAGAGGACTACCTTGGCGAGAAGGTAACTGAAGCGGTCATTACCGTTCCTGCTTATTTTAATGACGCCCAGCGGCAGGACACCAAAAATGCCGGACAGATTGCCGGACTTAATGTCCTGAGGATCATCAACGAGCCAACGGCAGCTTCCCTTGCCTATGGACTGGACAGCAAGAAAGAAGAGAAAATCGCCGTCTACGACCTGGGCGGTGGAACTTTTGACATCTCTGTCCTTGAAATCGGTGACGGAATCTTCGAGGTGAAGTCGACCAACGGAAACACTTTCCTGGGCGGTGACGATTTCGACATGAAGATCATCGACTTCCTGATTTCTGAATTCAAGAAGGACAACGGAATCGATCTCTCCAAGGACAAGATGGCGCTCCAGCGTTTGAAGGAAGCCGCCGAAAAGGCAAAGATCGAACTTTCGACAGCGATGGAGACTGAAGTCAATCTTCCGTATATTACCGCTGACCAGACAGGACCCAAGCATCTGGTCCTGAAGATTTCCCGCTCCAAGCTCGAGCAGCTTGTGGACGATCTGGTCACCGGCTCGATCGAACCTGTCAAAAAGGCAATGAGCGACGCTGGTCTGACGACATCCCAGATCGACGAGGTCGTTCTTGTGGGCGGACAGACCCGTATGCCCAAGGTTCAGGAGACGGTCAAGAAGTTCTTTGGAAAAGAGCCCCATAAAGGTGTGAACCCGGATGAGGTTGTCGCGATCGGTGCCGCCATCCAGGGCGCGGTCCTGAAAGGGGAGGTCAAGGATGTTCTTCTTCTGGACGTCACCCCTCTCTCACTGGGTCTTGAAACACTGGGTGGAGTCTTTACAAAGCTGATCGAACGCAATACGACCATCCCCACAAAAAAGAGCCAGGTGTTTACCACCGCCTCCGACAGCCAGGGATCCGTGTCGATCAAGGTTTACCAGGGCGAGCGGGAAATGGCCGTCGACAACAAGCTCCTGGGTGAGTTTGACCTCGAAGGGATTCCTCCGGCCCCACGCGGTGTTCCCCAGATTGAGGTGACCTTCGATATCGACTCGAATGGCATTGTCCATGTTTCGGCAAGGGACAAGGGAACCGGCAAGGAGCAGTCGATCCGGATCACCGCCCAGGGAGGTCTTTCGAAAGAAGACATCGAACGTCTGGTCAAGGAAGCGGAAATGCATGCCGCCGAAGACAAGGCGAAGAGAGAGTCCATCGAGGCGAAGAATAATCTCGAATCCCTCATCTATTCGACGGAAAAGTCCCTGAACGAGCTTGGGGATACAATCGGCGATGTCGAGCGCGGAACCTACAGGGAAGCCATTGAAACGGCCAAGAAGGCGCTTGAATCGACCGATCCCCAGGTTCTGACCGCTGCCCACAAGGAGCTTGAGACGCATTCCCACAAGATTGCGGAGATGATCTACAAGAAATCCCAGGAGGCTTCGGCACCTCATCCCGATGGCCAGGCCACTCCTCCTCCTCCTGGAGGCCCGGAAGTGGTTGACGCAGAATATGAGGATGTGAAAAAGGACAATCACTGATATGATAGATCCCATCTCTGGTGGGGGACGGAGGGGCGCCATGGTGGCGTTCCTCCGTCTTTTTGTTTTCCATGGCCAATGAATGTCTTCTTGACCCGTTTGCCGGGAAATGACCGGCCCGGATGCCGGGGAGGCCTGTAAGGGTTTCCGGGCTTTTTTTCCGGTGAGCTGTTTTTGAAAAAGGGAGATCGAAAATCGTGGCGTCCAAGGATTATTACAACATATTGGGAGTGAGCCGTTCGGCGAGCCAGGAGGAGCTTAAAAAGGCTTACCGAAAGCTGGCGATGCAGTACCATCCGGATCGCAATCCGGGAGACAAGGCCGCAGAGGCCCAGTTTAAGTCCATCAATGAAGCCTATGAGATTCTGGGGGATCCGAAAAAAAGGTCCATCTACGACAATGGTGGCTTCTCCGAAGGCTTTGATATGGGAGGTTTTTCCGGGAGAGGGGCCGGTGGTGGGCATTTTGGAGATGTCTTCGCCGACGTTTTTTCGGAATTTTTTGGAACGGCGCAGTCCGGTGGTTCCCAGGCCCAGCAGGGAGAGCATATTCTGAGGCAGGTTGAGTTAACCTTTGAGGAAGCTGCTCTCGGACGGGAAATCTCCGTCAAGGTTCCCCGGTGGGAGTCTTGTTCCCCATGCCAGGGGACAGGAGCCAAGGCCGGAAAAGCGGTCAAGGTTTGTACGACATGCCGCGGATCGGGCTATGTACGCATTCAGCAGGGATTCTTCGCTGTCCAGAGAGCCTGCACAACCTGTAATGGAGAGGGTCGCCTCATTACGGATCCTTGTCCTGTCTGTTCCGGCAGGGGAAGACAGTCGGTCGAGCGAACGATTACCCGTTCGATTCCGCCCGGTGTCCAGACCGGCATGCGGGTCCGCATCGGAGGAGAAGGCCATGCGGGAAGTCACAATGGCCCTCCCGGAGATCTTTTTCTCGATATCATCGTACGGCCGCATGACATCTTTTCCCGAGAGGGCGATGATCTGGTCGTCGAAAAAAATCTTTCATTCATTCAGGCTATTTTCGGCGATGAGGTCGATGTTCCCACCCTTGGAGCGAGCATCAAGCTCAAGGTGGATCCCGGAACGCAGCCCGGAACGATCAAGCGCTTCAGGGGCAAAGGGCTCGTCAATCCGCAAAACCGCCAGATGGGTGACCTTCTTGTCAGGCTGAAGGTGGAAATTCCGACGCAGCTTTCGAAAGAGCAAAGAGAACTTCTGGAGAAGTATGCGGAAATATCCGGTCATGCTGTCCATGACTCCGGACACCATGAAGGCGGAATTTTCTCCAAGGTCAAATCGATGTTCGAATAGTTTCCGGATGGCCGGTCCCAGAATATTTTGGCTTACTTCATCAGACCGGATGGTCTCTTCTTCGGGGGAGCGGTCCGCCCTTTTCCCCGGGGAGGAGCTTTCCGTTCACTTGACGCGGAGCCTTCGCTGCCAGAAGGGAGACCGTTTTTCTTTCTGCGAGCCGGATTCCGGGCGGGTCTTTGCCGGGGAGGTTGCCGGGCTCTCTCCCCTTTCCCTTGAGCTTGTTCTTTTGGAAAAGGCTCAATCTTCTCCGGAAGAATCCAGTCGATGCCGTTTTTCGATGGCAATTGCTCCGATCAAGGGAGACTTTCTCTCCCAGACCCTTTCCCAGGCGGCTATGTGCGGTATTGATCGACTGATCTGGCTGTCAACGGATCGAGGGGTTGTCAAATGGGATGCGGAGGAGTTTTCCAGAAAAAAAGGCCGCATGGAGGCGGTTATACGTGAAAAGAGCCAGCTGGCTGGCAGGACGAGCCGGATGTCGCTGGAATCGCCGGTAACCCTGCCTGAGCTGGCCATGGCCCCTGATAGGTCTTTTCTTTTTTTTGACGAGGCTGCCTCTTCCTGGATAAGCGAGAAGCCCTGGTGGGAAGATGTGCTTTCGGAGTTTGCCGGGAAAGCAGGCAACCGTGAGCTGGTTGGACTGATCGGACCGGAAGGGGGATGGTCCAATCGGGAGAGGGACTTTCTGAAATCACTTCCGAAAGACCGGGTTTTTTCGGGAACGCTGGGTCCTCTTATTTTATCTGCGGAAGCGGCTATCCTGTCGGTGATATCCTTTCTGGGAATTGCCGGCGGCTATTACCGTCATTCCTCCCTAAACAGGGGCTGATCGAGTCGCGCGGCAAACCTCGGCATTCATGCCGGGGAAGGATAGCGCGGACGGCAAAGCCGTCCTGGAGTTTTGACTTTCAGTGAGGGGTTTGCTGCTGTTCGATGTATTGGCGAATGATTTCGATGGGAGCGCCGCCACAGCTTCCGGCAAAAAGCTTTGGGACCAGAGTACCCGGCCCCAAAGCTTCTTGCGAATTTCCGAATATTTTTTTCTCCGGATCAGACGGCGCGAAACGCCTTTCAGGCTGTTCACCAAGGCAGAGACTGCCACCTTGGGGGGTAGTGTATCAAGAGATGGACATGGTCGTCGGAGCCTGAGAACTCCATCAACTCCGCCTCGAAGTCGGAACAGACGCGGGCGAAGATCGTACGCAGATCGTCAAGAGTGGTTTTACTGAACACCTCGCGACGATATTGTGTGACAAAGACCAAGTGAACGTGCATCTTGAAAACGCAATGTCTTCCATGTCTGGGTTCGGTTGACTTTTCCATGGGGCCAATCATAATTTCTGGCATGAAAACAATTCAAGCGTTCAAATTCCGACTCGTCCCGACTCTCGATCAGGAGATTCTCCTGTCCCGCCATGCGGGGTGTGTCCGATTCGTCTGGAACAAGGCCCTCGACCTCCAGACGAGGCGGCTCGAAGCCGGGATCCCGCTCCTGTCCTACGGGGACCTGGCCAAGCTCCTGACCCTGTGGCGGTCGAGCGAGGAGTACGGCTTCCTGGCCCTGGGACCGGTCCACCCCCAGCAGCAGGCATTGAAGAACCTCGACCGGGCCCTTTGGGAAGCCCTGGACAGGAAAAATCCCAAGAGATTCCCCCGGTTCAAGAGGAAGGGAGAGGGAGACTCCCTTCGCTATCCCGATCCTCTCCAGGTGAAGCTCGACCTCGCGACCCGGGATCCGGAGGGAAGAAATCTCCTTCCCCGGATCTTCCTCCCGAAGGTGGGATGGGTCAAGGTCCGGGTCTCCCGGCAGATCGAAGGCGATCTCCGAAACGCCACCGTAACCCGAAAGGCGGGGCGGTGGGCCGTCTCCCTGCAAACCGAGGAGGACGTTCCGGAGCCGGAAGTCCGGACCCGCCCCGAGGTTGGTGTGGATCTCGGTGTCACGGCATCGTCCGGTTTCCGGATCCACCCGACTCCCGAGCTGGTCATGGCGATGAAGGCCGCTGAAAAGAAGCTCGTCTGGGAGCAGCGCAAGCTCTCCCAGAAATACCGCAAGGGACCGAAGAGCCAATATTTCCGGAAGCAAAAGATCCAGGTGGCAAGAGCCCACGAACGGGTGTCGAACATGCGTCTGGATTTTCTCCACAAGGCCTCGACTTCGATCGGCGAAACCCAAGCCGTCGTCTACGTCGAGGATCTGAAGATCCGGAACATGACCAAAAGCGCCCGTGGCACCCGGGAGAACCCCGGAGGCAACGTCCGGCAGAAGTCCGGACTGAACCGCTCCATCCTGTCCCAGGGATGGGGGACGTTCCTTTCCCTTCTGGAATATAAGCTTTCGCAGCGGGGAGGACGTCTGTTCCGGGTCGATCCCCGAAACACGAGCCGGACCTGTTTTGCCTGCGGACACGTGGCAGCAGAGAACCGGACGGACCAGACCACCTTCCGTTGCGTCTCCTGCAGATACGAAGATCATGCGGATACGAATGCCGCGAACAATATTCTCAGGGCCGGGCAGGCCCGCAGCGCCTGTTCACTGGATAAATCCAGTGAGTTCCTCGCCTGACCGTTCAGTCGGCGAATCGATCCCCGTTTTCAGTCCGGGGAGTTGGCAGGAAGGAATCCCCTTCCTTTCCGCTTTCGCGGCGAGCGAAGCGAGAGGGAGGGGAGGATGTCAAATAACCCTATTTCACTGGAAGGATAGGTGGCATCATTGAAAATACAACCTGATGAACATGGCGACTCCTTTAATATTTTGGACATTCTTCTTGGGCGCTCTCGGTATCTTGTTTTTATAGCGGTGCTTTCCGTGATGTCTACAGCCTTTTCCTTATTTCTGATCGGTGCAGTCC
>JAKCCY010000112.1 GCA_021838765.1 Nitrospirota bacterium
GTGTTTTTAAATGGCTCTTGCGAGTATCAAATCTCCCGTTACGAAGCTGACGACATAGGGGGAATCTCCGGTCTCTCGACCAAACGGTCCTTTTTTGCCAGGGTGAGCGAAGGCGCATGGACCTTTTCTTCTTGTCGTTCTTTCCAGAGGCTTTGACTTCGGATAGAACCTGCCCTGCATACCCGCTTTAAAGGCATGTCCTTACGGTATGTCGTCTGGCAAATCTTACAGTGCGGGTTGAGAAAAAAGCAAAAATATAGAGAAGGGTCCGATCACCCCTCTCGATCTACGGCCGAATAAGGGGATACCTGATGTGAAGCCGGTATCTCCCCCCAGGCTCAGAGTATTCCATTATGTGCGGACAGGAGAGTTCAGGATAATGAGATGTAGGCTCCGACTCCAACAAGAAGGCAGTAGATGCCAAAGGGAACAAGGGCCTTTGATGTCTCAAATGATCGGAAATATTTCATCAGGAAAAACGTGGTGATCCACGCTGTCAGAAAGGAGACGATGGCTCCGATCAGGGAGAGGTGAAGCATTTGGGGCGAATGGTCCTTCAGCATTTTCGGAATTTCAAGAACACCCGCTCCAAGAATGATGGGTGTGGCGAGAAGGAAGGAGAATCGGGCTGCTTCTTCATGGCCCAGTCCGTTGAGAATTCCTCCGACCATGGTAATGCCCGACCTTGAAAATCCCGGAATCAGGGCCACTGCCTGAAACAGGCCCACCAAAATAGCTCTCCCCATGGGAAGGTCATGGAGAGGCATCCCCGTTTTTCTTGACTTTAGAAGTTCCCCTCCGAAAAGGACCAGTCCATTTGCGATGAGAAAGATGGCAGCGGTCTTTGGGGACTGGAAAAGGACCCGAATCTTTTTTTCAAGAAGAAAACCGAGTAGTCCACCCGGAATGCTGGCTCCCATGACAAGGAGGAGAATCCGGGAATTGTCGCTGTCCTCTTTTCGGAGTTGGCTCTTGCTTGTCGTTATCCGGCGGAGAAATCCCAGGCACAGGCTGGTCCAGTCCCGGTAAAAATACAGGAGAAGGGCCAAAGCTGTCCCAAGGTGAAGTGCAACCATGAATGGGAGGAAATCTTTGTGCATTTGGAGAGATTTCCAGCCAAGGATTGCGGGCAAGAGGATCCCGTGGCCCAATGAGCTGACGGGTGCAAGTTCGGTTGCACCCTGAAGGAGAGCGAATATGACCGCTTGTTGAGTATGAATGTCTTGTCCCTTCTCAGGAAGATCCTGATTTTTATGAGATGGATTTCCTAACACTCATGAATGTCTGTGAATCATTAAAAAACTTTCCCGAAATGTCAATGAAGAAAAATGCAGAAGAGATCTGGCTCCAATGTTTCAGATTGTTCCGGAGGTTCCCGGGACAACCATTTCACAGCGTTGCTGGAGGGAGAAGGCACCAGACAAAAGTGTTTTTGGATGGTTTGATTTTTCAGAAAGATTGTCTTAGAATCCGGGAAATCATACCACATATTGTATCTGAAATTTTTATCCATACTATAAGCGGTATGTTGTGGGTATCTTTTGGAATAATTGGATTTTCAATGAGTTAGACCAAAAATGGTTTTTGGGAATGGGGGCCTTATGTCTGGAAATATTGAAATCATGTTGTCTGAAAATGCGCTGAAGGTTTTGGAGAAGCGTTATTTTGCCAAGGATGAGATGGGTGTTGTCCGGGAGAATTCCGAAGAGATGTTCAGACGCATCGCCAACGCGATTGCCTCGGTCAACCCCCAGCCATCTGAAAGGGAGTTCCTGGCGGAGGAATATTACCGCTTCATGGCAGGGCTGGATTTCCTCCCAAACTCTCCTACGATCATGAATGCCGGAAGGCCTTTGGGACAGCTTTCTGCCTGTTTTGTCCTGCCAATTGGTGATTCGATGCCCGAGATCTTCGACACGGTAAAAGCCACTGCGCTTATTCACCAGACGGGTGGAGGGACCGGATTCTCTTTTTCCCGCCTTCGACCGAAGGGTGCTGTTGTTCGCTCAACCGGAGGGCAGGCCTCCGGTCCGGTTTCTTTCATGAAGGTGATCAACGCTTCGACTGATGCTATCAAGCAGGGTGGAACCCGCCGTGGTGCAAACATGGGGATCCTGAGAGTGGATCATCCGGATATTCTGGAGTTCATCGACTGCAAGATGGATCTGACCCAGGTCACAAACTTCAATATTTCAGTCGCTATTACAGATGTCTTTATGAAAGCGGTAAAAGAAGATACTGACTACAATCTCATCTCTCCGCACAACGGCGAAATTGCAGGCAGTTTGTCCGCCCGGATGGTTTTTGAGCGGATCGCGCATAACGCATGGGCCAATGGTGAGCCTGGACTTTTCTTCATTGATACAGCCAATCGTGCCAATCCGACTCCGTCAAAATGGACATATGAAGCGACCAATCCATGTGGTGAGCAGGTTCTGGGCCCTTATGAGTCTTGCAATCTTGGCTCCATCAATCTTGAAAAACACCTTGTGCGCAATGCCAAAGGGCAATATTCGGTCGACTGGGAGAAGCTGACCCATTCGGTCTATCTTGCTGTCCGCTTTCTCGATAATGTTGTCGATGCGAACCGGTTTCCAATTCCGGAGCTCGAGGAAGTCAACAAGGGAACAAGAAGGATAGGCCTTGGCATCATGGGCTTTGCCCGTCTTTTGATGTATCTTGAGATCCCCTATGATTCAGAGGAAGGTCTGGAGATGGCAGAATCCATCATGAGTCATATCCAGGAAGTCGCAGAGCGAACCTCCCAGGAAATGGCTGCAACTCAAGGGCCGTTCCCTTATTTTGAAGGGGTTGGGACAAAAAAGCGGAACAGCCATCTTCTGACAATCGCTCCGACTGGAACAATCAGCATGATTGCCGATACCTCATCCGGATGTGAGCCGGAGTTCTCGATCATCTGGTACAAAAACGTCATGGACGGGACCCATCTTCCCTACACACTGGATTATTTTACCGAAGTAGCCCAGCGAGAGGGCTTCTGGTCAGAAGATCTCCCCTCCCTGATCGTCAAGAACCATGGTTCCTGCCGGGGTATTTCCCAGGTTCCTGAAAAATGGCAGATGGTCTTTGCCACAGCCCATGACATTTCCGCATCCTGGCATGTCAGGATGCAGGGAGCTTTTCAGAAGTACATCGACGCAGCTGTATCTAAAACGATCAATATGTCTCAGGAAGCCACCATTGAGGATGTGGAAAAGTCCTATATTCTTGCATACGATCTTGGATGCAAGGGAATTACTGTCTACCGTGACGGAAGCCGCTCCAATCAGGTCCTGAACCTTGGTAACGCATCGGAAAAAGCGTCCGAGCCCCATTCCTCAAAAGATCTGAAGTGGGGGAATCGCAGGGTTCCTCTCGATACAAGTCGCGGCGTGCGGGCAAAGATCAAGGGAAAGTCCGGAAAATCCTATGTTCACCTCTATTTTGATGCAGAAGGTCGCCCTGCGGAAATCTTTGTGACGCCTGCAGCCGATCATCGGGAGAGAGAAAGCGCGATTCTTTTTGGCCGTCTTGGATCAATGGCTCTTCAGTATGGGGCCCCAATCGAAGAGGTGATCGGTCAGTTCATCAAGTCTCATGAAGAAGCAGGGACTTTAGGGTCGGATCCTTACGCAATTGCGAAGGCTATCGGTACGATTCTTTCTTCTCAGGATGGAGAAATTGCTGAAAAAGGTCTTGCTATCGAGGTTGCCTGTCCGACATGCTCTGGAAAAGTTGCCTTCATGGAGGGGTGTCTTAAATGTATGGGTGGTGAAAAAGGCGGCAGTTGCGGCTGGAGCCAGTGCTGAATTTTGGATGAAGAAACGGTTTTGAAAGGATCTTTGTTCAGGACCGCTCGATTGGAAAAGGGAGCCGTTAAGGCTCCCTTTTTTGGTCGGAGATCATAAAGATGATGGAATGAAGGGCTCTTATGCCATGTTTTTGAGGGCTTGGGCGAATCTTCCTGCATGGGATTTCTCGGCTTTGGACATCGTCTCAAACCATTCTGCTATTTCCTCAAAACCTTCTTCTCTGGCCGTTTTGGCAAATCCCGGGTACATCTGGGTATACTCGTAGGTTTCTCCGGCGATGGCGGATTTCAGGTTTGTTGGTGTATCTCCGACCGGTTCTCCGGTGGCAGGATCCCCAACTTCCTTTAAGAAATCAAAATGTCCGAATGCATGTCCTGTTTCACCTTCTGCGGTATCCCTGAAAACTCCGGCAATATCAGGATAGCCTTCAACATCGGCTTTCCTGGCAAAATAGAGATAGCGACGGTTGGCTTGGGATTCTCCTGCGAAGGCAGCTTTCAGATTGTCGACTGTTTTTGAATTCTTGAGAGATTTCATAGATGTTCCTCCATTGGGGTTTGTTATTTGTAACAGAACTAGGACGAATCTCAAGGGTAAGAAAACAGAACCCGCCGTTATTGTGCTGGAGATTCTTCTGGATCGATTTTGCGACCTCATGTCATTGTAAGTGCGGGAGATACCCAATGCAAGGTTTATTGACATTTTTCCATCGTTCAATCCGGGAACCTGTTGTTTGGGGAGATCTCTGATCGTTCATGGGATTTTCTGGCCTGTCGATCCTTTTCTGGATGAATTTCCATAACCGCATGAAATGGATCGGAGTGTTCCTTATTATAGGTCCAAGATTTCCTCGCGAGCATGGGAACAAGTGCCTCCCATTGTTTTTTCGATGTAGACTCAGAATGAATTTATGGTATATTCCCTAAGTATTTTGATCTGTCTTTGAGTAAATATTTGTGACTGGAGGGGGTAAGATGACGTCCTTTTTTTCTTTGAAGTCCGGAAAGTTTTTATTTTTGATGATCTGTTTTTCTGCTGTTTCTGTTTTGTCGTTTTCGGGGTGCTCCTCCTACAGTGTCAAGCGGGTGAGTCTGGATACGGAAGGTGGTGTTACCAGCCGCTGGACGGACAATGACGCAAGGTTAACCGCTAAAACCCTGATTCGAAAAGCCCTCAGGGAAAACTGGCTGGCAAACTTCAAAGCCAAGCACGGAAGACGACCGGTTGTTGAGCTTGGCCAGATCATCAATCGTTCTGATCAGCATATCAATACCCGACTTTTCTTGAACCATTTCCAGGACCAGCTGATTGAGTCGGGAAAGGTTCACTTTGTAACCGCCAATGCAGCCCATCGGGGAGAGGCTTCTTCGGAAAGAGCCTATCAGATGTCGCATGCCAGATCGTCAACAATACACGGGCCTGACCAGCAAACCGGGGCAGATTATCTCTTGACCGGATCGATTAATTCCTATGTGGCAAGAAGGGGAGGAAAGACTGTCCGGATGTATGAGACTCACCTCAAGGCGATTGACCTGACGACGAACGAAATCGTCTGGGCCTCGGAATATCGGGTGAAGAAAATTGCTCATCAATCCGGGATGGGCTTCTAATTTTTACCATAAGGAGGTTTTTTGAAGGACGAAACGATTCGATCCAGGTGGTCAATTCCTTCGACTCTCTTCTTTTTTCTGGCATGCATTCTTCTCTCGTCATGTGCTCCCTCAACGGAGCAGTATAAAGGGTATTTCGAATCACTGTCCCTCAATCCCTCCGATGGGGGGATTGATCCGGGACCGGAAAAAATTATCAAAAAAGCGCATGGTTCATACGGTAAGAGAAATGAAGTTCTCTACGACATGGATCTTGGTGCTGCAGCCCAGGCTTCAGGGGACTATCGTACAAGCGAAAAAGCTTTTCGCAGGGCCGATCGCCTGAGCCGGATGCTTTATACAAAGTCTGTAACCAATCTTATCGAGGCATATCAGACCAATGATCTGGTGATTCCTTATCGCGGGTACCCATTTGAGCGTGTCATGATCAACTTGCTCAACTCCCTGAACTATGCCGAGACCGGGGACTGGACCGGTGCACTCGTTGAAACCAGAAAAATCAGGCTTAAGCTTGAAGGGTACAATCAGGACTACCCAAAGGCTGCGGCTCCCCCCGGAAAGTTTGCCCAATACCAGAATGCTGCCATTAACCTGATGTCTTCCCATCACATCCCCTTTAATCCGGCACAGCTGAATCATTACACCGATGATGGTTTTGCCAGATTCCTCTCGGGGATCTATCAGGAAGCCCAGGTCAACTCTGGCGGGGTCGATTATTCCTCAGCCCTGATTTCCTATCGAAAAGCCTATTCAACTTATGAGAAAAACTGGATTTTGTATCATGCCCCAATCCCGTCTTTTGTCGCACCTGCTCTTCTGCGGTCCGCGGAAGCATCCGGCCGGGTGAATCTTTTTGCAAGGCTGAAAAAGAGATTTTCAGGAGTTTCGTGGATACCATCGACATCGTTCGAAAAAATGGGGCATGTTATCTTTATAGGCTACGATGGCGAGATCTTTCATCTGACCAGCCAGCGCTTTGCCTTTCCTTTTCCGATTGCCAATACACTGGCGATGGTCAGTTTTTCTGTTCCCAATCCGGTTTCCGGCGGCACCCAGGTTTTTGGTCATCGTGTGGTTGCAAGTGTTCCAGGGAAGGCAGTTGTTGCCCAGAGTCATTCAGAGGTTGCGGAGCCACTTATGGCAATTGGGATGACCAATTTCCAGGATCATCTGAAACGTGTGGTTTTCAGGGAAGCTGTCCGCTCAATTCTGAAGACAGCGGAAGAGGTTGTTGCGACAAATGTGGCAGACCGGCAGGGTGGCGGAATTGCGGGGCTTATCACCATGATCGTTGGGGATGTTGCCAACGTGGCATCAGACGAGGCGGATACCCGATCATGGAGGACGTTGCCATCACAGATGGATTACGCCGAACTCGACCTGAACCCTGGAACATATGATATTTCTGTCTACCCCATGGGGGTGGACGGACCAGTGATCAAGAAAAGAGTGACTTTGGTTCCAGGACAGTTTTTGCTTCTGCATGAAACTGATGGACGTTAATGCTTGAAAAAAGGAGATTTTTCATGAGGCATCAATTTCGAATCCAGATTCTGGCAGGCATTTTTCTCTGTTCGTCTTTTTTGGCTGGCTGCGCCACAACGTCTTCAAATGGAGCGTGGTGGGAAACCGGAATGATCTCGTCTTACCCGCGTTCAACCTATTTGACGGCATCAGGGTTTGGAAGTTCGGTTGACCGGGCAAAATCCGATGCCTTAAAAAATCTCTCCGGAATCATCCGTTCAAAGGTCAAGTCCAAGTCCGTATCAATTCGGACCGAATCGGATTCAACCCAGCATTTTCTCAGGAGAGAGCACCTTGATGTTTCAACGGATGCAGTGTTGAAGGGGGTTTACTTCCCGAAGGTCAAG
Source organism: Nitrospirota bacterium (assembly GCA_021838765.1). The sequence goes on from JAKCCY010000112.1 coordinate 7,294, forward strand.
TTTGATTCTCACCAGAATGGTTACTATGCACTTGCTGTCCTGAATCGAAAAAAAGCGGCTCAGTCGTTGTCTTCTGACCTGTCTTCCCTGAAGCTTCGGATCCTTTCGAAAAAGACACAAATGGAAGGAGCGCCGGATCCTGTTCATCAGGCAAGATTGCTGGTCCGGATTATTGAGCTTGAAAAGAGGGCGGTCAAAAAGTCCCAGGAGCTTTCAGGTCTCTCAGATATTCACCCGATCCTTGGATTTTCAATCAGTGATGACTCTGAAAAGCTGATGAACCTTTTTTCAAAGGATCTGACGTTTGAGGTTCATATCACCGGTGATCCTTCAGGAACATCGGTTCTGACTGACCAGATCACTGAGCTTTTGGGTGAGGATGGCTTTCGTCCAGCAACAGGAACCCCTTCGATTCTTATCCAGGGGGATATCCATACTGGACAAGTTCCTGCGCCGCCGGGCTCGTCCTATGTGTTTATCGGTTTCAACAGCGCGATTGCAGTTGTTGATGTCAATCGCCGACAGACGGTCCAGACTCTACTGAAGTCAGGAAGGGATGCGGGTAATGACCTTTCCCAGGCAGAAAGACTTTTGGAGGGGCGACTCAAGAGAAGTGTCTCCAAGCCTGTTGTGAGGACGGTTGAGGATTACATCCTGCATCCGGAACGTTTGGTTCATTAACTTGGACCATTTTTTACTGGTTGCGATTGTTGGGTGATTTGAAGTAGAATACCCAAGTTTCCCGCTTCAATGGTGAGTGTAGCTCAAGGGCAGAGCACTGGTCTGTGGCTCCAGGGGTTGGGGGTTCGAAACCCCTCACTCACCCCAAATTGATTGCCTCTTCCGATCATCAGCGCATTTCTATCCGCATTGACAACCTCTTATGATTCCAATCTTTTGAATGTATATCTGTCGATTT
>JAKCCY010000008.1 GCA_021838765.1 Nitrospirota bacterium
GATGAAGCGGCAATTGGGCAGATTTACCTACAGCACCAACAAATAACAATAATGCAATAACAGTTATCACCGAATAATGTGTTGTTCCATTAAAAGCGCTCCACAGATTAATGCTGTCGTGAATATGAGCTGGTAATTTTTGAAAAATTTCACTGTAGTTCAATGTCCCAAAAACAACATAAACAAGAAGAATGCCGAGCATAAATCCAAAGTCGCCAATCCTGTTCATGATAAAAGCCTTATTGGCTGCAACCCAGGATGGCTTTCTTTCGTACCAATGAACAATAAGAATATAGGAACAGAAGCCAACGGCCTCCCAGAATACAAAAAGCTCTAGCAAATTATCCGACATCAGTAACATGATCATCGAAAAGGTAAACAGAGAGATATATGCAAAAAAACGGTCATACCCCGAATCGTCCTTCATATAACCAACGGTATATATATGAACCAAGGTCGAAACAGTTGTCACCATGACAAGCATAATCGCAGTCAGATGGTCTACCATGAGAGAAATGGCTACATGAAAGCTGCCTGAATCAATCCAGTCAAACAACTTCAAATGGACCGAAGGACCACTCATGGTTTCAGAAAAAGCTCTGAGCGACAAAACCCAGGATGCAATCATGAGGGGAACAGTGACAATATGCCCCTTGCCTTTAAAATAAGGCCAAAAAATTCCTGTGATCAAAAAACCGATCAAAGGAAGCAAGGGGATCAAAACATAAAAACTCATTATCTCTCCCTTCGATCTACAGCTTCAAAATATTGAAGTCATCAATATTGACGCTACCTTTAAGGCGGAAAAGGGAAATAATAATTCCCAATCCAATGGCGACTTCGGCGGCTGCCACAGTAATAACGAAAAAGACCAGGATTTGAGCATCAATCACATGCTGATACTTGCTAAACGCCACAAAGTTGACATTGACGGCATTGAGCATGATTTCAATACATAAAAGAACGACCAAGGTATTCCGCCTGACGAGAACGCCAACAAGACCCACAAGAAAAAGAGCAGAACTCAATCCAACATACCAGGATAAAGGTACCATCTGATAACACTCCCCCTATAACAGGAATAATCAACTACCTATGATTCAGCAAGGATTCTTCAGGCAGCCAATATACATGAATATCACCGGAACTTCAGCTTCCCTTTCGCCATCACAATCGCTCCCACAAGAGCAATAAGAAGAACCAGTGATGCGATCTCAAACGGGAATAGGTACTTGGTGTAAAGAACCATACCTATCATCTCCGTATTTCCAAGAGGAGGAACTCCCGGTTGGGGAACAGGAGGAAGTTCGGGATAAAAGTGGCTTCGGGAAATGAGGAATGCAACTTCCACTGCGGCGACAACGGCAGCACCAAAGACAACAGGCGCCTGCTTTTGCAGAACACGTCCCTGAGTCTGGACGTTTAGCAGCATCACAACAAAGATATAAAGGACGAGAATTGCACCCGCATAGACAAGCAGCTGGACACCGGCAAGAAACTCGGCCTCAAGGATTACGTATAGTCCAGCTACATGAGCAAACATCGACAATAACGACATTGCTGAATATAACGGATTTTTGAAAATGACTACCATCAGGGCTGAAAGCAGGATTGCTCCTCCAAAATAAACAAAAGACAGAATTTCCATGCTTTGAATCAACCTCCTGATTTGACTGATGGTATCGGGGGGAAGTGATATCTTCCCTCTTCTTTTCCGGAATTTTCTGCTTCCCACATGTTTTTGAACTTCAGATAACCGATTGAATCCTGCTCACACTTATCCCCGAGAGACAGCAACTGCTCCTTGGAATAGATCAGTCCTTCCCTGGTAAAGGAAGAATGAGCATACTCTTTCGTCATTGCCAAAGCATTGACCGGACAGGCAACCACGCAAAAACCGCAAAAAATACACCTGGTAAAATCTAACGTATATTCTTTTGCATAGCGTCGTTCCGGAAATTCGGGATGAATATCTCCCACAACTGAGATGGCTTTTGCGGGACAGATCGCCTCACACAGATCACACCCTACACACCTCTCCTGTTCGTTTTCATAGCGACGGTGGACAATGAACCCCCTATAACCGTCAGGGAGAGTCAGTTTTTCATGAGGATACTGAAGTGTCACCGCTTTTTTGAACATATGCCGAAAGGTCAGTTTGAGACCGGACATAATCTCCCCAAACATGATCGTATTCAGAAATTTTTTAATTCCCATATAAGCTCCTTCCGACCCTTGGACCGGATATCAATGACGGATCATGTAAACAACAAAGGCAGTCACAATTACATTTGCGAAAGACAGAGGAAGCATGATTTTCCAACCAAACTTCATCAACTGATCGTAACGCAAACGCGGCAAGGTCGCCCTTATCCAAAAAAAGAAAAACAAGAAAAAATAAACCTTCAACATGAACCAGATAACTGGCGGGACGAAATCAAGAATGGGCAAGGGAGATCCCCAACCACCAAGGAATAAAACCGTAGCCACACAAGAAACAACAATCATGTTGGCATACTCTGCCAGGTAGTACAGGGAAAACCGCATACCGGAATATTCAGTAAAGAACCCTGCGACAAGTTCAGACTCGGCCTCTGGCAAATCAAACGGGGTCCTGTTTGTTTCTGCGATGCCAGAAATAAGATAAATCACAAAAGCAATTATCTGGGGAAAAATATACCAGTGCCAAAAACCGCCCTGTTGGGCATTTTCAATTTTTACAAGGGAAAGGGAACCAGCCAGAAGGAGAACTCCGATAATGCTCATCCCAGCATTCAGTTCGTAACTGATAACCTGAGCTGCTGACCTCAGTGCTCCCATAATGGAATACTTGCTGTTTGAAGCCCAACCACCAAGCAGAATTCCGTAGGCTCCAATAGAAGAAAGGGCAAGGATATAAATCATTCCAATATTGATATCGGTAAGGTAAGGATGTGTCGTGATCCCTTCAAAGTGGAAAGAGTCCCTGCCAAAAGGAATAACCGCAAAGGAAAGAATTGCGGGAACAAGGGAAATAATGGGGGCTATTTTGAAGATAGCCTTGTTTGCCTCCTGGGGAATAATATCCTCTTTGGATATAAGCTTTATGCCATCAGCCAAGGGCTGCAAGAGACCCCATGGACCCACTTCCATCGGTCCGAGTCTGTCCTGCATAAAACTGAGAACCTTTCTTTCCAGATAGGTCAGATACGCAACCATCGTCAGCACAACAAAAAGCAGCCCGGCAATAACGATAACAGCAGCTAGAATATCATTCAGCAAAGGAACTTCCTTTCCAACAAAAAAGAACCGACGGACCTGCCTTCAAGAAAATCCCGCCGGCCTTCATCAAGATGAGGTCGAATTACTCGATCTTTTTCAAGGTAACTCGAGTCCTTAACATTGTTACCGTTGAACAAGTGCCAGAATAGTTAATCTCTCCGGGAAACAAGCCCATCAGGTCAGGAGAATCAAAATGATAAGGCACCTGTAATTCATTTTCCGTAACACCAGATGTCAATTCGACAGGAAGGATACAGGAACCATAGCTATTTTCAATAAGAACATTCTCGTTCTTTTTGATCTTTAACTTTTTGGCTGTCTGGCGATTGATCCTGACAAATGCCGACGACTCCATTTTCATGAGGCTTGGATCCAGAAGGGTCATCTTGCCTGAGTGAAAGAGCGATTTATTCAATGCAAAAACAAAATCCCCCTCCCCAGAAATGATTTCTGGTTGTATCGGCGTTATAGCAGATTTCCAATTTTCCGCCCTGGAAGCCATTCTCTTCATTACTGTCTTTCTGTCAGCCTTATGAGGAGGTTGATTGACAATTGTCGGTAGAATGAGATTTCCAGTCGGCCCCATAAAGTGATCTCCATTGCGAGTCGACGGAGAAAGATCGGGCATAAGCGTAAAGATCTCTTTCGAGACTTCACCCGTTGATCTTGTTGCAAAGGGGACGCCCATGCACTCGGCGAGACGGGAAACAATTTCACCATCAGTGAGTGATTCACCCCAATAGGTCATCGCCGGATTGAGTGCCTGAACAAAACCTTCTACGCTGACGACATGCCCCGAGCGCTCATAGGATGAAGCGGCCGGCAGAAGGAAGTGTGCCTGATCTGATAATGAAGTCTGAAACAAATCAACAGAGACAAGCAAATCAAGCTTGGACAGAATTTCACGAACTTCAGAATTTGGAGAAAAATGAGTGAGCGGATTTTCACCGAAGGATATGAGTCCTTTAATAGCTCCTGACTTGATTCCTTCCAGGATTTCCTTTAACCCACCGCCCTTCCCATAGGAAAGAGGTTCCCCCCAGGTAGCTTCCCATTTCTTCTTATTTTCAGGATCCTGCGAATCAAGAAGACCTGGCAGCCACTCGTGTGTTGCGCCCATCATCAATACACCAAGATCATTCCCCACCTCTGGCAGAGGAAGAATACCGCATCCTTCCTTTTCGACCCACCCGAGAGCGTTCGTCATCCGGAGCAAACTCTCCATTGCATCAGATGCAGACTGGATACGATGAAATACTCGCCCGGTTATAATGACTCCGGTCGGAGACTCTCTCAGGTCCTGGACAAGCTTGGTATAAGCCTGTGGATCAACATTGAATGATTTGAAGAGGTCTTCTTTTTTTGCGAGAAACTCCGGGTGTCTGGATGACTCTTCTCCAGCGATCTCTTCCGATAGAACCCAGGCAAACAAACCTTCGCCACCAGGCAAAACCCTTATATGCTCTTTCGCGCGGGCAGTGATCGAAACAGATTCGGAACCTACATAATACATTCGAGCTTTTTCTTTTCTGATAGCCCGTTTCAGAAAAAGACCTGTAATATTGGACTCAGCGGTTGGATCAGCACCAATCACCAAAATCACTTTGGCTTTAAGAAGATCCTGGTGGTCAACCATTGGACGCAGTGTTCCCGTCGCCCTCGCAATCGGGAACGCCGCATTCATAAAACCATACCGGGCCCCTGAATCGATAAAGTTGGAACGCAATACCCTACGGGTGAAACCTTGAATCAAGTACGCGTCTTCCAAGGTAATTCTTGGAGAAACAAGAGTAGCGATCCTGTCAGGACCAGTTCCTGCAATTTTACGGATTCTCTCTGCAATCTCCGGGATCACTGAGTCCCATTCAGTCGGAACCAGTCGGGAAAATGACCGGGCATAAGGTTTGTCCAGTCTTTCTGTGGATTGAACGTGAGAAAATCCGAATCGACCTATCGCACAGATGGACCCTTCATTTGGACCTTCTCCTTCGGAGGAGGTAACCCTTATGATTGCCTCTTTTTCGGTCTCTACATTCATTTGGCAACCAGATGCGCAATAGGTACAGGTCGTCTTGGTCTTCTCAAGTTGCCATGGACGGTATTGATAACGAACAAACTTATCCGTTATCGCGCCTGTCGGACAAACTTCAAGACAATCCCCACAAAACTCACAATCCAGTTTTTTCCCGAGAGGAGGACCGATGACCGTGTCAAAACCGCGGTTGATAAATCCGATGGCATGCACATCCTGAACCTCATCACAGATCCTGACGCATTTTCCGCACAGGATACAGCGATTGGAGTTAAAGACCAGGACATCGCTTTTAAGATCTTCCACTTCATCATTTCTATGTGATTCAAAGCGGGAGTCACTTGCACCGTAGGCAAACGACATATTCTGCAGAGGACACTCCCCTCCACAGTCACAAACAGGACAATCCAGAGGATGATGCAAAAGGAGAAGTTCAAGATTTGTTTTTCTGGCATCAGCAACCTTTGCCGACTCGGTAAGAATGCGCATCCCCTCTGCAACAGGAGTCACACAGGACATGACAACCCGTTTGGAGTCTTCAAGTTCGACCGCACAGATTCGACATGATCCTGCTGGATCCATCCTGGGATGGTAACAAAAAGTGGGAATTGCGACCCCAGCTTTTTCTGCAGCCTTCAAAATGGTTGAGGTTGCGTCAACCTCAACCTCAACCCCATTCACAAATACTTTAACCATCAATGACAACTCCCCCGGAAGGCTTTTCGCCCTAAATGATAGCCCTGAATTTGCAGGCATCGACACAAGCCTTGCAGCGAATGCATGTCGTGAGATCTATATGCGCAACCTCACCTTTTTCCCATGTCACCGATCCGGATGGACATACTGGCTCGCAAAGCCCGCAGGTCGTACAATCTTCCTCAATCACAACATACTTGATCAGATCGTTACATACGGTACCCGGACAACGCTTGTCCCGAATATGTGCCTCGTACTCTTCCCTGAAATATCGGATAGTTGAGAGAACCGGGTTTGGAGCTGCTCCACCAAGTCCGCAGAGAGAGTTGGACTTGATATACATGGAAAGACGGACCAGCTCATCGAGGTCCCCTTCCTGCCCCTTACCTTCGGTAATGCGAGTCAGGATATCCAGCATAATTTTTGAGCCTACCCTGCAGGGAGTACATTCCCCACAAGACTCATCCTGGGTAAACTTCAGAAAGAACTTGGCAGTGTCCACAATACAGGCTGCCTCATCCATAACAACGATTCCGCCCGAACCCATGATTGCGCCCGCCGAAACAACATTTTCAAAATCAACGGGTGTATCAAGTCCGCTTGTGGGAATACATCCTCCAGACGGCCCACCCAGCTGGGCTGCCTTGAACGGTATCTTCTTCTCAACCATTCCGCCGCCAATGGAAAAAACAATCTCTCTCAAGGGGGTTCCTGCGGGAACCTCGATCAGGCCAGTATTTTTAATTGAGCCTGTGAGCGCAAAGGTTTTTGTCCCTTTGGTTTTTTCACTTCCATAGGATGCATACCATTCACCACCGCCCAGAATGATATGGCCGATGTTTGCGAGTGTTTCAACGTTATTAATAACTGACGGCTTTCCCCAGACTCCTTTTTGAGCAGGAAAAGGGGGTTTGGGCCATGGCATTCCGCGTTCCCCCATAAGGGAGGCAAGAAGAGCCGTTTCCTCACCGCATACATAGGCACCTGCTCCCTCCTTGATCTCGAGGTCAAAAGACAGGTCAGATCCTAAAATGTTGTCTCCCAGAAAATTTCTCTCCCTGGCATCATTGATCGCTTTCTGTAATCGTTTGATAGCCAGGGGATACTCGGCACGGCAGTAGATATATCCCTTACGGGCATGCCCGACTGCAAAAGCGGCAAGGATCATCCCTTCTATGACAGAATGGGGATCACCTTCCAGAACGGATCTGTCCATAAACGCACCGGGATCACCCTCATCAGCATTACAAACAACGTATTTTTCAGGACCGGGAGCCTTACGCGTCAAATTCCACTTCACACCAGTGGGAAAACCACCGCCCCCTCTTCCGCGAAGCCCTGATTTTGTTACCTCATCAATAACCTGTTCGGGAGTCATCGATGAAAGAACTTTTCTTAATGCTGCATACCCGTCCATTGCAATATAGTCATCAATGCTCAATGGGTCGATCATTCCACAACGTTTGGAAACAATCTTTACCTGTCCCTTAAAAAATGGAATCTCCTGCATCAATGGCAGTCCGGCAAAAGGCTCTGCACCAGGAACAGGAATCTGGCAAACAGCATATTTTTTTGCAAATTCATTTTTATTGAAGTGCGCATCAAGGATTTGTGTCAGGGTATTTGGTTTGACATTCCTGTAAGAAACCCTGTTTTTACCTGGCATGGTTATATCTACAAGAGGTTCGTTGTGACACATTCCGATACAACCGGTTGGAACAACCTTAACAGCCAGATTTCTGGAAGCAACTTCTTTCAGGATTAACTCGTGCAAAGCTTTCGCCCCTGATGCCAAACCACAAGTAGCCATTCCGATATGAATGACCGGCAGGGATGAACGCTCTTCCAGCTGCAAAGAAGAATCTTCAAGCACCTCGGTTAACATGACTTTCCTATCCTCTCTCCCTGAAACTGACAGGGGGTCAGGTTAATGATATATTTTTAGCACCCTAATAGCGTTCTACGTTCTCATCAATAACAATCATTATCAGCTTAGAAAAAAACAACGACAATCTAAGCTGGTTCCGACGCTGACAGATGCTCGGACTCAAGATCCTTGATCAGTCCCAGCATTTTGTCAGGCGAAAGCTTTCCATATGCAGTATCTGTCACCATGGCCATGGGAGCTAAAGCGCAGGACCCAAGGCAAGAAACCGGCTCCAGAGTGAAAAGCATATCTTCAGTATTTTCTCCTGGCTCAATCTTCAGTTCTTCTTTAACCTTGTCCACCAGAAGGCCGGCTCCCCTCACGTGACAGGCGGTACCGACACATATTTTGAGGACATACTTCCCTCTGGGTTCCCTGTAAAACTGGGAATAGAAAGTCAAAACTCCATACATCTTGCTTTTGGGAATCTCAAGGTATTCCCCAATCATATCAAGCGCATCAGCCGGAACGTATCCATATTTTTCCTGAATTCTTTGCAGAATCTGGACGACTGTTCCTTCTCTGTTGCCAAATTCGTCGCACAGATTCTCTATAAAATCCTGATCAACTTCTATATGTTTTGTCTGGCTCATGTTCGAACCCTCAACTATGGGAATCGTCTCTCCCGAATTCATTTTCCGGAGTCAAACCAACTCCGGGATTGTCAGGAAAACAACAGCCTTATTATCAGAGAATCTGATAACCTCAGACCCTGACGGTCCGATTTCGATAAAAAGAAACTAGCGGTCGCACTCTCCCATCACAATATCAAGCGTTCCGAATATCGTGACAATGTCTGCAACCATATACCCCTTCGCCATATGATCAAGCGCACCAATATGAATAAATGAAGGGGCCCGGATTTTCATCCGGTAGGGTTTCCCTGATCCATCGCTGACAATATAAAAACCGAGCTCCCCCTTTGGAGTTTCAGTTCCACAGTAAGTATCTCCTGCAGGAACCTTGAATCCCTGGACAACGAGGAGGAAGTGATGGATCAACGTCTCCATGTTATGCATAACCTTTCCCTTATCGGGGAAGGTTATTTTATGGTCGTCGGTCAAAATCTTGCCTGCAGGCAATCGATCAAGACACTGCCTGATGATTTTTGAGCTTTCCCGCATTTCTTCAATGCGAATCCAGTAACGATCGTAGACATCTCCATTCGTGCCTACCGGGACGCTCCACTCTACCTGATCATAGACCCCATATGGCTCATATTTTCTCAAGTCGTAATCAACACCAGAACCCCGAAGACTTGGACCAGATACACCAAAATTGATCGCATCCTCTCCGGTAATAACGGCAATGTTTTTGGTACGGGCAAGCCATATTCTGTTGGTTTCCAGAAGGGTATTATATTCTCCGATATTTTTCTCGAATGTGTCCAGAAATTTGTAAAGCCTCGTAATAAACTCTTTTGGAAGATCTGCATCTACCCCGCCAACCCTGTAATAATTCGAAGTCAACCTGGCACCGCAGATAATTTCAAACAGGTCAAGGAGCTCTTCCCTCTCCCTGAAAGTATAAAAGAACACACTCATCGCTCCGATATCCAGCGCCTGGGTACCAAGCCAGAAAAGATGATTAACGATTCTCTGGACTTCAGCCACAATCGTCCGGATATATTCAGCCCGTTCCGGGACCTTGATCTCGAGCAACTTTTCTACTGCACGCACAAATGCATAGTTATTCGCCATGGCCGAAACATAGTCCAAACGGTCGGTCATGGGGATAATCTGGTTATAAGTGCGATACTCGGCAATTTTTTCGGTTCCCCTGTGCAAATAACCCAAGTCAGGAATGGATCTTTTGATCCGTTCGCCATCAAGGTCAAGAAGAACTCGAAGGACACCATGTGTACTCGGGTGCTGGGGGCCCATATTCAGAAGGAACTGATCAGTCTGAATGGTCGAGTCCAGATCATTTAAAACCGTTTGCCGCAGTGAGGAAAGTACAACCTCCCTGCGCCTGGTTTCTTCGATTTGCTCAGCTACCTTGTCCACTACCTTTTCCTGCTCCAAGGGTCGATACTCCCCTATTCATATTCGTTAAGCCCCTATACAGAAATATCCAGAAAAACACTGGACCCCGTTTACAGCATCGGAGCGAATTAGTCTCTAGCGGAAATTTCCCGATTGTCTTTGGTAATGCGCTTCATTTTTGGAACAAACGACATGTCATCGCGCCAGCCCTTGCCGATCAAGGGAAAATCTTTTCGCAGCGGATACCCCTCGTCATAATCATCTGGCATCAAGATGCGTCTGAGATCAGGATGGCCCCGGAACTGAACCCCCATCATGTCATAGACCTCCCTCTCCATAAACTCGGCACCCTTCCATATCCCCACGATCGAGTCAACAACCGGATTAGCCTCGGATACCCGTTGCTTCACCATAACCCGATGTTTTCTTGACATCGAGTAAAGGATTACAACAACTTCAAATCGGTCCGACTCCTTCGGGTAATCAACGGAAACAACATCAACGATATAGTCATAGGCGTAGCGTTCATCATCATGGAGCGCCCGAAAAACAGAAAGGGCACCTTCCGGCTTCAGATAGACAGTAAGATCTCCCAACGCTTCACGGGACCCGAGAAAAACCTCTGGCCACTCCCTTGATATAGACTCAGCAACTGGATGCATCTCCTAGACCCCTTCCGATCTGGTTGCCCCTACGGGAAAGCTTCCGGGGAACACAGGACGATCCTTCATGATCTTTTCCTGGAGCTTGAACAGCCCATCGAGGAGAGCTTCCGGCCTGGGGGGGCAACCGGGAACATAGACATCAACAGGGATAAGCCTGTCCACCCCCTGAACAACGCTATAGCTGTCATAAATATTTCCGGACGTTGCGCAGGATCCCATCGCAATTACATATCTTGGCTCAGGCATCTGATCATAAATCCTCCTGACAACAGGTGCCATTTTCCGGGTAAGCGTCCCAGCAACAATCATCAGGTCCGACTGGCGCGGGGATGCCCTGAACACTCCTGCCCCAAAACGGTCTATATCGAACCGTGAAGCCACCACACCAATCATTTCGATCGCACAGCAAGCCAGGCCGAAGGTCATGGGCCAGACAGCAGACTTTCTGGACCAGTTGATCACCTCATTGACCGCATCCTGCAAACGCATCGTAACAACAGAAAGCTCACCATCTTTCTCATGACTCATTCCCATTCCAACGCTCCTTTGCGCCACGCATACACATATCCGACCAACAGGACGAAGATAAAGATCATCATTTCGACAAGTCCAAACAAACCAAGTCGATTGAAATCGACCGCCCACGGGTAAAGAAAGACAACTTCAACATCAAAAACCAAAAACAGCATCGCAATAACATAATACCTTACAGAAATCCTCTCCCGAGCATCATTGATGGGAGGAACACCGCATTCATACGGAGAATCTTTTTCCTTATAAGGGTTCCGCGGACGAATCAACCGACCGACAGTAATCGATACAGCCCCAAAACCAATAGCAACCAGAAGGAAGAGCAAGATAGGGATATAGTGCTCCGGATTTGAAACTGAAAACATCCGAATTCTCCAATAGCATCTTTAAGGAGTGAATAGTGCCACGAACAAGGCACCAGTTTTAGGGAAAAGGTTCTTCATTGTATTGACCAAGACCAAGTCTTGTCAATATTTGAAGCACCGTTTTGGGAAAAAAAGGACCGGACGGGCAAGGCGCAGCATCTGTCAATTCATAGGTTAAATATACCACGCCTTTGGCCCGAGATATACCCTTTGCATAGTCCAGCCATCTTAACGCCTTGGATAAGGTCTTGTTTAGTGTTAAATTCCCGCTTTTGTGGAGAAAAACTCACAATCCGCCATCCGTCTCACTGCCCGTGGCACTTCTTATATTTTTTCCCACTGCCACAAGGGCACAAGTCGTTACGGCCAATTTTGGGATCTCGCAACTCAGATTCAGCGGGGGCGGACATTGGCGCTCCCCATGGAAGATAGCCTTCTTCCATTTGAGGAGGCGCCCCAAATGAGACAGTGTCTCCGGACGATGCCACCGGATATCCAGCTGATGACTCATCGAGCGGGTGAAGATACTGGAAGCTATCGAGATCAGGATATTCAGGAATGCTGACATCCTCCTCCATCCTGCTGGCGCTCCCAACAAGGAGAACGACGGATTCCTCCACATTCGAGATAAAGCTCTCAAAAAGATCAAAGCCCTCCCTCCTGTATTCAACGAGAGGATCTTTCTGTCCATACCCCCTCAGGCCAATACCCTCCTTGAGATGATCCATGTTCAGGAGGTGCTCTTTCCAGAGCGAATCCAGATTCTGGAGGATAAAATATCTCACAATAGACCAAAAAGCTTCAGATCCAAAAAGAGCTTCTTTTTCTTGAAGAAAAACGCGATGTTTTTCGAGAAGCGCTTCTTTCAGCGCATCGATTCCCAAATCACGAAGGGACTCCGGGTCGATCGACAACCCTGTTTTTTCCTCAACGCCTTGAGACAAGCCAACCAAATCCCATGTTTCCGGATACTGATCTTCCGGAGCAAAGACAAGGAGCAATTTTTCGAACACCGTTTCAGACCATTCAAAAAGTCTCTCAGAAAGATCTTCGCCTTTAAGCGTTTTTCTACGCATCTCATAAAAGATCAAACGTTGCTGGTTCATCACATCATCGTATTCAATAAGCTGTTTTCGAATGTCAAAATGGTAGTTTTCAACTTTTTTCTGGGCATTCTCGATGGCTTTGCTGACAAAACCATGCTCAATAGGGACACCCTCCTCGACCCCCATTTTCTCCATCAACCCCTTTATGCGCTCCGCCCCGAATATCCTCAGAAGGTCATCCTCAAGAGACAAATAAAATCGGGAAGATCCTGGATCACCCTGCCGACCGGAACGGCCTCTCAACTGATTGTCAATACGTCGGCTCTCATGGCGCTCCGTTCCAATAATGTGAAGACCACCTGCCGCCATAACCGCTTCTTTTTCCGAGCGAAGGTCTTTATCCAAGGACTCATGCAGTGCGTTCATCTCGTCTTCCGTCAACGTCTTTCCGGATTTTTCAAGATCGGCCACTCGGGCTTTCAGTAAAAACTCGGCATTTCCTCCCAACAGGATATCGGTACCTCGACCAGCCATGTTTGTCGCAATGGTCACCATTCCGAGACGTCCGGCCTGCGCAACAATTTCAGCTTCCAGCTCGTGAAATTTTGCATTGAGAACATTGTGAGGGATATTGGCTTCCCTGAGAAGAGAGGCAAGATGTTCTGATTTCTCAATCGATACCGTCCCGACAAGAACAGGCTGGCCCGTTTTGTGCCTGGCAGTAATATCCTCGACAATAGCATTGTTTTTTTCCCGATTTGTTCGGTAAATCTGGTCAGGAAGATCCTGTCGGATCATTTTTCGATTTGTCGGGACAACGACAACGTCAAGACCATAGATCTTATGGAACTCAGTCGCTTCGGTATCTGCCGTTCCCGTCATGCCGGAAAGTTTTTCATACATTCTGAAAAAATTCTGGAAGGTAACGGTGGCCAGAGTCTGATTTTCCATCTGGATCGAGACTTTTTCCTTCGCCTCCACCGCTTGATGCAGCCCCTCCCCCCATCGCCTTCCCGGCATGAGACGGCCGGTAAATTCATCCACAATAATGACTTCCCCATTCTTCACCACATATTCCACATCCCGACGATATACATGGTGAGCCTTCAACGCCTGGAGAACATGGTGGAACCACGAGATGTTGTTGACATCGTAGAGATTGTGTATCCCCAATAGCTCCTCAACGGCATTATTTCCTTCATCAGTCAATGTTGCGGACTTAAGCTTCTCGTCAACCTTGAAGTGAAGGTCCCTTTTTAAATGTTTCATAATCCGGTCAACCTTCACATACATGTCGGTGGACTCCTCCGCCTGCCCGGAAATAATGAGAGGAGTTCGAGCTTCGTCGATCAGGATGCTGTCCACCTCATCCACAATGGCATAGTGAAGCTGTCTCTGAACAAATGCATCGAGATCATACTTCATATTGTCGCGGAGATAATCGAACCCAAACTCATTATTGGTGCCATATGTGACATCCGCTGCATAGGCAGATTTTCTTGCTTCATCCTCAAGATCATGCTGTACGATTCCAGTCGTCAGCCCAAGGAAGTGATAAAGATGCCCCATCCATTCTGAGTCTCTTTTTGCAAGATAATCGTTCACCGTAATGACGTGGACACCCTTCCCCTCCAGCGCATTCAGATAGACCGGAAGTGTCGCAACAAGCGTTTTCCCTTCTCCTGTCTTCATTTCTGCGATCTTGCCCTCATGGAGGACGATGCCACCAATCAGCTGGGAGTCAAAATGGCGCATTCCAAAGACCCTTTTTCCGGCTTCCCGGACAACAGCAAACGCTTCCGGCAAAAGATCGTCGGTCGTCTCGCCTGCAGAGATTCTCTTTTTAAAAAGATCGCTTTGGCCCCGAAGTTCATCATCAGACATTGTTGAAACCTTTGATTCAAGGGCATTGATTGAATCGACAATACGGTATATCCGTTTCAATTCCCTCTGGTTTCGAGTCGGAAAAATGGAAGAAAGCAAATCTTTAAACATCATCGCTCCTAAGGTAGATGGAAACAGCAATCATTCAGTCTGATATTTCACTTGCGAGAAACACTACAGGATCGATCGGCCTTCCGAACTTTCTGAGTTCAAAATGGAGATGAGGACCATTTGTCATTCCTGAAAGCCCAACAGTTCCAATGATATGCCCTCTCCGGATCATCTCCCCTTCATGAACATCAATTTTTCCAAGATGAGCATAAATGGAGGTTAATCCCTGTCCGTGGAACAACATGACAAATCGGCCATAGTCCGATGCAAATCCTGTCTGAACAACCATAGCATCTGATGGGGCCTGAACCAGAGCCCCAACTTTCTGGGCAATGTCGATCCCTGGATGAAACTCTTCACCTGTTCCCAGAAGACTTTTCCTGGAGCCGAAAGGAGATGTCACCCAACCCTTAAGAGGCATCTGCCATTGCTCCTGGATTTCCAAGTGGCTCCAGCTTGTTTTTTTCCCGGTCGAGACTGAAGTCTCTTCAGAATTTTTCAGGTTGGCAGCATTGCCACCCGAAGGTGAACGGCGAAGATCTCCGGAAGAAGATTCCTGATCCGGGATTCCTGAACTTTCGGTGCTGGAGCTCCGGGAAGAAGATCCTGTATTGGATCCTTCCGTCATTTTTGATATCTGCCCATCAAGAAGATTGACCTGGGAGAGTTCCGCCTCCAATTGCTCAAGCTTCTTCCTGTAATCATCAAGGTGCATTTTTTGAGTTTGAGTCTCAATGATCAGGTTTCGATAAAAAACAAACTTTTTAGCCTCCACCACATAAAAGAAAATCATCGCACCAATTCCAAACAGAAAAAGAACAAAACCGACAATCACAAGATGAAACATCCAGCGGGGAAGAGTCCACTGAATGGATTTCTCGGTAGGTCCCGGAAGAATGGTGATCGTCACAGTTCTCGGCATCTTCGCCATTATTCTTCTCCGGAAGGCTGCGATGGAGATGCAGGGGGGAAAACAGATTCAGATATCCATGCAAGGTACTCTGGTCCCCCTCCATCTATGGACTGGAAAATGATTTCAGGAACCTCGTAGGGATGTTTCTTCTTGACCTGCAAGATCAGATCTTCCCCACAGTCTTCTGAAGTCTTCAGAAGGATCATCACCTCAGTCTCCCTGACAATCTTTCCTTTCCAGCGATAGATGGATACCCCCGGGGAAAAGACATGCCCACAGGCTGCAACCCCTTCTTTAACCAGAGACTCCACAAGTCTACAGGCCTCATCCCTGTTTGGGTGAGAAATCCAGACTGTAACGGCATTCATTTTGAATGCCCCCTGAAATAATCCAGCGTTTTCAACAACCCCTCTGAAAGACTGACCTCAGACATCCAATCCCATTCAGAAGTATCCCTGTTTGTGGAGAGAACCCTTTTAAGTGCAACGGGATCAGAGCCCCCTTCATACTCAAGGGGAACATCCCGGCCTGAGAGAAGTCGCAGCTGGGTAAAAATCTCCCTCTCTGTCCCTGCTTCATAACCAGAAACATGAATGAGCCCCCTGATCTTCTGGGTAAGGATCGAAGAAATCGCACTGACCGCATCATCTATGTAAAGGTAGTCTCTGTATTTCAGCCCATTGTTTTTAAGGCGCATCGACCAGTATGGATAACCATCGAGGACAAATCTTGCCGCCTTGGCAATAAAACCTCCCTCCGAGGCCTGGCGCATACCCGGACCGTAAACAGGAGGAAGCCTCACGATCGAAAAAGGAATCCCCTGCTCCCCCAGACGGTACTGAAGGTAGCGCTCCGCCAGAAGATGAGTTGCGCCATAGGGATTTTGGGGGTTGACCGAGGAGTTCTCATCCTTGGGCTCCGGATCATCCCCGGAAAGGACCTCACCTGTACTGACGAGAATCACTGACTCGAGAGGAAGATCGCTGATTGCCTCCGTTAGTCGGATAACAGGGATAACTGTTCGTTCAAGGTCTTTTTCAGGATACTCGAGTGAAATGGCCGGATCGGACTGGCCGGCAACATGAATATAGACAGAAGGAGACTTAGAATCACTAAAACGCTTAAGAACCCTGGGCTGGGAAAGATCAGCCTTTTCAAAACTCAACCGTTTTTGCAGCAGCAGTGGCGGGACGCCACTTCTGAGATCATCAATCGCTACAACATCCATCCCCAATGACGCAAGTTCCCTCGACAGGGCTCCGCCTATAAACCCTGCTCCACCTCCGACAATTAGCTTCAATGCTGGAAACGCCTTTCCATTGAGATTAAATAGATTTTCCCCTCATCGGGAAGAGTTCCTGGAAAGGAAGAGGAGATACTCCTGATTACCTTTTTTCCCCTGAACAAGAGAAGGAAAACACCCTTTGACATTCCATCCTGACTCTGAGGCAAAAAGGAAAAATTCGGAGATCAGACTCCTCTGTAAAAAAGGATCCCGGACAATACCACCTCTCCCGACCAGACGAGGCGGAGCCTCAAACTGGGGTTTGAAAAGGGGGAGAAAAATACCTCCACCTCTCAACAAGTACTCAACGGTCGGAAGGATTTTCCTCAGAGAGATAAACGACAGGTCCGCAACGACACCATCCGCAGGGGAAGATGGCACCCATGAACCGAGATTGCGGACATTAACACCATCAATACAACGTACTCTTGGATCAGACAGCAGTGAAGATGCCAGTTGCCCCCGTCCGACATCGACAGCAAAAACGTGATCCGCGCCTTTTCTCAGCAAACAGTCCGTGAATCCACCAGTTGATGCACCGAGATCAACGTAAGAACAGCCCGCAACAGAAATCCCGAAAAAGTCCAAGGCACCAAGGAGCTTGTCACCACCCCTACCGACAAAAGGGAGAGGAGCCGACTCCAATGGCATTAAAGACAGGTCATCGTACCTTGCTTGATCAGAAGGTTTCTTTTTAACCACGCCCCTGACGCGAACCCGACCGCTTTCAATCAAACAGGAAGCAGCCACCCGGGTGGTCGCCCAACCCTTCTGGACAACAAGGGCATCCAGCCGTTTAATGTCTCCCAATGATACCCCTGGCTTTTAGGAAATCAATTTCCTCCGGACATCCATGCCCTGACTTTTTCCAAAATCCTTTCCGGAGTCAACCCAACATGATCCCTCAAAAACTTGATTCCTCCATGCTCGACATATTCGTCTAGGATTCCAAGACGCAGCAGATTGGTGGAAGACAGCATTCCATGATCCGAAGCCCACTCAAGAATGGCAGCTCCCACACCACCGATCAGAGATCCTTCTTCGATCGAAACGAGCCTCTTTTTTTGGGCGATCAGCTTTTCAAGCACCTCTCCATCAAGTGGCTTTGCAAATCGGAGATTGACAACTCCAACGGATCGTCCCTCAAGAGAGAGCTGCCTTGCCACTTCGACCGCCACTGGAACCATCTGACCATACGCCAGAAAAGTCACATCTGATCCTTCAGAGAGAACCTCAGCCTTCCCAATGGGAATCTCCCTGAACGACTGGTCAAGAACAACTCCCTCGCCTTCTCCTCTCGGGTAGCGCACGGCTATTGGCCCCTGATGGTTGAGAGCGGTATACATCATGTGCCGCAATTCATTTTCATCTTTTGGAGACATCAGGACCATATTGGGGATATGTCTCAGGTATGCAATGTCAAAGACTCCATGATGGGTTGGTCCATCCTCCCCGACAAGCCCTCCCCTGTCCAGCGCAAAAAACACAGGAAGATTCTGAAGACATATATCATGGACAAGCTGGTCATAAGCTCTCTGAAGGAAGGTCGAGTAAATCGCCACAACCGGCTTTATGCCCTGTGCGGCCATTCCGCCAGCCAAAGCAACGGCATGCTGCTCCGCGATTCCCACATCACAGAAACGATCAGGATGGATCTTGGAAAAATCAGACAGCCCTGTCCCCTCGGGCATTGCAGCCGTTATCGCGAAGAGCCGGGGAAAAGCTTCTGCAAGCTCGATCATTGTCTGAGAAAACACTTTTGTATACGTTGGCTTCGAAGAAGGCTTTTTTATAAATTCCCCGGTCTTGATATCAAACGGAGTCACTCCGTGAAACTTGACCGGATTGCTTTCTGCCGGAGCATAGCCCTTCCCCTTGACCGTAATCACATGCAACAAAACCGCGCCGGGGTGGTTTCTCAATTTGGACAGCGTATCGACAAGCAGTGGGAGATCATGTCCATCAATTGGTCCAACATAATGGAGTCCCATTTCCTCAAACCATATCCCCGGCTGGGAGATCATGCCAACCATGGAGTCATGGGCAGCACGGGCAAACTTTGCAACCTGGGTCCCGATAACCGGAATCCCCTTCATCGCGTCTTCCGTTTTTTCCCGAAGACCTGACCATTTGGGGTCAGAGGTAATTCTCGCCAGCATCGTGGACAGTGCACCCACATTTTCGGAAATCGACATTTCGTTATCATTCAGGATAATCAGAAGGTCCTTGTCCCTGTGGCCCGACTGGTTCAACCCTTCCATGGCCATACCGGCCGTCAGGGAACCATCCCCCACAACGCAGACCACACGGTAGTCGTCCCCCATCAGATCCCTGGCTTCGGCCATACCCAAGGCAACAGAAACAGCGGTACCTGCATGACCGGCCGAAAAGGCATCATGCGGACTTTCTTCCCTCTTTGGAAATCCGGCAAGCCCCTGCCACTGGCGAATCGTGGACAACTGTTCAAGACGTCCCGTCAGCATCTTGTGGGGGTAGGCCTGGTGTCCGACATCCCAGACAATCCTGTCCTGAGTCGTATCAAAAACGCGATGGAGTGCGATCGTCAGTTCCACAACACCAAGACCGCCTCCAAAATGACCTCCGATTTTGGAAATGACCTGAATCATTTCGAGACGTATTTCCTGGGCAAGATCTCCCATTTCTTCCATTGTGAGCTTTTTGATATCTTTAGGCTCACGAATTCTTTTAAGGATGTCAGTCATCAATTCCTTCTCTCTATAATATATCGTGCAATTCCTCTGAGATGATTGGCTTTTTCACCTAACCCGGAAACAGCATCAAGAGCTGCTTCAAGCTTCTCTTTTGCCATTTTTTTGGCTCCCTCGATACCCAGGAGTCCAGGATATGTATTTTTCAGGTGGTCAGTATCTTTCTGGGCTGCCTTTCCAAGCGTGGCAGTATCTCCCTCGACATCCAGGAGATCATCCGCAATCTGAAAAGCAACACCCACGGCCTCACCATATTGATCAAGAGACCGCATTTCGGACTCTCCCCCCTGTCCAAGCAACGCACCAATCCTGACAGAGGAAAGAATCAGTGCTCCCGTCTTGTGCCTGTGCAAAAACTCCAGGTCATCAAGAGAAATTTTCCGACCTTCACTTTCCATATCCAGCATCTGTCCACCAACCATCCCGGAAAGCCCGGATCCATGGGCAAGCTCCCGAACAACTGCCAGGCGGACTTTTTCAGGAGAGAGTCCATCATAACGGGGATCGGACAAAATCGTAAAGGCGTAGGTCAAGAGAGCGTCTCCCGCCAGAATTGCGGTTGCGTCTCCAAATACAACATGGTTGGTAGGCTTTCCACGTCGCAGATCATCATTGTCCATTGCCGGCAAATCATCATGAATCAAGGAATAGGTATGAATCAGCTCAAGCGGAAGAAGAAGAGGGACAAAAGGCTCCGGAGACTGACCTACAGAAGAAAGCGCCGCCATGGCAAGAATTGGACGAATCCGCTTTCCGCCGGCAAGAAGACTATACCTCATTGACTCGGACAAACGGCCAAAACGACCGGCCCATGGGTCAAGAAACAATAACGACAAGGCAGAGTCAATCAAGGCCTTGCCATGGTCCAGAAAAGCCTCAATCTCTTTTTCTGCATTATTTTTTACGGACTCAACCACCGTTTTCCCTCTCCTCGTTTTTGTTGACCGGCATCTGATCCTCAAAGGGAACCTCGAGATCTCCCTTCATCAGAAGAGTAATGCGACGTTCCGTATTTTCAAGAACGCCCCGGCAGTCCTTTGACAGTACAACACCCTCTTCAAAGAGGGCGATCGCTTTTTCCAGAGGAAGACCACCCTCTTCCATCAAGGACACAATTTCCTCAAGTCTGGCCATTTTTTTCTCAAAGGAGTCGGTTCCATGGGATGGTTTGCGACTAGCCACCAGAGTCCTCCTCCAAAAGAGATAATTTGTTTGGTAAAACGCAGGGAATACTTGGCTCAGCAGGGTTAATGACCGCCACATGCTCGACTCGGAGCGTCAATGAGTAGCCCTCCATTATCGCAGAAAGACTTTCCCCCGTTCTCGGAGGAGAAGACTGGGTGACAAGGTGTCCATTATTGAGATGAAACAATAGAGAGTACCCCTTTTGAAGAACGCCCATGGGTCCCAATTGGGAAAGACTTCCCTCAAGATGTCCCAGCCGCTCCCGAAGGCGGGAAGCGGAAAGTGTCATGACACGGGCAAGTCTTTCTTCAAGACTGGAAAGACAGACTGTATGGATGCCCATTCTTGAGTTCATGGATTGGGAAAGGCGCGATACTGCGCGGGAAAGGATGCGGTGCGTCAGCAACGTTGCCTCAGAAGGGCTCCGGAGGCGAAACGACAACTTCGACAGTTTTTCTGAAAGAAGATTTTTCTGACCTGAAACCAGGCTCCGCATGACTTCTGACTGTCGATCAAGTTTTTTCCTGGCAACGAAAAGACTGTCTCCCATTGAAGCCCCCATCCTCCTTGAGATTCCTTCAAGAGAGCGGGCTCTGACCAGAAGGCTGTCAGGGAATCGATTGAGCTGATCTTCCAGTAATTTTCTTTTGATTTGAATATCCCTAAAAAGTCTCGTCATTTCCCTTCTGCTCCGAAGATCCAGAACGCTCAACCTGGACAAGGCAGGACGATTGTCAGGAATGACTTTTTCTGCGGCTTCTGACGGCGTCGCAACACGAAGATCACTCGCAAGATCCGCAATCGTAATATCCGTCTCGTGGCCAACGGCGGACACAATTGGAACAGATGACGACAGGATCCCTCTTGCAAGGCGTTCGCTGTTAAACGGCCACAGATCCTCGACAGACCCACCGCCTCTGGCCATCACAATGACATCAACCCCGGGAATGGCCTGTGCCGACAGTAACGCCGCAACCATCTCCTCGGGAACACCAGCTCCCTGAACACGAACAGGGACAATGACAATTGGAACGGATGGATTCCGTTGCCCGGAGATTCTGATGAAATCCCATAGAACCGAACCCGTACGACTGGTTAGCAAAGCAACCTTCCTCGGATAGGAAGGGATCCTCTTTTTTTTGCCGGGAGCAAGAAGCCCCTCCGAATCGAGCAACTCCTTTACCCGGCGAAACTCCAGGTGGAAACGGCCCAGTCCGGAAGCTTCCATGGAGAGAATAACCAGCTGGTAATCGCCGCGAGCCTCATAAACAGTCAGTCTGGCACGAACCAAAACCTTCAGTCCATCCTGGGGAAGAATACGGGAGGACTCCATTGCCCCTCTGAAGAAGACAGCTTTTATCTGGGAGAGATCATCCTTCAAAGTCAGGTAGGCGTGCCCGGACGGTCTGGCAACCTTGACGTTAGACAGTTCCCCCTCCAGGAAAATCGTACCCGGGAAAGCGGACTCAATCGTTCCCTTGACCGCAAGAGTCAGTTCCGAAACGGTAAAAACATCCTGAATTCCCGTGTTTTTCAAACGGCCTGGATCAATCGCCATCTTTTGGAAAAACCTCCCGGAAAAGCTCGGCTTTTTCTATGGACCATCTGCCCTGCTTAACAGAAACACCCAGCAAAAGAGCACAGAACAACAACTCACCGTCAGCGACCTTGAAAGGTGCAGGGACATGCGTTCTGTATTTTGACAGAGCCATCTCCGGCTCAACGCCGATAACGGACCAATGCGGGCCGGAAAGGCCGACATCGGTCAGATACCAGGAACCGCCCGGAAACCGCTCCAGATCATTCGTCTGAACATGGGTATGGGTCCCATAGAGGGCATCCACCCTTCCGTCAAGATGGAACCCCATCGCGCGTTTTTCCCCGCTGGCTTCCCCATGAAAATCAACCAGGACCAGATCAGGAAAGAGGCCTTGGGACTTCCATCCGTCCAACACTTCATCTGCCGCACTAAAAGGGCAGTCAGAAGGTGCCATGAAAACCCTGCCGATCAGATTGATAACACCTACCCTTAACCCGCTCTCCAGAGTGAAGATCCCTGAACCGGCTCCGGGGCAAAGTCTTGAAAAATTCAGAGGCCGGAGAACTCGTCCATCTTTTTGCAGCAGATCAACCACACCCTTCTGATCAAAAAGATGGTTTCCAGTCGTAATGGCCGACACACCCATATCAAAACACTCGGAAACGGTCTTTTCGTTCAACCCCTTGCCACCGGCAAGATTCTCGCCGTTGACAACGGTAAAGACGATGTTCCTCTCCGATGTAACTTTTTTAAGTCCCAGGGACAACGCACTCCGCCCCGGGCGGCCGAATACATCCCCTACAACGACGATCCAGGAAAGAGGCTCTGTCGATAAATCAACGGGCATATTCGACGATCCGGCTCTCCCTGATCACTGTCACTCGGATCTGCCCGGGGTAAGTCAGCTCTGATTCGATCTTCTTTGCGATCTCCCTTGATATGGTTGAGAGATCCTCGTCATTGATTTCATCCTGTTTGACAATGATCCGGATTTCCCTGCCTGCCTGTATGGCATATGCTTTTTCCACACCCTTGAATGAATTGGCAATATCCTCAAGCTTCTCAAGACGCTTCAGATAGGCATCCATACTTTCCCGTCTCGCACCAGGGCGCGCTGCGGATATCGCATCGGCCGCAGCAACCAGAACAGACTCAAGGCAGGACGGCTCAACATCTCCATGATGGGATGCGATCGCATTGATCACCCCTTCAGATTCACCATATTTTCTTGCCGCTTCAGCCCCCAGCTGGGGGTGCGTCCCTTCATTTTCATGGGTCAGGGACTTCCCGATATCGTGAAGGAATGCCGCTCTCTTGGCCAGCTTCGCATCGATCCCAAGCTCAGAAGCCATCATTGAAGCCAGATTCGCCACCTCCTGTGCATGAAGAAGGTTGTTCTGACCATAGCTTGTCCGGAATTTCAGCTTTCCGACAAGCTTCAGAATTTCAGGATGGATATCAGAAATCCCAAGAGAGAAAGCCACCCTTTCGGCTTCTTCTTTCAATGTCTGGTCAAGTTCTTTCCGGACCTTATCGACAACTTCCTCTATCCTGGAAGGATGAACCCGACCATCGACCAGAAGACGTTCCAGGGCGATCTTGGCGACTTCCCTTCGCAACGGGTCGAAGCCGGAAATAATAATAGCGTCCGGGGTATCGTCAATGATCAGGTCTACCCCCGTCGCCAGCTGGAATGCCCTGATATTGCGACCTTCACGGCCAATAATTCGTCCCTTTACATCCTCCGATGCGATGGGAACGACCGATACGCTGACTTCTGCCACATGGTCATTCGCATAACGCTGGATGGCATGGGTCATAATCTCCCTGCTTTTTCGCTGGGCATTTTCCTTGGCCTCACGCTCAAGCTTCTGGGCCGAACGTGAGACATCCATCCGGATAAGATCCTCAGCTTCCCGCAACAAACGCTCCCTCGACTCTTCAAGAGAAAGACCGGATATCTCCTCAAGCTTCTTGTGTTCAAGAGAAATCATCTCCTCAAGAGACGACTCTCTCGAAGCGACAAGACGCTCCCGGGCCTTGATTCCTTCCAGATCCTTCTCAAGCTTCTGCTTCAGGGAATCAAGGCTTTTCTGAAGCTCCTCCATCGAGGCTTCCCGGAGTTTGAGCGCCTGATCTCTCGCCAGATCGGTCTGCCTTCTCTGGTTGGCCTCCTCCTCTGACTGAACTTTTGCCTTGAAAGCTAACTCTCTTGCTTCAAGTTCGGCACTTCTGATGATCGATTCCTTGCGCCGGAGAGCTTCCGCTTCGATTTCAGAAGCAAGCCGTTTTTTCTCCGCAACAACCCCGTCAACATTCTTTTCGGCAAGAGAGCGTCCCAAAACAACACCGACCCCCAAGGCGAGGCCGACGCCCAAAAATATCATTACGCCCGTGAGCATGAGACCACCTCAGCATTCTTTTTCAAATCCGTTTTAAACATCACTTTTCCATATTCAAAAAACAGATAAATAAAATCAAACAATATTCCAAAGGAGCATTCTATCACATCGAAGGCAAAAGTGAAACCATTTAAACTATAAAACATTACAAACTATGATTTTTTTAATCCAATAGCGTCTCTGGACCGATATCTCGTTGAGGTAAATCATTTTTTTCTTACCCCATACCTTCTCCATCTCCTGCATTTATCAAACGGCTTTCCCATCCATTAGGGCCGGCATGGTAAAAAGAAGTCCCCGGAGGAATCGATTTCTGGGGAGAAACACCCCCGGGCTGGTCAGGGGGGTACAGATACGTGTTCCGGTGCTGAGCCTTGAAGTGGGAGGGAACCGGAGGAAGGAAACCATCCCTTACAGCGTTGATTGCCCTGTCAATCGCTTTATATGCGGAATTGCTCTTTGGAGACATGGCAAGATAAATAGTCGTTTCGGACAGGATGATACGTGCTTCCGGAAGCCCGACAGCCGAAACGGCAGAAAGACATGAAGTTGCCAGTGTCAGGGCAAACGGATCGGCAAGGCCTATATCCTCTGCGGCAAGAATAATCAGCCTTCGGGAAACATATAATGGGTCCTCCCCCGACTCGATCATCCGGGCAAGCCAGTGAAGCGCCCCGTCAGGATCATGGTTCCTGACCGATTTGATAAATGCAGAAATCAGGTCAAAATGATTTTCTCGATCGAAATAGAGCCCTCCTGATTGCCCGATTCCCTCGAGAATGGAGGATTCCCTGATCAGTATTTCCTTCCCCGACGAACCTGCGCGGTCCATATCAAAAGCCCACTCCAGTGCGCCGAGCATCCTTCTCGCATCTCCCCCGGAACGCTCGATCAGGATCTTTCGTCCACCATCACCCATTCTGATCGGCAGAGCAGCCTGGTCGGAAAGAAAAGAAAGAGCCCGATCCAGAATCCGGGCAATCTCCTGATGAGAAAGAGCATGGAATCGTATTGAAAGAACTCTTGACGCCAAAGCCGGAAGAAAAGTCCTCAATGGATTCTCATTTGACAATCCGATCAGGACGACATCTCCCTCATCAACAGGGGCGATCAGCAAATCCTGCTGTGTCTTCCCAAGCCTGTCGATCTCTTCCACAACCAGAATATGACGTGCTCCTGCCTTCCGGTCCCCTTTGGCCCGATCAATGGATTGCCGGATTTCAGAAGAGGAGGTCTCAGATCCACGAAGAGTTGTCTGACGGATATCATGCAATTTGAAGAGAAGACGGGTAAAAGCTGACTTTCCACAACCAGGCGGTCCATAAAGAACCATTGAGCGCAAAAATCCTGTTTTCAGCACATGGCGGAGGAGGACTCCCTCCCGAGACGAGTCCTGGCCGAAAAAACCCTTCGGGCCATCGACCGATTCGGGCCATAGCCTGCCGGCAAGACTTGCGAATGGTAAGGATGCAGGACCATCACCAAATAGGGATTTCATGAAATTTTATCCTGTCAGGGAAAGAAAAATAGGGAGACTGGGACATTCTCGGGAGTCAAGGATCCTGGATAATCAGAAAATGCCCCGCTACTGCCGTTACGGTTTTCTTTGAGATACCTTAGGGGATAAGGATTGGTGCTGTAGGCCATTTCAGGCTTCCCGGAAAATCCCGGGCATGCTCACCATGAACACTGACGCACCATTTCTCAAGATTTACAGGTAACAAATTAAACCGCGCCTCGAACAGAGCAGGGCACCACCATTCTACCCCCGTCTTCCCCGATCAACAAGTGCTTTCTTTGAGGACGCCTGAATATCCAGAAGATTTTTGACCGTTGTCTCGAACAGACTCCGCCAGCGATCGTTTTCCTGTTTCAGATGCGCAAGCTCCCTCTCTTTACTCAGAACCTCATAATTTTTCTCGATGGCAAGGATCAGAGCGACAACTTCCAGTTTCTCATTGGCCGCACCCTCTTCGGCAATAATCTTTTCAACATTTGCAGCAATCATTCGACCGGACTCGGTCATTTGCTCAAGATCGTAGACTCCCTTGAGCGTGATTGTCTTGTCTCCGATACGAACATAGCAGACTGTACTTTTTTGAGGGGATTTCATGACGTCCCTTTTCTTTCCGGGCGACTCTTTTCATCTGAAGATCCAAGCGCCTCTTCCAGGGCACTTTCAATTCTCTTCATCGTATCCCTCAAAAAAACCCTTTCCCTGTGGCAAAGGTTCAGACGATGGATCAGTCTTGACCTTTCCCCCTCAAGAGTCCGGATCTCCTGGCGAAGAGCCAGAATTTCCCTGGTCTGAGAGTCAAGAAGCATCTTCAGGGAACTGACCGCTTCCTGAAGAATCCGGGCATTCTCCCACTCGGCCGGATCTCCGAAAAGCATCTTCGTCATCTCCCCGAGACAAACAGCGGCCGGGGCGATCGCCGCAATACCTCATGGTTCCAGAGAACCTCCCTCGCGTATCGCCTGGTTTCCGTATAAGGTATCCCTTCAATAAAAAAATCCCAATCCATCGGAGCAATACCCGACCAGCGAACAATCGAGTGCATGCCAGCATTGTAGGAGGCAACCGCACGTTCCGGATTGTCCGGAAAATGATCGAAAAGCCTCTTCAGATACAAACCACCTACAAGAGCATTAATGTAGTCCCCCCGGAGCAAACCAAGATTCAGGCGGGATTTTGCCAGAAGTTCCGGGGAGGCTTGCCTGAGCGTTGAGAGAGCCGTCATTGGCATCAGCTGCATTACACCCATCGCACCATCAATCGAAAGAACCGTCGGGTCAAAGCGACTCTCCTGTCGGGCAATTGAAATAGCCCATGAAATAGGCACGCCCGATCGACCAAAAGCATCGATCACCGATGGAGACAAAGACTCCGTCCGGGAGAGTGCGACCGAAGGACGGCTCCGGCCCAGGAGTTCATTAAGCAAAACAAGTTTTCTCACAGGGTCAAGAAGAAGATCCAGTCTACCGTACCTACGAAAGCGCTCTTCTGTCATCAGAGGATCCCGATAGGCAACGTAGTCGGTCCAGGCAGCCCCCCACAAACCAAGCTGAACCAGAGCCAAAAGCCTCTGACGATGGGAGAGGGTCAGATGTGACACCTGAGGGGATGGATGGTGGAAGGAAACCGCAAGGCTTCCGCAATCTTCTCCACATGCAAGACTCGACCATAAAGCATAAACCGATGAAGGCCATGACTTCAAAACGCTTCGGTAACGCCTTTGAGCCCTTTCCAGATGATGTTCTCGTGCATCAAGCCTGCCCAGGAAATAAATGACACGGGGAAGAAGAACATCATCCCCCTCCGCGGAAAGTCTTGAGTCAAGCTCATTCCATATATCCCGAGTCCGCTCAAGGTCTCCATGAGAAAAAAACCAGAGTCCCGAAAGCCAGAGCGAAAGCTCTCCCGACGGCAGGGAACGGACTGGCCCGGGAGGCAACCAGAGAGGATCAAAGACTCCCTCGCCCGAGGCGATGGAATTGCGCAGGGAAGCATTGGCAAGGGATCGGGCCGCGATAGAGAGCGGGTATCGGGAAAGGAATTGATGAATGCAGTCCTGTCTTGCCCTGCGCGAATTCTCTGCAGAACATTCGGCCGACCATAAGGAAGACAGGAGTTTTGGCCCTTTGACTGCCTTGCCCTTTTCGATAAGAGACAGGGCCTCATCCCTTCCCGACTCGGAAAGAAGACCCGAAACGGCAAAGAGGATGGCCCGGTCACGGAAAGGGAATGAGGGGTTTGTTCCGAGATACGCCGTTGCTTCCGTCAAAACCGTTTGAGTCTCACCCATGGAAGAAAGAGTTGCCCATCGCTTTATCAACAACTCCCCCATCGGCGTTCCTTGCGGCAGACGCTGAAGGGAAAGCCCTGCTTCAGGAGAGAGCGGATGATCACGATAGATGATTTTCCATATCCTGAGAGCTCGCTTCGGATGGCCACGATGGAGCTCCGAGAGGGACTGACGCCATAACGCCTGAGCTGATCGGGAACCGTCACCCCCTTCCGGATGAAAATAATCCGAATTGGGAAACATGGCCTTAAGCCGCCGGGAAAGGGGTTGCCCCGAATACTTTTTCCCCATCGGCCCCTGATAAGCTCTCCAGAAAACCAGGTCGGAATTTCTGCCCGCATGACTCAGAACTTTCCTGATTGTCGCGTCCGACAAGGAGGCTGGAGGATTCAGGTATTCTTCGAGAAGGTCATATTGCCTGAGTCGTTGACGTGACAGCCCCTTTACCTCCGGAGATGAAATCCTCCCGATATCCTCCTTGGCTTTCTTCTCATTTCCCGAAGACAGGTCCCTGATGACCCGGACCATGGGATCCACAGGCGTCGAAGATTGCCCTGTCACCTCCGCGAAGGATAAAGGGACGGAGGACAAAACAACCGCAACAGACAAGGCAAGGATTCCCGAAGCGCTACTGAATGACATGGAATCCCCCGTTATAAAAAATGAAAGCCCATGTCAGTGTCAGCTCTTTTTTATGAAAGGCTGTCGGAAGGGGAATGTATGGGGACGCCACTCGAACGATTCTCAGTGCTTCCTCATCAAGGATGGCTGACCCGGAACTCTTCGAAAGAGTAACCCCGTCAAGAGTCCCGTCGGCAAGGATCCGGAAGGTGACCAAGGCCCTTCCCGTGATTCCCCGGGAAGCAGCCTCTTCCGGATACTCCCCTATTGTTTCAAATCGTTCCTGGATCCGCTTTATATAACTCGAATATGTTTCGTCCTCCAGATTGGCCATGATCCGGTCTGTCGGATCAGGCTTGTCCGAATACGCAGGAGAGAGGTCTTTCGAAAGGTTCAGGTTCTTCGAAAAAGGGTCTCCCAGAGACTCCTGTGACAGAATTTTATTGAGGTCCTTGGGTGAAATCTTCCTGACAATCTTCGTCGGCTTCTCTGGTTTTTCACTGGGAGAGACCGGAGCTGTTTTGGCCATCCGTTCCTGATGCTTTTCTGTTTCCTTGGATTTATTGTGGTTCGGATGTTCATGCCTTGCAGATTTTTTAACCTGCGAAAGACCCGGCTCATCCTTTGCCAGAGGAGCCTCCCTTTCCGGCTCCGAAGGCGCAATCTTTGGCTTGGGCTCTGCGACCTTCGGTGGAGGGGCTGAAGAGGGCCTCAGCACCGTTTTGGAATCATGGTGGTTGGGTTTTCCCGAAAGAGAATGCCCCTTCGGAAGTGGAGGCGCAACGGTCCGAGAAGACTGAGGAACTTTTGACGGATCAAGAATATCCACAAAGACGGGCTTTCTTTCTTCTGCCAGTTTTTTTCTCATTGCCTCTGTCATCGGTGGCTTTTGCGGAGCGATCAGATCTTCAAGCCTGTTCAAAAGGGCAGGATCCTTGATCACCAGAAGAAGCAGGGAAGCATGCAGCAAAATGGAGACCAGGACAAACCAGCGAAAGGCCCATCGAATATCATCTTCGCCATGGTTGACAAGAATCAGCGCCTGCCGGTAGGGAGGCTTTTCAAATGAATCGAATTCGATGACACCCTCTCCTGGATAGGCGCAATACGCCTCCGGTTGATTTTTCTGTCTTCTTGAGTCCAAATTGAACCATCTAAGGATCCCCTTGTGATATTCTATGCGAACAACTAGTCAAAACAAAATTTCAAATCTGGAGAAGCTCCTGATTCTCTCATGGAAAAGATGATGATGACCCCGCCCCACCGAGCCAGGAAAAGTCTGGGGCAAAATTTTTTGACCGATCCATCAATAGCTCAAAAAATTGCCGATTTTCTTGATCCTGGAATTCCAAGGGAAACACCAGTGATTGAGATTGGTCCCGGAAAAGGGATTCTCACGAAGGCTCTTTTGAGCAAAACATCCAATCTTGTTCTTCTGGAAAAGGACCAGGACCTTCTTCCCGCCCTCACCGAACGGTATGGATCCAGCCCGGGAGTCCGGATTATCCAGACCGACGCACTCGAATACCCGTTTGGAGAGGGAGAGGACTATCTTTCACCCCCTTTCTCCGGAGGGGGCTACCGGATCGTATCCAATCTCCCATACAATATATCCGTACCGTTGCTTTTCCGTTTTTTGTCGAGTCCGAAGCCGCCCTTGGAAATGGTTCTCATGTTCCAGCGTGAAGTAGCCAGAAGGATCGTTGCATCTCCCGGCTCCGATGACTACGGTCATCTGTCGGTGGCAATGGCGCTTTCGGCTTCGTCAAGAAAAGTTCTGGACCTGAAACCCGGATCGTTTTTCCCGGCACCCAAGGTTCACTCCTCTGTCGTTGTGATACGGCCAAGAATATTCGACACCAAGCAGGAAAGAGAGCAAACGAGACAAGCCCTGAATTTGTCAAGGAAACTGTTTTCCTATCGGAGGCGGACGCTCCAGAATGCCGCCCGGCTGGCTTTTCCGGAAATACCAAAAGGTTATTTCGAGGAAGTTTTCAACATATTGGGAATCCCCCCGGAGAAAAGGGTTGAACGATTGCTTCCGGAAGAACTGTTGCTCCTGTCGACAGAAATACACAAAAAAGGACTGGAACAAAACTTCACATAAAGATCTTAAGGAGAAACTGACACAGTGAACACAGATACCCAGCCCCCCGCTCCCCCTGAGCCTGTTTTACCCGGAAAAGTTCGCATCATCCCGTTAGGCGGGATCGGTGAAATCGGAATGAACATGACCGCCTACGAGACATCCGAAGGGATCATCGTTGTCGACTGCGGGGTCCTCTTCCCGGAAGATGACCTTCTTGGTATAGACCTGATCATTCCCGACTTTTCCTACCTCAAGGAAAATCGCAAGAAAGTCCTCGCTCTTTTCCTGACGCACGGACATGAGGACCACATCGGTGCTGTTCCCTATTTTCTGCGGGAGTTCAATGTTCCCGTTTTTGGAACAGCCCTCACGCTGGGACTGCTCGAGGGCAAGCTCAAGCAGCACAAAAACATCACAGAGACAAAGCTTGTAACCTTAAGACCGCGGGAAGCTTGCACGATGGGGCCCTTTTCCATAGAACCGATCAGAATCACCCACTCCATCGCAGACGGCGTCTCTTTTGCGATCACGACCGATGCAGGAACGATCCTTCACACCGGCGACTTCAAGGTTGACCTGACTCCAATTGACGGAGAACACTTCGACATGCACCGCTTCTGTGCTCTGGGTGACCAGGGCATCCTCTGCCTCATGAGTGACAGCACCAATTCAGAAAAGTCCGGCCTGTCCCTCTCGGAAGCGCTTGTGACAGATCCATTGCATCAGCTGATCTCAATGGCACCAGGAAGAGTCATCGTTGCCACTTTTTCCTCCAACATCCACAGGTTGCAGCAAGTCGCTGATGTCTCGATCCGTCTGGGAAGAAAAATCGCATTTACCGGACGGTCGATGGAGACCAATTACAAGATTGCCACAGAGCTTGGATACCTCCACATTCCTCCCGACAAAGTCATCAAGCTCGATCAGGCGGCACTTCTCCCTCCGGGAGAGGTGACAATCATTACCACCGGCAGCCAGGGTGAGCCGATGAGTGCCCTTTTCCGGATGGCTCTTGGTGACCACAAACACATCGCCATCGGTGCAAACGACACGATTCTGCTGTCCGCCAGGGTGATCCCCGGAAATGAAAGGGCGATTGGCAAAATCATCAATTTCCTCTCCAGAAAGGGTGCCATCGTCCATTATCAGCGTGTTTCAGAAATTCATGTTTCCGGCCATGCAAGCCAGGAAGATCAAAAGATGATGATCCGGATGCTTAAGCCAAAGTTCTTTGTCCCGATGCATGGGGAATACCGCATGCTTTCAAGGCATGCAAAAACGGCTGTCTCTACCGGTGTTCCTCAGGAACATGTGTTTGTCATCGAGAACGGCGACGTACTCGAGCTTGATCCGAATCATGCGGAGGTTCTCCAGAAAATCCCCAGCGGCAGGACCTTTGTTGACGGAAAAGGAGTCGGAGATGTCGAAGAAGTCGTCATAAGAGACAGACAGAGACTGGGATCGGATGGAATCGTCACAGTGATAGTCGCTTTGTCCCAGCAGACTGGTGATATGGTCATGGGCCCCGAAGTCACAACAAGAGGAGTCGTCCTTTCTGACCTCTCGCTCGAACTGACAGCCCTGATCAAGGCTCACGTTGAAATTGCCATCAACTCGTCGGACCCTGAAATCCGGAAAGAATCGTCGGCGCTCAAGACAATGATCCATAACAGCCTGAGAAAATATTTCAAAAAGAACTTCGAACGGGACCCAGTCATCATTCCGATCATTCTCGAGATGTAAAAATGATCAACAAAACAACCGCAGCGGATGACAAAGATTGAGCGAGGACAGGCAGCAGGAAAAGCCCTCCCCCGCGGAGACACACCATCAGAAGAACCTTCTGAGAAGGGCCCAGCAGGTCTTCCTCTGGACGCTCACATTGTTTCTCTTGCTCGCCCTTGCCACGGCAAACAGCAGTGACCCGTCCATCCTGACGGTCTCGAGCCTCAAGGTCCCCCAAAATACAATGGGCTTCTGGGGAGCAAGTATTGCCGCAGTCCTTTACGAGTCCCTCGGACTATCGGCCATTCTTGCCCCGGTGCTCCTGTGGAGCATCTCCTTCTTCCACCGCCAGGAAAAGCCCCATCCCCCCTGGTCTATCATGGGCTGGATCCTCCTCACAATCTCCCTTCCGCCTCTTCTTTGCATGATATTTCCGGAAAATCTTATTGCTCCCTATAGACCCGGGGGGGAAATCGGCCAGAAGATTCTCAATTTTTCTCTTTCCAGACTCAACAAAGCGGGATCGCTGCTCATCCTGGGGGGAGTTCTCCTGACATCGCTCCTGTTTCTCCTGGCCCCCGTCGTATCCTTTATCGGCAGCAAAAAAGGGACATCGATCACCGATTGGCTCAGACAGAAAAGAGACAGGATCAGGTCATTTCTCGTCAGGGACACGGATCCCCAATATGTTGTTGTCAAAGAAGAACGCCCACAGGACAATCCGGAAGAAACACCCTTTTCTCCCTCTATCAGGGAAACTGCCCAGGAGCAGAAGCCAAAAACGGCTCCAGCTCCAAAAAAACCCGCCATCCCGACACCGGCAAACACCGACTCCAGTCAATCCCTGCTCCCGACAGCAGATCTCCTCGATCCAACAGGAAGCGCAAAGGAGGTCATGCCTCAGTCCCAGATACGTGAAACGGAAAAAACTCTTGGCGACCTTTTCAGGACCTATGGTGTCCCCGGAAAGATGGTCGGATCACAGCCGGGCCCCGTCGTGACACTTTTTGAGTTTCTTCCTGCTCCGGGGACAAAGGTCAGCCGGGTGACAAGCCTGACCAGCGAAATTGCCATGGCCCTGAAAGCTCCACAAGTTAACCTGCATGTCCCCATTCCGGGAAAATCCACGATTGGTCTCGAAGTCCCCAATCCGGTCCGGCAACTGGTCACATTCAGGGAAATTCTTTCGAGTCCAAGTTTTCGTTCTATTTCCTCCCCTCTTTCTCTCGCCATCGGAAAAACGATCAATGGCGACCCCTACGCCGTCGATCTTGCCAGAATGCCCCACCTGTTGATTGCCGGTGCGACCGGGACGGGAAAATCCGTATGCATGAATGTTCTGATAGCAAGCATTCTCATGAGCGCAAGACCGGAAGATGTCAGGTTCATCATGATAGACCCCAAAAGGCTCGAGTTCGCCCCCTATGAAGGAATTCCGCATCTTCTGGGCCCGGTTATCACAGACCCCAAAATTGCCGCCTCGAAATTGCGGATTCTGGCAGACGAGATGATCCGTCGGTACGAGCTCATGAAAAACACCGGAGTCAGAAACATCGGAGAATACAGAAAGGCTGTGCCGGAAAAAGACTGGTTTCCATTTATCGTAGTCCTGATCGACGAGCTTGCCGACTTGATGCTGAGCCTGAAAAAAGATGTTGAGCCCCCCATTATCCGTCTGGCCCAGATGGCGAGGGCGGCAGGAATACACCTGGTCCTTGCAACGCAGAGGCCATCAGTTGCGGTCCTGACAGGCCTGATCAAGGCAAACATTCCCACAAAGATTGCATTTCAGGTCACAAGCCAGATCGATTCCCGCGTTATCCTCGACCAGGGTGGGGCGGAAAGTCTGCTGGGTGCCGGTGATATGCTGATGCGCCCGCCCGGAACAGACGCGCTGAGAAGACTTCATGGGGCTTTTATCTCCGAATCGGAGCTCTCAAGGCTCGTATCCTTCTGGAAAGAATCTCCAAGAGCCTCTACTGGAACAGACAGCAGCCTTGGCGATATCATGGAAAGGTTGACTCTTTCCGAAATACCCGGAGACCAGGAGTCCAAATATGGATCCATTGATGATGATGACTCTGCCGACTCAAATGATGGCCTCTATGAAGAAGCAGTCGCCATTGTTCGCCGGCAGGGAAAAGCATCGACATCCCTGATTCAGCGGCACCTCAGGATCGGATATAACCGTGCAGCCCGCATTATTGAACGGATGGAATCGGAAGGACTGATCGGGAAACAAGATGGCAGCAAACCGCGACCTCTTTTGAAAGGAAACAGAAACCATGAACAGGAAGATTGATGCCGGATGGATTGCCCCGACGGGAAGGTCCTGCAGAAAGACCATCTCATGCCGGCTTTTCCTGGCTTTTCTTTTTCTTTTTTCAGCGGGCTCCGCTGAAGCAGGCACGATTTCTCCTCAGGAAATGTTAAAAAAGATGTCATTCTCGGTCAAGGAACACCCGGGATTCATGGCAAGTTTCACCCAAAAACTTTCCCCTCCGAACAGCGGGGAGATTCGCTCGGAAGGATCGCTGATCTTCGGACAGGGTGGAAAAATGATCCTCCACTATATCAATCCCAAGGGGCAGGTTCTGCTTCTCCTGGGAAACCACATGTCCTTCTATATTCCACAGAACACTCAGCTGGTCAATAAAACGCTCAAAAGCCGGACGATTCCGGAAACGCCGGCTCTTCTCCTTGAAAAGATCGGACAGCTCGACCGGTATTTTTATATACGCCCGGAAAACCGGAAAGGAACTGGTTCCGGAAAGACGATCTCCCTGGTTCCCAAAGAAGCGGACAGGCATCTTGCCCTTGCAAGGATCTCCATCGACCCTAAAACCTGGCTCCCGGAAAAAATTGTCTTCATGGAGGTCAACGGGGTTATTCTCTCGATCCGGCTGACCGGAATAAAGACACTTGAAACGCTGCCCGGCAATGCGTTCGTACTGAAAGTCCCGCCTGGAACAACTATCGCACAAAGCCCTGAAGGACCAAACTGATGGCACAAAGAAAGACTTCTCCATCACCCGCCCAATCACCCCGGAATGTTTCCCCGATGGACTCCATCGTTATCAAGGGAGCACGGCAGCACAACCTGAAGAATCTGGACATTTCTCTTCCCAGAAACAAGCTGGTGGTGATTACAGGCCTTTCAGGTTCAGGAAAAAGCTCTCTCGCCTTTGATACCCTTTATGCCGAAGGACAAAGACGCTATGTAGAATCTTTATCTGCCTATGCCAGACAGTTTCTGGAAATGATGGACAAGCCTGATGTCGACAGCATTGACGGCCTTTCTCCAGCAATCGCCATCGACCAGAAAGTCACATCAAAAAATCCAAGGTCGACTGTGGGAACGGTCACAGAGATTCATGACTATCTGAGACTCCTGTTTGCCCGTATCGGCCATCCCCATTGCCCCTCATGCGGACAGTCAGTCAGCCCACAGACCGTAACCCAGATGGTCAATGGGTTGATGGAGGGACCCGAGGGAGAAAAACTGGTCATTCTCGCCCCGACCGTTTCAGACAGGAAAGGGGAGTACAGAAAAGAAATTGCAAGGATCCTGAAAGAAGGTTTTACCCGGATACGTCTTGATGGCGTCATCATGCCTATCGAAGAAATCACCGAAATCGACCGAAAAAAAACGCACCGGATTGAAATCGTCATTGACCGGATCTCCCTGAGGGATGGAGTTCGTCAAAGGCTCGCCGAAAGTATCGAGACAGGACTGACTCATGGTGGAGGGATGGTCATCGTCCATCGTCCCGACCAAAAAACAGATGTCATCCTGTCCGAGCGCCAGGCCTGCACAACTTGCAACATCAGCCTTCCGGAAATCACGCCCCGGCTCTTCTCCTTCAACTCCCCCTACGGGGCCTGTTCCAAATGCTCGGGTCTCGGAGTCCTTCTCGAAGTCGACCCGACACTTCTTGTTCCCTACCCGGACCTTTCCATTGCAGAAACGGCCATCAAGATACTTGAACACCGTGCATTTTCCGATATCAGAAACCGCTTCATGAAATTCCTTGAGCTCTCGGGAATATCCCGGTTTACCCCGTTCGGAAAGCTCCCTGCATCAGAAATCGACATGATTTTTCATGGAACATCTCCTGAGAAGGGATCACCGCAAGGCATCCGCTTTGCAGGCCTTCTCGGCTTTCTGCAGGACCTTTACCAGAAGGGGAACATCTCCATATGGGCAAAATCCGAGCTTGAAAGCGTCATGTCCGAAAAAGATTGCGACAGCTGCGGAGGAGCCCGCCTGAACCCCGAAGCCCTTGCTGTTCTGGTATCAGGGCTTTCGATCCGGGACTTTTCCAATATGACCATTCATCAGGCATCATGCTTTATTGACCAGATGTCTCTTTCTGAAAAAGAAAAAACCATCTCCGAAAGGATTTTGAAAGAAATCCGCTCACGTCTCAATTTTCTCCGGGAGGTCGGTCTTGAGTACCTGACCTTATCGCGAAGCGCAGGAACACTCTCCGGAGGAGAATCACAGAGGATCCGGCTGGCAACACAGATCGGATCCGGCCTCACAGGGGTACTCTATATTCTCGATGAGCCCTCCATCGGACTTCACCCAAGGGATAACCAGAAACTTCTGAAAACGCTTCTTCATCTAAGGGACATAGGAAACACGGTCATTGTCGTAGAACATGATGAAGAAACCATCCTGCTCGCCGATGATGTTGTTGACATGGGACCGGGTGCAGGTCGCATGGGAGGAGAGGTCCTCTCCCACGGCACTCCGGAGGAAATTCGCAATGACCCGAAATCCTTGACAGGAGACTACCTGTCCGGACGGAAAAGAATTGAGCGCAAGCAAAACCACCAGAAGCCTTCAGAGTGGCTTTCCATCATTGGGGCTTCAGAACACAATCTCAGGAATATTGATGCCCACTTTCCTCTCGGGATGCTGACAGTCGTCACCGGAGTCTCAGGGTCGGGCAAAAGCACTCTGGTCATTGATATCCTTTACAAGCGACTGGCAAAGGTCTTCTCCCAGGGAAGGGAAAAACCGGGAAAGTGCCGGGAACTGCGTGGCGTGGACAAGATCGACAAGGTCGTTAACATCGACCAGAGTCCTATCGGCCGGACTCCCCGTTCGAATCCGGCCACATATACCGGAGTCTTTACCCCCATCAGGGATCTTTTCTCCCAGGTTCCAGAATCACGGGCCAGGGGCTATGAGCAAGGCCGCTTCAGCTTCAACGTAAAGGGAGGCCGCTGTGAGGCATGCCAGGGCGACGGAGTCCTGAAGATCGAGATGCATTTCCTCCCGGATGTCTATGTCACATGCGACCAGTGCAACGGTCTTCGATACAACAGGGAAACACTGGAGATTCTTTACCACGGAAAAAACATTTCGGAAATTCTCTCCATGACTGTAGAGGAGGCCCTCGAGTTTTTCGCACCGGTTCCGGTTGTCCGTTCAAAACTGTTGACACTTCGGGATGTCGGACTGGACTACATCCACCTCGGTCAGGCCGCAACGACCCTCTCCGGAGGAGAAGCACAACGAATCAAGCTGTCCAAGGAACTCTCCAGAAGATCAACAGGAAAGACCCTTTATATCCTGGATGAACCCACTACCGGCCTACACTTTGCCGATATCCAGAAATTGATGGATACACTTCACACACTTGTCGAGCAGGGAAATACAGTCATCATCATCGAACATAACATCGATGTCATACGGTGGGCGGACCATCTGATTGATCTGGGCCCAGAAGGTGGCGACAGGGGTGGGGAAATTGTTACGACCGGCTCTCCGGAGGAGGTCCAGAAAAACAGGAAATCCTATACAGGAGAGGCGTTACGGAAAAGGACCATTTGATGTTTCCGAAAATTGGGAGGAGTATCATGACACCAACAGGTGTCATGACGCTTTCCCTGTCAACCAATATTTTTCTCGCGCTGGCAAAGATCACCTGGAGCCACAGGATTCATTCGGTATCCATGCTGGCAGATGGATATCATGCCCTTCTGGATTCAGTCTCCGGAATCCTTTGCCTCGCAGCCCTTCTCGTTGCGCAAAAGCCACCAGACAGAGACCACCCCTATGGCCATATCCGCTTTGAAGCCCTGGCACAGCTTGGCGTAAGCGGGCTTCTTCTTTTCACAGGCTATGAGGTTCTCTCAAGAACATACGATCAGTTCCACAGCCAGATCACACCAACTGTCACTGCCGGCTCCTACGCCATTATGCTTTTTGCCATGGCAATACAGACAGTCACAATGAATCTTGAAAAGGTCGTTTATCGAAAAACGGGAAACGCCCTTGTCCATTCAGATGCCATGCATTTTCAGTCCGATATTCTTTCTTCATTTTCGGTGCTTGTAGGGTTGGTGGCGGCAGGATTCGGATATCCGGTCATCGATGAAATTGCAGGACTCGCCATTGCGATCCTTATTGCACATTCAGGGTGGGAACTGATGATGGAAGGGACAAAAATTCTTTCGGACCACTCCCCCCTGGACCCACAGGAAATCACAGAAATCGCACTCTCAACGCCGGGAGTCCAAAGCTGTTACCAGACCAGGTCCAGAGGATCATCATCCCATATCACCATGGACATGACCGTTGGCGTGGACGGATCCCTTTCCGTCTCGCAGGCCCATGGGATAGCCCATCTGGTTGAGAGTCGCATCAGGGAGAAACATCCCGCGGTTGTGGAGGTCATTGTCCACATAGAACCATCAAAAACAGAGGAGACCAATAATGTCAGTCCACATTCTCACTGATTCCAAAAAACCGCTTGCGATCACCATGGGAGATCCCGGCGGGATTGGACCTGAGGTCATCGTCAAGTCCTGGTTGAACACGGAGATCCAGAAGATCCAACGGATTGTCATTGGAGATCCTGAGGTCATGAAGGATGTCGCCCGCCGCTACGAACCTTCACTCGTCGTCCGTACGATAAACGAAACCGATGCGTTTTCAAAAGACCCTGGAGTCATGGACGTACTTGTCCCAACTCTCGACAAGCCGCTTGAGTCCGTCCTCACGGAGTCAAACCGGCTCATGGCCGGAAGATGGTCCTATGCCTGCGTTAGACATGGAGTCGAGCTTTCCATGGCGCGAAAGGTCGCAGGCATTGTCACTGCCCCTCTGAACAAAAAAATGCTCCATGCCGCCGGATATCAATATCCCGGACACACAGAGCTGATCGCGGCACTGACCAATACCGAACATTACGGGATGATGCTCGTTGGCGGTCCGCTCCGGGTTATCCTCGTCACAACGCATATTCCGTTCAGGGATATTGCATCAAAGATCACAAAAGCCCGAGTTCTTGAAACGATTCGGCTTGCAAAACAGGCCACCGAATACCTGGGCCTTGAAAGACCGAAGATAGCGGTTGCTGCGCTCAACCCCCATGCAGGAGAGGCTTCACTCTTCGGAGACGAGGAGGCGACAAGCATTTTTCCTGCCATCCTCGAAGCCCGTTCCGAAGGGATCGAAGTGGATGGCCCCATTCCTGCGGATACCCTTTTTGCAAAGGCGGCCCAAGGCCGTTACTCAATCGTCGTCTCCCAATATCATGACCAGGGTCTCATCCCTCTCAAAATGCTCTCCTTCGGACAGGGGATCAATGTTACCGTCGGGATTCCGATCATCAGGACTTCAGTCGACCATGGCACAGCCTATGATATCGTCGGAAAAGGGATCGCCAACCCGGGATCCATGACCGAAGCGATCAAGCTTGCCCATGACCTTGTTCTCAGGGTTGAAAAAACGGAAAACAAGATCGCTGATTGAACACAGGAAAGAATCTTCCGGACTCAAGATTTCAAACGAACTCTCCGATAAGAGGGACGTAACGAGGAAAGAATTGCCCCGAGGCCCATGCTTTGGAGCAATCAAAAAACAAATTTATTTTTCAGGCGGTCAAGAGCCTGAATAAAAAGGAATCCGCCATGAAGAAAAAAACAATGTCACACGTCATCAAAATCTTTTCTGCCCTGTTTTTTGCCGGGATCGCTCTCTTTGGAGTTTTTTCCCCGACAAAAGCGTTTTCTGCGGTTGCCGCCAATGGGCAGTTGAACCTGATGATTTTCGGAAACTATGACTTCACCGCGCTGGATTCATCAAACCTTCCCACAAACCCCACCGGTCCCAATCAGACCTTTGCAAAGAGCTTTGAAAATGGTTATGGAGCCGGCATTGGCTTCGCTTACTGGATGACTGACAATATCGCATTCAGGATGATGGCCCAGGGAAACATGTTTCAGGGAAATCAGACGGGACTCTTTGCAAGCGACTCGATCAAGTCGGCGCCCATCACAGCCGGGCTTGAATTCAATCTGCTCGGAGACCCTGAACACTTCCTTTATGCGGTCGTCGATGCGGGCGGGGCTTACCAGGAACTGGTGACCGGTGCATCAGCATTTGGCGGTACAGAGCTCTCACATGGCTGGTCAAGCTACGGGGATGCCGGAATCGGGATCAACTTCGCCTACTTCTTTGTCGAAGCCAAGGTCGCCTATCTTCCCCAGTTTGCCCCTCAGTACTCTCAAGGACAAAATGGCTCTTTTTATGTACCGATCACTGCTGGATTCAGTTTCTAGAACAAACGTCCCATCTGCCCCTTTTCAAGAGAAAGGCGTCGGGGAGTTTTCCGGCGCCTTTTTGCTTGACCAGAAAAAATGAACATGACACCATCCAAAAGTGCTGGACAAACCTCTTTTTGGAAGGGATCGACTTGAAAACCTCTCCCGCAGTTCGCCCGCTTGCATTTCTTCCGGTCTTGCTTTTACTCCTGTTGACAACATGTCAATCTGCCCGGACAACACCTCCCGGGATTATTTCAACGGAAAAGGCACAGCGTCTCCTTTCTGGTGTAACCAAGGGCAGGGTAACCGCAATCCGGACATTTAAAGGCCCTTCCGGACTGACAGGGATATTGATCAAGGAAAACTCGAGCCATCTGGCTATCGTCTACTCGACAGGTGATGGGAAAACACTGATCGCAGGCACTCTCTTTGATAAAAACGGGGTCAACATCACAAAACAGTCGGCCGATGACTTTCTAAAGTCGGAACAATCCTCCACTGGCAAAAATGGTCGAAAAACCCGGCTACAGGAAGAAGATTCCGCACCGATCAGGATTTCTTCCACCGCAACAGACCTCGTGGAACGAAACGCAACCTTCGTTTCACAGGGCACAGGAAATAATGTCCTTTGGATTTTCTTTGACCCGAACTGTATCTGGTGCCATCGACTGTTTGTCATGATCCATCAAAAACCCCTTCCGAAAACCATTGTCATCCGATGGATTCCGGTAGGCTTTCTCAAGCAGGATTCCATGGAAAAGGCCGCAGCCATCCTTAAAAATGGACTCAAAGAACTTACCCTTGACGAAATGAACTTTGATTCAAAAAATGAGGAAGGTGGCGCGCATATCATCCACTCCCGCAGACTCCAGGACAAGATCAAGGAAAATACCCGGATCCTCAAAAGCCTGGGAGAAGGCGGACTGGAAACACCGACACTGCTCTATCGCAAACAGGATTCAGCCTACATATTCCCCGGATTC
Organism: Nitrospirota bacterium; assembly: GCA_021838765.1. The sequence continues at coordinate 42,347 of JAKCCY010000008.1, forward strand.
CCTGACCGGCAGGAATGGTTGGCCATCCTCAATGATCTTTCCCCATAGTCAAGCAATAATCAACTACCCGCCACTAAGCTTTTGCTGTAGTGGAGGTTTGCAGTTCAA
>JAKCCY010000113.1 GCA_021838765.1 Nitrospirota bacterium
AGATGCAGGGGGAGGGGTGCAGTCAATTCCAATTGAAGAATGAGTCTGAAAATCAGATCCTCCGATGAGGAAAAAGATCAGAATCGTTCCTGGTTAAAAGTCTGGACTGAGTTTTTGGCTTTCTGATCCTCAGGCCCGTTTTTCAGGTCTTTCTGTCCAGGACTGAAAAAGGGAATCCCTGGCGATATTCATCTGTTCTGCCGCTTCATTATCCGTCTTTGACAAGGCGATCTTTTCCAGTTGGGACATGGTCACACCCGGTTTCAGGCAACTCTCCGAACAGGGGAGGGACTTGAACTTTTCAAAAGGTGTTTTCATGTCCTCATATCGATAGCTTTTCTTCTCCTTTCCTTTTGTATCGGTCACGGTTCTGGGGAAGAAACAGGGCCGGTGGAAGTTCACGTAAGGGTTCAGGTGCTCCCGACAGAAGGTATTGACCTCCTTGGAAAAGACTTGGGGAATATGGGCATATCCCAGATGCTTTCTCACCACGGAAGCATTCTTGGATTCTGCCAGGGCATTGTCGTTTGAGTGTCGTGGCCGGCTCTTGGTAAGCTCGATCAGAAGCTTCTTCAGGAGCTTGGCGACCTGATAGTTGATATATTCCGATCCGTTGTCGGCATGAATGCCCAGAATCACGAAGGGAAAGGCCTCGATCATCTCTTTTAAAACCGGGATCAGGTAGGCTTCGCTGATCTTCTCGCAAGTGGCCACCACCTGGTACTGGGTCACGCAATCGACGGCATTGATGTGATAGACCCCTTTCTGCCCGTCCTGGTCTCCCTGATGCACGCTGTCGATCCGGAGATACCCGGGAGAGCCTTCCGGACGGGGAGCGCGTCGTTCCCCGATGGGAGCTTTCGTGGACCGGGTCTTCGTCCAGTGCCGGCGTTTTGAGATGTACTCCTTGCCTCCCCTCAGGTTGTACAGGTGGGAGACGGAAATCCCGGAGAGGACCGCATACTTTTCTTCTCCGTAGATCTTAAAGGCCCGTTCCATCAGCTTCTTCGTAGCCGGTCCGGAAAGGGTTCCATGCCGTTCATCCATCTCTGCCAGAAGAGCCACATCGCGAGGAGCAAAAACTCTCTTGAATCCCTGCCTGGGCGACTGGTATCCCAGTGTCACCGTCCCCGTGGCCTGAAACTTCCGGACAAGCCGGGTCACCTGTTGTCGGGAGAGTCCGGTCATCCGTTCGAGATACCGAAGAACCACGCCCTTTTCCTTCCGTCCAAGTTTCTCATACCCAAACCGCGTCAGGGTGCGCTGGACAAACGGATACCGTTCGTCCTTGATCACACAGAACAGGCTCTCTATTCCCTTCAAAAACTCTTCTACTTGCGTCAGCGTTTTGAGCTTCGCGTCGTCCATATTGATCACCATGCCCGAGATTATGAACGATTCGATCTCTTTCAGACTCATTTCTTACTGGAATCACGAACCCCCTTTCAGACTCATACCATATTGGATGAGGCTGCCCATCTCCAGAGAATGCCAAAGATGATATGATCGACCCATTGGTAGGTTTCCTTCGAGCAGACGTGCCGATGGAACATGGCCCATCCGCGCAGAATGGGGTTGAGTTTTTCGATCACCCATTCCTGCGTTTTCGCCCGACCCTCTTTCACAATGTCCCGGACCTTGTCCAGAAGCGACTGGACACTTTTCCACGCCGGAGTGACAAGAAGCTTCTTCTCGTACTTCCGGACGTTTTGGCCAAGGAATTCGAAGCCCTCTGAGATATGCACGACGCGGGTCTTCTCCGGAGAGAGTTCGAGACTCCGTTCCCGCAGAAACGAGATGATGGAGGAGGTTTCCGAATGCCATCCTCCCCTCGCGGTTTGGATGCTCTATTGAGAGCCGGTACGTTGTCCCCGAGGCTCCAGACGGCTCCGTTGCCAGAACCCGCCCGCTCGGGTAGGCTGATATGTTTGGCGGACTTGTCAAGGGGTCTGATATTGGGCGATTCAAAGTTCATGAAAACCCGGCACGGACCGTGGTTTCTGGCTGTCTTCTACGTCATGGGAATCACTTCCTTTCAGGCCTTTGGAATCGGGCTCGGAACAGAACACACGGAGCAATGAACGACGGATGGCACTCTGATATGCGCGGGTTAACAATCACACCGCATGACAAGTCTTCGTCGTGGAGGTGCCTCTCTCTACTTGCGAGGATCATTCCCCTCTCGGGAACGCCTCATAGCCTATTCGAGGATCCTCCGACCGGCTCGTGTGTGCTGCTCCCAACCCACTCTTAAGCCCTGACTGTTCAGGGTTTCGGGAACATGGGGATGGGAGAAGATCAGTCTGGTCATTCTATCCGACCTGGGTGCCCTCCTCTGTGGATGAGATGGGAAGGGCAACGGACCGTCCCATGACGTGGCACCCGATCGACCAGATGAATCCCGCGAGTTCCCGGGCCACAGCGGCAACGACCACGGTCTGCTTTTTTCCGGCATGCGACAGATGCCGGTACCGAAAGGACAGGCGTTTCTGGGCCTCCCAGGCAATGGCACTGATCTCTGCCGGCTGCCCGACATTGCGTTCTTGAATGCGTTTACTCTTTCGGGCAGGAAAGCGGTAGGTCCAGGCCGATTCCACCAAAACGCGCCGGACGTGTCCGTTCCCGGTTTTCGTGATTGGCCCCCGTTTAGTCGATCCACCGCTCGAGGCCTCGCTGGGAACCAGGCCCAGATAGGCCATGAACCTGGGGGCCGTATGGAACCGGGAGAGGTCTCCCAGTTCGGCCACGATGGTGAAGGCCGTGACCAGATCCACCCCCCGCATCGTCATGAGCGCCCGAACCATGGGAGCCAGGGAGTAGGAATCCAATGACCGGGTGATCTCGGTTTCGATCGAGGCGATTCTTTTCTGACTCTCCTTGATGGCGTCCACGTATTCCTGGAGAACGACATGGGTCGTGGGCTGGGGAAACGAGAGGTCCGCGACCCAGATCCAGTACTTGATTGTCCACTTGGCTATCTTGGAGGGGCCCGTCTGCCCGTTCCGGAGAAGAAAGGCCGAAAGGCGTTGCTTCAGGTGGCGCTCCTGTTCCTTGAGATCCTCCCGGAGGCGAGAGAGGTCTCTCATCGACTCCTGCTCCGTTCCGGGAACCCAGACCGGGGTGAGTTCTCCTGCCCGATGAAGTCGAGCCAGCATCTGGGCATCCCGGCGATCAGTCTTCACCCGGTCTCCCGACTTTTTGGGGATCAGGGAGGGAGCGATCACATGGCACTCGTATCCCGCGTCAGAGAGCTTGCGGTGCAACACATAGCCGCAGGAGCCCGCCTCGTACACGAACGACAGGCGGGCTTCGTCACTGGAAAGATTGCTGGCCAAGGTCAGGATGGCGGCCTCCGTGTTGGGAATGTTGCCATAGAACCGCACCTCTGCGGTTTTGCTGTCTGCAATGGCAACAGCGATCGAGTTCTTGTGGACGTCTAATCCGATGAATTTGCTATACTGGGTCATGGCCTGTCCTCCTGTATTTTGGCTCTGGACTTGAGTGAGTTTGAGAAAGCTCTCACAGTCTAACCCACGCTGTGCAGCCCAGGACAGGCCGCCAAACATATTGTCTACTTTCTAGAGGAAGAAAGGTTCCCTACGTCACAACCTGGCTGTGACGTTGAACAATTTCTGACAGACCTTAGCCTGTCGCACTGTCTAGATTCCCCCATCCACCATAATGCTTCCAGAATTCCGGTAGACAAAGGGAGAGGGAACTGGGGAGGGATTGATGGAGGCCAAGACCATCTGTGCGGCATACTGGCCCGTCTGGACGGCGAACGGTGCAACCTGAGGACTCACCCCGTCCTTCGTTCGGACCATGTCTCCCAAAACATAGATCTCGGGGTGGCACGGAATCTGCAGACGGTCGTTGACCAAAATCCTTCCCGAGGGGTCTTTTTCTTCGGGAAGACTGCTGGGCAAAAGAGGTGCCGAAACTCCCGCGGCCCAGACCGATGTCCGAGCAAGAACCGTTTCTCCAGAAGAAAGCGAGATCTTCATACCGTCATAATCCGTCACGTGCGTGTGAAAGCGAACCGTCCCTCCCAACGATTCCACACGTTTCCTGGCATAACTTCTGAGAGAAGGAGGAAAATCTGGAAGAAGGCTGTCGCCTCCCTGGAGGATGCAGACAGTGACCTTTCAAAGGTCGATTTCCGGATAACCCCGGGGAACAAGAACGTGAAGCAGCTCCAGAAGGGCGCAGGCGAACTCGACTCCGGTCAACCCTCCTCCGACTATGGCAAAGGTCAAACAGAACTCTCTCTTTCAGATCAGAACAGGCACTGGCCCGTTCGAGAGACAGAAGAAGTCCAGATCGAAGATTTTCCGCTTCCGGAATGCCCTTCAGATGCCAGGCATTTTTTGTCAGGTTTTTGCTCCCGGGGAATTTGGTGGCACTCCCATGAAAGTGAGCTTCTGAAGCACCAAACCCGGAAGGATGCGGACCGAACCTCTATTACTTGACGTTGATGTTAACCGAGTCCATGTCCTTTAGAAGATTGTGATGAGCTGATGCCGCCCGAAGCATGATGATGTGGTGGCCCGGAGGAAGTGTCAATGTAACGGGATTATCGTGGGCCGCTTTCAGGAAGTTTCCGTCCACAAAAATATGGATGTGGGTGGACCGTCCTTCCTTGTGGTAGGTGTATTCGAGCGAAACATGTCGCCCTACCAGGGCGCCGTTCTTAGGGGAGACGATCTTGATCGTTGTCTTAGCCCAAGCGACCCCGCTTGAGAAGAGCATGATTGCTCCGATCACAAGAGCCCCCATTATTCCGGTTGCAGGGCTGGCCGAGATTTTTTTTAGTTCCAATGGGGGGATGGCATCGAGAACTGGTTGCTCTGTAATAGCATTCTGAATCATTTGGTGGACCTCCTCCTGGATCTGACCAGAAAATTGAATAGTTAAAGGATGATATACGAGGACGCACCTCCCCCTTCGAGCTTTTGGGCTCCGGGCTGTCGGTCCAATGATATGAGGATGCGAACCGATTATGCCGCTGGCTCGATCGAGACTTTATGCCCCAGTCGTTCCAGCTGGTGGACAAGATTCCGGGTCCTCATGTCCCGGTCCCGTTGGCTGAAATAGTCCTCCCCCAATTCTTCATAGGTCATCCGGGAGGCCAGGAGGTGTCAGGAAATCGTCAGAATCGTATTCGCGACCGCCACGATCGCTTTCTTGTGCCCTCGGTGCCGCATGATGTGGCGGTACCGCGCGGCAAGACGCGAGCCCCTGTCGAGGATGGTCGCCAGAGCACACTCGTTGAGTACCGTACGAAGCCACCGGTCTCCCTTCCGGGTCTTGCCCGACTTATGTTTGCCCGCACTTTCATTGTTGCCGGGACACAAGCCGGCCAGGACACCAGATGACCGGCCGTGGGAAAGGGGCTCATGCCGGCTCCGACTTCCGCCACGATGACCTCGGCGGCGCGACGCCCTACCCCCGGGATGCTCTTCAAGCGTTCCACGGTTTCCTCAAAAGGGCGGACGATCTCTTCAATCCGCTCCGACAGACGGCCGATGCGTTCTTCAAGCTCGTCCAGACGGCTCAGAATCTCCGTCATCATAAAAACGTGGTGGAACGGACCCGTCCGGCCTGCAAAGCTTTCCGGAGTTCGGGAAGTTTTGCTCTCAGCCGTCCCTTTGCCAGTTCCGAAAGAATGGCCGGATCGGTCGTCCCCTTCATGAGGGCCTCCAGCATCGCCCGCACCGACACCCCCAGAATGTCGGTGGCCACGGAAGAGAGCTTGAGCCCTGTATCCTGCAGAACCTTGTGCAGGCGATTGGCTTCCCGTCTCCGCTCCTCGATCAGGCTTTTGCGATAGCGCGTCAGATCCCTCAGGCCCCGGATGGGCTCGGGAGGGATAAAGCTTCCCCGCAGAAGACCCTGCTCCAGTAACTGGGCTATCCAGGCCGCATCCAGCACGTCCGTTTTCCGCCCCGGCACATTCTTGATGTGGACCGGATTCACCAGAAGCACCGTGAACGCCTCCTCAAGAATGTAGTAGACCTGTTTCCAGAAGGATCCGGTGGCTTCCAACGCCACATGGGTCACCCGGTGCGCCTTCAGCCAGTCCAGGAGACACAGCAGATCCTTCGTCATGGTGCCGAATGTCACGATCTCTTAGTGCTGTTTCCCGCGTGCCCCAGGAACCCGGACACAGGCCGCCACCGTGTCCCTGTGGACATCCAGTCCTGCGCATCGTTTGAAAATTTGCTCCATCGCACTCCTCCCGGCTGGAATGACAGTTCGAATCGCCGCCTCTCCGGGGGAGCTTCGCGATCAACGATTCTGACCAACGCGCTCAAGGGCACAATTCGGGGATCCGGAAGCTCCTGCGCCAGACTGGTTATCGGACTTGAAAGTGTCAAGAAAAAACCGGCGTCGTCCGGGAAACGACCCTTTCAGTCTGCCCCAATTTTCATGATTCGCGGGTGGGCCACCCGCCCATGAGGGACTGGTTGGAAAAGAGCTTGCCGGTTTTTGTAAAATTAAGATCTCGTGTTTCGAGATTCCAGAAAAATCTGGTTCCTTTCAAATCTCTGTTTTCATCCTGCAGGGTGAGCCCTGCTCATGACGACTAAATGGAATACAAAAAGTTACGGAACGAAAATCACTAGAAAATCTTAATTTTCGGCTTCTTAAATGATTACCAGAGTGAAGCACCTGAATTCCCAACGCCGTCCACGGATATCCCACTTCGTGCAATGCCACCATTATCAAGGTTGGAAAAGTGTGATAGGAAGGTATGCTTCTTTCGAGTGCCATTATATGGTTGCTCTCACCTTTTCATCATGGGATTGAGAAGAATCTGGCTGGAAGATACTCTGCTTGCCTTTTTCCAGGCCGAACGAATTTCAAGGGACAGGCTTACCCATGCCAGGACACCGACAATCGGACCCCATATTCCCCACTCTGCAGGAAAGCTTTTCTGAAACAATAAAGTCAGGGTGCTCAGTCCAATCCCTGTCTGATAAAGGAAAAATGTCAGAAGTGAACGCCTCATATCAAGTAGCGCAATTGGAGGAGTGAAATCGTCCGGCCCCTGACGGAGAAGTGAGAGAAGTCTTGGCCCCAGATGGTATAGATGGGCGAGAAGGAACTGGCCAAGCCAACCCATGAGAAAAATAAAAAGAACCCCCATATTCGCAAACGGCGAATTCAAGAGGAGGAAAAAAACCAGTATTCCTCCTCCCGTCATACCATAAAAAACAGACGATATCAGATATCGTCTGGGAACCGGATTGACAGGATGCGAGCGAAAGAGAAAGAAGATCAGAGATCCATAGTACAGGAGAAAAGCAAGGATACTTACGCCAAAAGCTGAAATCCAGACAAAGCGACTCTCCGTAAGAAGCCCGATAACGCCCACAAGGATTCCCACTGAGATGAGACCCCAGGCGGCACCCACCCTGCGAAATGGAACAGTGGAGCCCAGGGTTGGCCCGGAAGTCCGTGAAAAGACAGCCGTCACAATAAGAGCGAGCCACCCGCCGATCATCAATGTTGCATGGACAATTGGCAGAGACGAAAAAGAGGGAGGAAGAGGAGGAACGAGAATATGATAAAGCATGAAAATTCCCAGAGATATTCCCGAAAGAAAAAAAAGAAGCGTCCCCAAGATCATAAGTCCCAAGAGACCGGGCTCCGTTTTCCAGCTTTCTGACCTTTTGGTTAATTCGTATGACACCCGAAGGACGGTGAACAAAATCGGGACAAATATGAAAAGGCCACCCAATAGCGAGATACGAAAATCCGTCAGACCAAATCCGGAGACAACCAGAGCGGCTCCGGGGATGAGCGCTCCAATAGGCCATCGGTCGGAGAGCCTCTCTCCCACCAAAACGTGACAGGCTGCCGGGAGGACATGAACGAGCACAGAAAGAACAGCAAGAGATAAAAACCCTAGTCCGAAGGCATGAATCACCGCAAACGACAGGCTAGATCCCCAAGAATCCCCAGAAGACACCATAGCAAGCAACAGAACCCATCCCGCTCCCTGAAAAAGGTGCATGAACAGAAAACCGGCAGGCGATATGAAACCCATCTTCTCTCCCGAGATCAGGTTCAACATCTGCTTGAACAATTTCTTCCCCCCGCTTTTAGCTGCAGTAAAGATCTACCGCGTGTATTTCCTTGGCAACACAATTCTCCAAATCGTGAAGCCA
>JAKCCY010000114.1 GCA_021838765.1 Nitrospirota bacterium
TCTTTCAGATGGGGTCGTGTCCCTGCTGAAAGATCTCTCCCTCAAGATCCGGAGCACCTTCTCCCGATTTGAAGAACAGAACCTGATCAGGATCCAGCAAGCGTCAATGGAAGCGGCCAAAAACCCCATGTGGATCACCAACCCCAAGGGAGAGGTCGAGTGGGCCAATAATGAGTTTTTCCGGATGCTGGGGTCGGATCGGGTTCCAGCAAAAGAAATCTCCCTCGGATCCATCTTCTCTGACCCCATTTCGACAACATCCGGAGCAAAGTCGCTTCTTCAGCTCATACGCTCCGGAAAACCCTTCGAAGGAGAAGTTTCAGGGATCAGCCAGAGCGGCGGAAGAATCTTCACCCAGACGCTGATCACCCCGCTAAAAGATCATCGGGGAAAAATTGCCCATATTCTCGGCCATCAAAAAGATGTGACCATTGAGCGAGAAGAGATGGAGATCGACCAGCTTTTGGCAAAGCTTGACGCCAACGTCTTGAACGGCATCAATTTCCAGGGACTTCTCGATCTTCTTACCTCCGGTGTCCAGTCCATCTACGACGCCCTTGCGGTCCAAATCGCAACGTTGGATGAAACCCACAAACTTTCGATCCGCTCCTTTGTTTCAAAAGACCCCAAGCTCTCGGCAGCCATTCGGCTCTCCGGAAACGCTCCGGATGTCGAGGGATTCAAAAAAGAAACTTCACATCTCGCATCCAGAAAAGACCGCCATCAGGAAATTCGTCTCAAGGACTCTCCGGATGAATACCCCTTCCGGAATCTTCTTTTGGCCTCAGGATGCGAAACCATCCATTCCTTCCCCATACATGAAAAGGGAAAGGCGGTCGGAGCCCTGACCTTGTTTCTGGACCGGACGAGCAACATTGGAAATCGTTCGATCGCATTCATTAATCAGCTTCTGTCAAGAATCTCCATCGTTCTGGAGCGGTTCAGCGAACAGGAGAGGATGAGGCTTCAGGATGCCGCCATGGCAAACGTGTCGAATGGCATCATGATCACTTCGGCGGACGGAACCATCGGGTGGGTCAATCCGGCGCTTGTTTCGATGAGCGGATATTCGGAAAAAGAGCTGATCGGGACAAATGCCTGGCTCACCACTTACGGAAACGGACATCCTGAAATCCATGAGGCCCTTTTGAGAACGGTCCGGGAAGGCCGACCGTTTGAAGGCGTTCTGGATGCTTTCAAGAAAGACCAGACACCATACACGGTCGAGATCAGCATTACCCCCATACAAAACTCCGAAGGGAAGATCACTCACTTTGTCGCCATCCAGAAAGACCAGACATTAAAGATCCAGCAGGAGAGGGAGATCTGGCAACTGGCCCATATCGATGCACTGACAGGTCTTCTCAATAGACCTGCCCTCCTTGATCGCCTCAGGACAGAAACAGAACGATCGACGAGAAGTCAAAAAAGCCTTGCGCTCCTCTTTATCGACCTCGACGGATTCAAAGAGGTGAACGATACCTTTGGCCATGCTGCAGGGGACATCCTTCTCAAAACGGTCGCACAAAGGATCTCAAGAACACTTCGTTCAACCGATGCCGCCTCGCGCCTCGGAGGCGATGAGTTTGTTCTTCTGATCACAGACCTTGTCGAAATCGACGAGATCCTTTTTCTGATCCAGCGCATCTTCGATGCCATACTCGAACCCATCCTGATCGAAGACCAGCCGATCCGGATCACCGCCTCCATGGGAGTCGCAACATTCCCTGAAGACGCATCCGATGCCGGAGACCTTCTCAGGAAATCCGATATCGCCATGTATCAGGCAAAAAGCCATAACAAGAACAACTGGCAATTTTTCGATCCCGAGATGGAAAAGAGAGTACAGCGGCGTCACAGTCAGGCCAAGGCCATTATCAACGGGCTTGAAAAAGGGGAATTCACTCTCTACTACATGCCGGCCGTCGACCTCCAGAAAGGTCTTGTCACGGAAATTGAAGCTCTTCTGAGGTGGAACTCCCCGGAGGACGGACTCTTGCTCCCCGACGTCTTCCTGCCCACGGCAGAAGAGTCAGGATTGATGACGGCGCTCGGGGAATGGACCATTGAACGTGCCATTGAAACCATCCATCACTGGCTCGAAGACGGACGTCCCCCCGTCCGACTCTCGATCAACATCTCCCCGACCCATTTCTGGTCCCCGGGATTTACCGAATCATTTCTCCGGAGAATCAAACGCGACCCAGCCATCGCAACGTGGCTGACCGTTGAGCTGACGGAAAGCCTGCTGATGAAAAATCTTGAAAAGTCCCTTGAATTTCTGGAAGCCATCCGGGAATTCGGAGTTCGGATCTCGGTCGATGATTTTGGTCTGGGATCGGCACTCCTTCCCAATCTTCCGGAACTTCATGTCGACGAGATCAAGATTCCCCAGGCCTATGTCCTTCATATGGAACGCCACAATAGAACCAGGCAGCTCGTCAAGACCATTATCCACCTTGGGGAAAATATGGGAATTGATGTTGTCGGAGAAGGGGTTGAAACCGGTGCCGAAAAAAAACGTCTACTGGAGATGGGTTGCCACGTCCTTCAGGGTTTCGAGATCTGTCGCCCCGTCCCGCTTCCTGCTCTTGAAGATTTTCTGAAAAGGTTCCAGTGATTTTTTTTCTCCCGAAGACTTGAAAAGGGGCCCTGATCGGCCCCTTTTCAATGAATCTGCAATGACCCCAGACTTCTACTTCTTCAGATCCGCCTTTGTCACCGACTTGAAGCCAAAATGCCTGAACACTTTTTGGGCCTCCGGTGATTTGAGGAAGATGAGCCACCGCTTTGCCCATAGCTTGTGACGGGCTCCACGAATGATCGAAGCGGCATAGATCGCCTTGACATTCTGGCTGTCAGGGATGGCGACATTTTCAATCGCATGTCCGACCTGCTCCTGGAAGATGGCCTCCGAACGCCAGGTCACACCGGCATCAGCTTTCTTGGCCATCAGAAACATCGGACTCTGACGATGGTGGATGCGGGTCAATGTTGTTTCTCCATTCTTGACCTTGTCCTCATAGACCGTCTTGGAAAGCTTCTCCCCTCCAGCCTTTACCAGTGAGCCCTTGATCTGGCGGGAAACACCTTCCCATGCCGGATTGGGCATGACAAGACGGACCCCCGGTTTTCCAAGATCGGAAAGCCCCTTGATTCCCGCAGGGTTCCCCTTTGGAACCATGATCGTCAGGTCATTTGTCGCATAGGCCACTGGAGGACCAACCAGAAGCTTTTTCGCAATCAGTTTCCGGACCTGTCCAAGACCCGCCGCATAAAGATCTCCGGGAACCGTCATCGTCGCATTACCGACAGTGAGTCGGCCTTTTTCGGCGATCTGTTTGGCCAAAAGACCGGGCGGAAGGGTTTCGTAAAAGAGTTTTCCCCGGATTTTTGGATATTTTTTCTCAAAGGCCTCAACGAGTGGAGCCATTGCAAAAAAGTAATTTCCACCCACATACATGACCAATTCGGGATGGCTCATGTTTCCGTGGAGATCCGGAAGATTGTCCACATCCGGAACGGTGACATTCACCCCTTTTCCGACAGATGGATTGTTATGCCCATGGCTCCATGGCGGATAGGTGGAAGTCTCATCTGCCCAAACCGTTTTTCCGGAAGAAACGCCTCCAAGAAGGAGAGAAACAGCCAGTATCGTCATCAAAGGTCGTTGATTCACAATGCCTCCCTTTCTGAAAGGTGAATGGTTGGGCTAGGATCGGGCGTAGTGGAAACCCGCTTCGCTCAAAAGGGGAATGGTTCCCACAATTCCCGGTGTCAGGACAACTCCCGGAATCAGGTGGTTTGTCAACTCCGCAGCAATCTCTCCGTGGGTCTTGTGATCTGGGTTCACCCCGCCTTTTTTTAACGCTCCGGAAAGCTCCCAAATCATATTGTGGCAACCCAGAAAAACAACCCCTCTTGCCTGCAGGACCGGAATATTGTTGTCTTCCGGTGATAAAACTCCATGAGGATTGTTCAGATCGGAAAGAGGCTTTTCCGAAGCAGGGGATCGCTTCAAAAGCGGATTTTGAGCTGATTTCACTCCGGCTTTTTCATGAAGTTTATACTTTTCCCACATATGATCGTCAAAAAGAGCCAGATGAGCCGTTCCATGGGTTGCGGACAACACCAGAGCATCTTTTTTTCCAAAGCTGTAGACCTGGGCGTTCAGGGAATTTCTCATGAGGTTCAGCCAGGGAGATCCGATCACCGTGTTATCCCATACCTGTTTGGGCTTTGCCCGGTAATGGAACAGAAGTGAAAGGGCTTCATGATCCCATTCATCCTTGTGGAGACTGATCATGGTCACCGACTTATAGTCCCGACGCCCTTTTGCCCTTTCGAGTGCTCGCAAAAGTGCCTTCAGGTGATGATCGCCTTTGGGCTCAAGGTCCAGTTTTTCAGATGCCGCCGCTTCAGGAAGCTTCCCGACACCCAGGCCAAGGGCCGCACCTGCTGCCCCGATTGTCGCCACCATTCCCAACATTTCCCGACGAGAGACAGATTCACTCATACGTTTTCCTCCTTCGTTGATTCGGATTGATATTGATAAAAAGAGCCTGCATCGGCTCCGCAACAGGAATCTCCGGTGAACCTATCTGGCAATAGCCCCCCAGGAGATTCCCCTGAAAAATGATGACCGTCATCAGAAATCAATGGCCCTGAACAACGCTTTTTCTCGGATCAAGGGGATGTGGTCGGCTTTCAATATAGCGGGCCACATCCCATGCCTCCTGAACGGATAGTATTCCGGAATTTCCAAGAGGCATATTGTGCTGGATAAAAGATGCTGCCTTCGCGACAAGGTGGAGCCCTGCACCACAGTTGAAGGAATGGGCACCCCATAGGGGAGGGAAAATAAGGCGGCCACCCTGCTCCAGCCCCTGTCCATTCGCACCGTGGCAAAGAGCGCAACTATGCTGGTACACCGCCCGTCCGTTTTCGAGGCTGACGGGACGGGGCGGTGGGGATAATGCACGGAATCCCCGGCCCGAAAGACTCGCACCGACCGGTGCTCCTTCCGCCATCCATTTGCTGTATGCCTCGAGGGAAACAATCTCCTTGCTTGATAGGGCCGGAGTCTTCCCGTTCAGGGAAAATCGGAAACAATCCTGAAGCCTTTCAACATAGGTGACAACCTTATGATTCTTTTCCCTGTAAACAGGGTACGATACAAATGCTGCCCATAAAGGGGCAGCATTTGCAATCGTCCCCGCACCCAGATGGCAAGCTGAACAGTTCAGGCCATTTTTGTCAAACTGGGGAGCAAGCTTTCGTGTGTGAAGAAAGAGCTCCCGTCCGTACCGGATGGCATCCCCGTTCGGACCCGGAGGACCACCATCCCAATCGGGAGGATGAAACGTTCCGGCAATATAAATTCCATGGTGATTCAAGGAAACAGGAGGGTGGTCATTGCCTCCGGACAGCCATTGTGCCAACGCACTGATCTCTTCGGGAGAAAGCTTCCGGGAAACACTCGACATCAGATTGCCGGGATCTCCGGATCTGTATCCCCCTTTAAATAAAGACAGCTGGGTTGAGAGATATCCGGGGGAGAGGCCAATAATGGGAGGGAAAGCATGGGCTACCCCTTTCCCTACTGGGCCGTGGCAGGTAAAGCAGGAGGGGATACCGGCAGAAAGACGACCTTCCCGAGCCAGTCTTTCACCGATGCCCCATGAAGACGCATGATGAAACACCGGAGTCTTTCTGATCGACTTCAGCTTTGAAAAATACTGTGCCACCTGTTTGCGTTCTTCGGCAGAAAGGTCCTCTGCGACAATTTGCATGACCCCAGGTCGTTTTTTTTTCGCAAAAAGATCCAGCTCGTGTTGAATATAAAGATCGTCGAGACCGGCAATTTCAGGAGTCGCCCTTCCCGCAAGTCCCTCCCCCTTCGCGCCATGGCAGGACACACAACTCTGACCAAGATGGGGGAGCGGTCTGAAAGCCAGGATTTTACCGGTCAGATTGGCAGCCCGGGATACCATCGGATAAAAAAACACAAGCATCAGAAGAACAATGGTAAAGACAGGAAAAAGTCGATTTTTTGAAACGATTTTTATCACCATTGGACTCAGTATCAAAAACACACTCCCCAACAAAACATGGCTCATTTCAGATGAACGGCAAATACGATGGGCGATTGGGTGGTTATGAGATCGTCTCTTTAATTTACAAATATATTCGGATGAAAAGAATGTCCAAAACAGATGCCTTTTGATACCATATCATGATCAACTTAATGACGTCACCACAAATGGTGTCTTAAAAGACGAAAACATCCAATTTTACAGGAGTTCTAGAGCATGTCTAAAGGAATCACCCCCGGATGCCTGGCACTTGTACGCCACGGACAAAGCCAGTGGAACCTTGAAAACCGCTTCACCGGATGGGTGGATGTGGACATCACAAAACTTGGGGAAGAAGAGGCAAGAAGGGCTGGAAATCATTTAAAGGGAATCTCTTTTTCGAGAGCCTTTACTTCCGATCTGAAACGAGCACAGCGAACGCTTCAGATCATCATGGAAACCACCGGAAGCACACAATTGCCTGTCGTCAGGGATGAAGCGCTGAACGAACGCCACTATGGAGATCTCCAGGGGCTCGACAAGGATGAAACGGCAAAAAAATATGGGAAAGAACAGGTCCATATCTGGAGACGAAGTTTTGACGTCCCTCCCCCTGGAGGAGAAAGCCTTAAAATGACTCTTGAACGCGTTCTTCCCTATGTCGACAGGGAAATCCTCCCCTGCCTTTTAAAAGGGGAGAATATTCTTGTTGTCGCTCATGGAAACAGTCTCAGGTCTATCGTCATGGTCCTTGATCAACTCGATGAGAAGTCCATTCTGGAGTTGAACATTCCCACAGCCGTCCCGATCATCTACACATTCCGGCCGGTTCACCTCGATCAGCCCGTAACAGGACTGAAAGATCTGTCTGTACTGGAGAAGATCACAAAAGAATGAGCGACAGCCATCATCGCATGAAGATCCTTGTTCTGATCATGAAGGCCATCATCGGTCTTCTGGCCTTCGGCTTTGTCCTAAAATACTCCATCTCTCAAGTATAGGAATACAACGCCTGCCCTCATCTGCCCTGCCCTACAAAATAAAAAAGCCTGTCCAGAAAACTGGGCAGGCCTTTTTATTTTCATAAAATATTTCTTGTGATCAATGGAACAAGGCAGCTCCATGGCTTGATGCACCCATGAAAAAAAGCATAGGGATCGAAAGCATTGTATTGACCCTTGATGCCAGAAAAGCCTTTCTTGCCGCTTTGGCCTTCTCTTCCGGCTGGGCTGGAACGAGACCGATGACTCTCTTCTGATTGGGCCAGATAATGCCCCACACGTTCAACATCATGATGATGCCAAGCCAGGCACCCATGCCAATAACAGCCGCGCCCTTGTGAAGCATGAATGCATCAGCAAGCATTCCTCTTTGGCCAAGGATAGAAAGCCCAAAAAGAACGGTCAGGAGTGATGCCCACCGGAAGAAAAACAGTGCCCGGGGAACCAGATGCTTGAAAGCCTCGGCCTTGGCCTCGGGAGAGATCGCCTTCAGAAATGGGACCTGAACGAAGTTGAAGTAATACAAAAGACCGATCCACATGATCCCTGCGAGGAAATGTCCCCATCGCATGATCAGTTCCGTTGCCACATGATCCATAAAATCTCCTTCAAATTGATTCCTGAAATGGAATGTTTAGAAAGTACCGAGCCTGAGCCATTATTGTGTAATCGGGAGTCTTGGGATTGAACGTTCTCATGATCCAGGATGTCCATCGAAAAACAATCAGGCGTTTACCAATGCCTTCACTACGAAAAAGAGCACTCCCGTCAGGGCAAACCCGGCCAGAACCGTTCCCCAAAGACTGTCCAGAGGATTTTTCACAATAACTCCTTTCCCCATTAGCTATTTTCAAAAACAGAAAACGCTCTCAAAATGTTTCAGGATGGCAGATGAGTCCTGCCCCCTATTAGATTCGGCGAATCCGATTCTTTCGGCATCCATTATACCTGATCAGATTCGATCTCCTCAAGCTCGAGTATTGCCAAGCATAAACCTTGCCAAAGAGCCCTCTCTGGTGCTAGGATGTACCTGTTGGGCCCATGTGCCCAGCGTTTTTACTTATGGTTTGTCGATTATTCA
>JAKCCY010000115.1 GCA_021838765.1 Nitrospirota bacterium
AGAAAGAGTTATGCGGTAAATCCCTGGATCCCAGAGCGCAAGACGGATACAAATGCCACAGGATGAAATCCGGAGAGGAACAGAAAAAACCGTTTTCCCCGAGTGCCAGTAACTCGCACTTCCGAAGGAACCCTTCTCCTTGCGGATTTTCAGAAAAAGGGTACCGCCAGGCAGATCCGGAAGATGATCTTTGGACACATTGAAAGAAAAAGAGCGCTGGGATTTTGGTGTCAATGGAGAAAAATTGACTCCGGGAGCATAGGACATGCGATAAAAATGGACGGAGAGAACAAGTGCAGAAATGATCAGCACAGAAAAGATCATCGGGAGGACTACGAGCTTGAATTGTTCCCACAATGAGCGGCGAGAATGATCCGTTAACTGAAAAGACAAAATATATCTCCTGACAATTGATATTCGCCTCCGGCCATAACCGGAGGATTGCAAGGATCGACCATGTTTTTGACGTGATCGACCCGTCCGCACTGCGCGGGAGAGCAAGAAAATGTCTCGTCAGACTGAATGGGAAGCCCTTCCATTATAAAGATGGCTTCTCCTACCGGCCTTGGATCGGATTCACGGGCAAATGGTAAAATTTTTCAATATAGCTTTTGACAAGAAGGTCTCCGGGATGATGATCGTAAAGATCTTCAAACAGGATTCGTCCCGCCTCACTGTTTCCATCCTTGACCTCAACAATGGCAAGAAGGAGTCTGTACCCATGGAGCCATGGGTGCCGGGGCAACATCTGGAAAAGGATCCGCCTTGCATCAGCAAGCCTGCCTTCCGCCAGATAAAGACGCGCCTCGTTCAGCAGAAGCCCCTGATTCCCGGGGTCGATCCTGAGTCCTCTATTCAGCATTTTCTCGGCCGATGGATAGTGACCCTGACGAAAATCAAGATATGCGAGATCATTCCAGAAAACGGTCTCGGAAGGATATCTCCGGGTCCCTTCAAGAAGAGCCGAACGGGCCAGATCGAAATGGTTTGAGCGCATGTCCCTTGAATACGCTTCCATAAGAGAGCGCTTGGAGGGATTTTGCATCTGTACCGCTGCACATCCCTGGAACAAAAGGATCAAGAGAGCAAACAACATGAAGGGAACGATCTTTTTCAGCATCCACCCCAGTTCTGAACGAAAAGGACCCCTTGATGGAAGAAGGATGATCTCAACAGAACATGAAACTTAGTCTCAACACAGAATAGGAAATATGCCTGACACTGTCAAGATGACCGGGAGATGACAGAGTTTTGACTGGACAAACGGATGCTACCTTCCGGAAGGAGAAAGGCTTTCAACGGATAACGTCCCTCGGGCATACTGAAAATCAGCATACCCGACCATCAACTGGTAGCGGGCCTGGATGACAGACTCACGGGCCTGTCTCAAGGCGGCTTGCGCATCCATGACATCGACAGAGTGAACGGACCCTACACGATAGGCCTCCTCAACAAGAACTTCGTTCTTCTCGGCATTCATCCTTTCCGTTTTTGCCTCCACAAGTCTCTGTCTGGCATCGCGGATCTCCAGAATGGCCTTTTTGAGGTCCGTGATGACCCTCAGCCGCACAGACCTTCTGGACTCAATGGAAGAAGAGAGGTCGTAATGCGCCTGGGACATCTGGTGCATGATCAGCCCTCCTTCAAAGATCGGTATATTGATGACGCCACCAAGATTGATCGTTGAGTAAGGTGTGTTGTTGGGTGCGTAAGGAATGGGCAAGCTTCCCTGTGGCATTGTTGCGGTAAAGGACTGAAAAAGGCCCGTCACAGAAGGATAGTTTTGGGATCTTGCATTTTCCAGGGCCGACCGGGACATCCGAACCTGGTCCACCGCTTCGATCATCACGGGCCTGTGCTTCATGGCCCTGGCGAGATCGGCTTGAAAATCAGGCAAAGATTCCTTGTTTGGATCGACGGAAACATCTTCGGCAACAATCCGCTCACTTTTCGAGCGGCCCATAACCTGGGCGAGATCGATCGCAATCGACCTTGCCGCATCCTTGTCCCTGATCAGCTGAAGCTTGTCCGACTCCACATTGACCTGGGCTCTCGTGACATCAAGAATAACACCATCTCCGGCCTTGAACCGGTATTCCGCCCGGGCAAGCTGTTCCTGGGCATCGGCAAGGTTCTCCTTGTCTGCCAGGACCTGGTGCTGACTCGAAAGAAGGTTGAAATAATCAGTCTCTGCCGCACGAATCGTATTCTGATAGATTTCTGCTTCCCGGCCCTTTTCAAGCTCAAGAGCCCATCGGCTCCGGGAAACTTGCGAACCAGTCCTGCCAAAATCATAGATGGTCTGGGAAAGAGTGACCGTCAACAAATTCAGATCGGCATAATTATAACCCGGAAATAGAAAAAACCCGAAGAAACTGTTCCCATAAATAGTTTCAAAACTTAAAGAAAGCTGAGGATAATAATTTGACTTTGACTCTCCTACCCTCTCCTTTGCGCTCTTCACCCGGTAGATCTCGGCCTTGAGGTCCGGACGGTTCGCCAATGACTCCGAAACCGCCTCTGAAAGAGAAACAATCTCACCGGAAGCAATCGCAGGAGTGATATTGGCGCCAGACAGGAACGCCTGCGCAATCAATGGGACAAGAATAACCAGGAAAAAACGTGTACGAATGGAGCACACTGCCACGAACACCTCTCCCACGTCTTATGCATGAGGCACTGCCTTTTAAAATCATCATTTTGCCAAGCTGTGGTATCATGCCATTTGGTTGATCGAAATCACAACTTTTCGCCATGGAGTGCAGGCATGCTACCCAAAAAACGAATTTTCCTGGTGATTCTGATCCTTTCCGCCATCCTTGTTACCGTCTTCCACAAAAAGCTCTTTTCGTCCGGCGATCAAGGGAAAAGCAGTCTGACCCTTTATGGAAACATTGACCTACGGGAGGTCCAGCTCGCATTTCACGACACGGGCAGGATCGAAAAACTCCTTTATCTTGAAGGCTCTTCCGTCAAGAAAGGCGATTTGATGGCAACACTTGACCCCATACGCTACCAGGACATGGTTGATGCGGACAAAGCCACTCTCGACCGAGCCAGAATTCAGCTGACAGATGCACAACGAACCTATGTCCGGGTCAAAAGGCTTGCCCATGCCAAGTTCAATTCCGAACAAAAACTCGACGATGCCACAGCGGCCCTGGATGCCGCAAAAGCCTCGATCAGACAGTCCGAAGCCCAACTTGCCCTTGATCAGCGCCAGCTTGTCGACACAAAGGTCTATGCCCCCGTCGATGGAATCGTCCAGAATCGCATTCTTGAGCCTGGTGACATGGCATTTCCCGCATCCCCGGTCTATACCATCGCCCGATCCCACCCTCTATGGGCACGCGTCTATGTGGAAGAGCCGGAGCTTGGAAAAGTCCATGAGGGAATGATCGCAACGGTCACATCGGATTCATACCCCGGCAGGAAATATTACGGCTATATCGGGTACATCTCACCAACTTCGGAATTCACTCCCAAAGAAGTTCAGACCCTCCATCAAAGAACAATTCTTGTTTACAGAATGAGAGTCTACCTCAGCTGTCCAACAACAGAGCTCCGGCTCGGGATGCCTGTCACCGTAACAATCCCTCTTGTCTCCGACCAGACACCTCCATCAACCTGTCCGGATGGCCGCAAACCGGAATTCTCACCCCGTGGCTGAGCCAGACTCGCCAGAAGGGCTGATCACGGCCAATCGCCTGACAAAAACATTCCCTTCTCCAAGAGGCCTTGTAACCGCTCTCGACGATATTACCTTTTCCCTCAAAAAAGGGTCGATCACCGGCCTCATCGGTCCTGACGGAGCCGGAAAGACGACACTGATGAGGCTTCTTGCGGGCCTCCTTTTACCCGACTCGGGGGAAATCAAAATCATGGGTATCAACCCATCAAAAGACCCCTTGTCGGTCCAGGGATCTATTGGATACATGCCCCAGAAATTTGGACTTTACGAGGATCTGTCCGTCCAGGAAAATCTTGATCTCTATGCCAGCCTTCAGGGTGTTCCCCAAGATCGCAGAGAGGATCTCTACGTCCCTCTTCTTGCAATGACCGGGCTTTCCCCCTTTCAAAAAAGGCTGGCGGGCCAACTGTCCGGAGGGATGAAACAAAAACTGGGGATTGCCTGCTCGCTGGTCCATCAGCCACCCATTCTTCTCCTGGATGAACCAACCGTTGGAGTTGATCCTGTTTCACGCCGGGAGCTCTGGGAAATCCTTAAGAAGCTTGTCAGCGAATCTGGTTCCACCCTTTTTGTCAGCACCTCATACCTTGACGAAGCGGAACGATGCAACGAAATCCTGATTCTCTACAATGGAAAAATCCTTGGGAACGGTACCCCGGAAGCCTTCAGGATGGAAGTGGCAGGACGAGGATACCGGGCCGAGGCCCCTGGGCAGTCGCTCAGGGTTGTCGAACCCAAGCTTTCAGTTCTTCCGGGAGTTGTGGACACCGTTCTTGAAGGATCAACCGTGCGGGTTGTCATGGATAGCGATATGCCGCCATCTGTTCCTCAAGGTTTGGGGAAGATCCTTCTCCATCCAGCACCGCCACGATTTGAAGATGCATTCATGTCCAGAATTAAAAAAGTGACAAGGGAAAACCCCAAAACCATTTCCATTGACCGACTTTACCCAAAACATTCACAGGAACAGAAAAATATTCCGGAAAAGCCTGAAAACGCCATTGATGTCGAGAACCTTGTCCGGGATTTTGGAACCTTCAGGGCGGTGGACAATCTGACATTCCATGTCAGGAAAGGGGAAGTTTTCGGACTCCTTGGAGCCAATGGTGCAGGAAAGACAACAACGTTCCGGATGCTTGCAGGTCTTTTGGAGCCAAGCGGAGGGAAACTCATCGTAGCAGGAAAAGATGTCCGGAAGGCCGCTGCACAGGCGAGGCAGAACATCGGATACATGGCCCAGAAGTTTTCCCTCTACTCCCAGCTGACTGTTTTCCAGAACCTGATCTTCTTCAGTAGTGCCTATGGGCTTTCCGGCTCTCTGCAAAAGGAAAAAATCCAGAACTCATTGACCTTCTTTGAGCTTGAACCCTACAGGAATGTCTCTTCCGGCATCCTCCCACTGGGATTCAGACAAAGACTTGCCCTTTCCTGCGCCCTGATCCATGAGCCATCCATTCTTTTTCTCGACGAACCGACATCAGGCGTTGATCCCAATGCCAGACGGGAGTTCTGGCATATCATCAATGCACTGGCGATCGTCGGTGTCTCCGTTTTGGTCACAACCCACTTCATGGAAGAAGCCGAATACTGTGATCGACTTGTCATCATGGCACAGGGAACACTTCTCGCGATGGGCAATCCTGAGGAAATCAAGGAAAAGACCCGTACACCCCAAATGCCGGAACCATCCCTTGAGGACGCATTTGTCTCCCTTCTCTCGGACTTCAGCAGAACGCAGGGTGACCACCAATGAATAGTTCATCCAGCCGTGCATTTTTCTCTGCCCGGCTCAACAGAATCAGAGCTCTTGTTTACAAGGAGTCACTGCAGATTGTCAGGGATCCATCGAGTCTTGCCATTGCGCTTGTCCTTCCTTTTGTTCTTCTTCTGATTTTTGGCTATGGAGTCTCCCTCGATGCGAGCCATGTCCCGATTGCCGTTGTGCAGGACAGCCGCACCCCCGCATCGGAGGGATTTATCGCAAGCCTCAGAAATTCCCGATGGTTTTCACCAAAACCCTATGCCAATATTCATGATGCCATCGGAGCCCTTAAACGTCAGGATGTCGAAGGAATCCTCTGGCTCAGGGAAAACTTTGGGAGGGGAATCGAATCATTTCATAATGCCCCGATTCATGTCATTGTCGATGGTGTCGACGACAACACGGCAAGACTTGTCGAGGGCTATCTCAACAATACATGGCAAACATGGCTGCACCTTCGGGCTCAACGAGGGCGACTATCATCCCCCTTGCCAGCAGAGCTTCAGGTCAGGATCTGGTTCAATCCTGATAACAGGAGCCGGGATTTTCTCATCCCTGGACTGATTGCCGTCATCATGACCCTGATCGGAGCACTTCTGACGGCCCTTGTAATCGCCAGGGAGTGGGAGAGAGGCACCATGGAGGCACTGTTTGTCACACCTGTTTCGATCGGGGAAATTCTGGTCGGAAAATTCATTCCTTATTTTATCTTGGGAATGAGCGGAATGGCGCTGTCTGTTCTCATGAGCCGGTTTCTCTTCGAAGTTCCCCTTCGGGGCTCGGTTATCACCCTGGCGCTGACATCCTCACTGTTTCTGACAACGGCACTCGGAATGGGACTTCTGATTTCCACTGCAGCAAAAAACCAGTTTGTAGCGGGACAGATTGCCATTGTCTTTACCTTTCTTCCCGCCTTTATCCTTTCCGGATTCATTTTTGATATCCATTCGATGCCGCCCTTCATCCAGGCCATTACACACATTATCCCCGCAAGCTATTTCGTCACCATACTCCAGTCTGTCTTTCTAGCGGGAGACATTCCGAAAGTCATCATTCCCAATTCAGTGGCACTTGCGCTGTTTGCTGTTTTCCTGTTTGCACTGATTCTCCGCGTCAGCAGAAAGAGGATTGAATAATGCAACGATTGCTCAGGATCATGAGACTTGTCCAGAAAGAGTTTCTGGCACTTCTCCGCGACAAGAAAAGCAGGATGGTCCTGATCGTTCCCCCGACAGTCCAGCTGTTGGTCTTCAGTTACGCGGCAACATTTGACCTGAACAACATTTCCTACGCAGTCTGGAATGAGGACACCGGCATTTATTCAAGACAGCTCCTTGCCAGGTTCTCCGGCTCTCCAAACTTCAAGCTTGTGGGAACAATCACCCGCGAACAGGAAGTTGCACCACTGATCAACAACAGAAAGGTCCTGCTCGTCCTCCATATCCGCAGTAACTTCAGCCGAAACCTGCTTTCCTCAAACCCTGCGACGATCGAAGCACTCCTTGACGGTCGCCAGTCCAATACCGCCATGATTCTTCTCGGTTACGTCGAAACGATTGTCAACAACTACACCACAGACGTTGCCACGGCAAGGGGGATTCCCACACCGATCGCCCCGATCGCACTACGCGCATGGTATAACCCGAATCTCAAGAGCCGATGGTTCATCGTACCTGGAATTGTTGGGCTCCTGACTCTTGTGGTAACCCTTCTCGTAACCGCGCTTTCTGTTGCCCGGGAGCGGGAAGAGGGCACATTCGATCAGCTTCTCGTCACCCCGCTCACCCCTTTGGATATCATTCTGGGAAAAGTTCTTCCAGGGTTCGTGATCGGAATGGTCGAAGCGACCGGAATTATTGTTCTGGCCGTGTTGATATTCCATATTCCACTGCGAGGATCGCTCGAGGCACTTTATCTGGGCCTCTTTTTGTTTATTCTTTCCGGACTCGGAGTGGGACTGATGATCAGTTCCCTTGTCTCCACTCAACAGCAGGGGCTTCTAGGAGCTTTTCTGTTTCTTGTGCCCTCGATCATTCTCTCGGGATTTGCAAGCCCGATTGCCAATATGCCAACCTTCATCCAGGACCTGACCCTGTTGAACCCTCTCAGGTATTTCATGGTGATCCTCCGCGAAGTCTTTCTTCAGGGAGCGGGAGTCTCCATTTTGCTACCGGAATATGCAGCACTTCTGGGCATTGGGACAACGACACTTCTCCTGGCCGGCCATTTCTTCAGAAGAGGGTTGCGTTGACATCCTCCCGCCGCCAAACCAGAGAAGCGGTTGTCGCGAGGGATTCCCAAGATCACTCCTGGGGTTTTCTGGTTCATCGATCCTATTGACGGGCATCTCCCCAGACTTACCTCCGGTACCCCCGGATGTATTCTGTTTCACAGGGAGCATTCTGCCTTGAATATGGGCTTATAGCCTTCAGTCGGTGAGGAAGACCCACGAAGGGGGCAAGCACGAAGACCGGGATGCCCAGTTCGAATTCATCGCAAAAACGGTCTCGGACTTCCAGCGGACCGGAGCTCCTGTCATCTCCGTCGACACCAAAAAGAAGGAACTCGTCGGAGACTTCAGGAACGCGGGTCGGGAATGGCAACCCCAGGGCCGTCCCGAAGAGGTCCGCGTGCATGACTTTATCGATCCGGACTTGGGGAAGGTCGCTCCTTACGGAGTCTACGACCTG
>JAKCCY010000116.1 GCA_021838765.1 Nitrospirota bacterium
CAAAAAAACACCCTTGAAAACTGCCCAAAGACATCGTCACCTTTTGTGAACAAACGAACAAAGAGCGGACAAAAAAGGAGGGGGGGCATCCCCTCGCGCCCCCCCTCCCCATGGCTTGCGACAAAACACCATCCCATTCCATTCTTGCTTTTCCAAATCCAGGAAGCGGCTCTGCCAGAAGTTTTTTCCACCGATCATCCGATTGAACCATCATCATCGATCGCTCAATGGAGTCTTCTTGCGCTGTCGCAGGCTTGATAAATCCTTTCTAGACTTTTGCGAAACTGTTTGGACCGGCCTGCCAGACATGCGCTGAGGAATGTCTTCCGGGCCCGACCCGCTTCTCCCATCTGTCGGTAGACAATGGACTGGTATCCGAGAGCGACCGGATCGTCCGGTCTTTCGCGGAGAACCTCATGGAGAACGATGGAAGCCTCTCTGTAAGACCCTGTCCGGATGTCGGAATAAGCCTCCACAAGACGGAATCCCTTGGGCCAACGTCCCTCGATGAGAATTTTCTGGAGATCATTCTGGGCCCTCCTGTAATCATGCTCATGCAAATAGGCATTGGCCCGGGCGAGCCTAAAGTGCCGCTCTCCTTTCTCGCCAGGAAGCAAAACCGTATCGAATAGTTGGAGGGACTCCGCCTTCTTTCCCTCCCGGTAGAGGACAACGGCAAGGTTCCGTCGAAATCGCAACGAACTCGGGTCATTCTTCAACGCTTCCCTATAATCCTTTTCTGCCCCCGGGAGATCACCGTGACGGTAGTCCGCATATCCTTCCTGCTCGGCCAGGTAAGCTTGCTCTTCGGAGGTCTTCATATTTGCACACCCCTGAAATCCTACGACCAGCAAAGAAAACACCGCCATTTTCGCGATTCCCTTCTTCAATCCGCAGACATTCGACTTTTTCATCGCTCACTCTCCCCTGTATCCGAAGATACCGTTGTACCAGACGGTGGCCATCCCAAAGGGGGTCACCATCTGGGGAATGTTTGATTGATACACGGGAAGCGCGACACCTGCGCTCCACGTCACCACGATCCTTTTGGTATTCGGATACTTGATCTCGAAGGAGGGAGCCGCCCAAAGGAAGCTCCAGGACGGGACCGTGGCATTTCCAAAAAAGAGACTGCTCCCCGACTGAGTTTGCCCGACCACCTCGAGGACATATCCGAGCCCCCAAGAGTCATCCAGGATCTGTTCGAGCGCCATCGAATAGGAGGTAAGGTTGCCGTCGACCATGTTGAACCGCCCATTCTGACAAACCCCTGTCGGCGTGCATGGCAGCGGCGTGAAGGTGACATTGTTGCTGGCATAGTTGGCGCCGACTGTCGTGGGATTCTGGATGATATCCCCCACCTGCAGAAAGAATCGGAAAGGCTTCGCGCTCTTTTTGACGAGGAGATAAAGACCCTCATTGAACGTCCCGTTTCCCATCTGGTCCAGGCCGTTGGCCGTCGGGGAAAGCTCGGTATACTTTCCGCTGGGAAGGACAAATTGCGGCTCGATGGTGAGGGACGGACGATGCCAGAAGGAATAGACATCGTTTTCCAAAAGAAAGTTGTAGCGGAAGAAGACAACGGTATCGCCAGGCCCCCACTCGCTTATTGACCGAAATCCCGTACCGGCATTGTCTTGACTGTTGATCCCGATAGGGACAACGACATCCATTTCCAGATTCTTCATCAGTCCGACATCGAGCCTTTGCAATCCGGTCATCGAGGAAAGGTTGAGTCCCTGACCGAACATCAGATTGTCCGACCAGGCGTCTCGAACAAAGAAGGACCCCACAGGGACAGTGTTGGCATTTCCGGTGAAGAAGGGACCACTCGTCAAGGGTCCCCACGGAAGGTAGTTTGGCCTCATAAGATTGAGGTCTGGCGCAAGCTCATCCAAGGCGCTGCCAGACATATTGAAGGGATTGGCGGACGAGCCCTCTCCACCCGACGGGGGAGATTGCGGAACGGGTGCGGCCGCCAGGGCATTGTCCATTCCCAGCACGAACAGACAGAAAAGAATTGCCAGCGGACTTACCATGTTGCGGATCATGATCTTCTCCTTTTCATTCATTCCGTGAGACTCAAGACGCTCAGACAGTGGTCGTCATTGTGATGCCCGGATGCGGGGAGACACACTGACGTGAATGAAGCCTTCGAAAAGGAGACGTTTAGGGAGCCCGAAGGCAAAGGGGGAGAAGATGGAAAAATTCAGAGAAAGGAAGGAGGCGATCGAAGGCGAACGGGGATTTGGATCGTGGCGATATTTTTGAAAACAG
Organism: Nitrospirota bacterium; assembly: GCA_021838765.1. The sequence continues at coordinate 2,278 of JAKCCY010000116.1, forward strand.
CGACAGAAGAGCCCACAGCACGACGATCAGAGAGGAGAAGCGTCGTATAGAGAGGCTCAAGACCGTGATAAGGGGTGAGGAAGGAAGTGCAGGAAGGCTCGGATCGACCGAACAGGACACTCCATATTCCTCACAAGGGAAATCTGGCCCGATGTGGGGAGGAGCAGGAGGGACAGCCTCGGTCCCTGCGTTTTTGTCCCTCACTCCATAAGAGTGACCGACATCTCTAAGACTTCCTCCGGGACTGATGGCAAAAGAAGACACAGGGACCGTGCCGATTACTTCCCCCGACTTCTGAGGGAAATGGCTCTTTCCGGCAACGACTATCGCTGCATTCGCTCCGAGCAGGAATGCCAACAATAAAGGCAATCCTCCCAGGATGAGACCTCCGGAGATCATCCCGCCGGCTGCGGCCCAGATCTCGATCGCCCCGGATACATTCCCACGCGATCCCGTCCCGCATACTGCGAGCCCCCTCTCCCGCTTTTTCAAAAAGGACTCGACAATCAGGAATCCTGCAAGAAAACTCCCGCACACCATCGAGGACGGCATAAGCCCCCCCCGCCATAACAGCACCATCCCCAGTCCAATCAAGACGAGGGACGAAACGACGGAGGGCAGCACCGTCCTCACACCATGGCGTCGGTAAATCCAGAGATTGCCGGAGCCATGACAGAAAGGCAGGCTCCCCAGGAGTCCGGCCGAGAAATCCGCCAAACCCAGCCACAGGGAGAGGTTCTGCCCAGTCAGCCGCCTTTGGCTATCAGATGTCAGGACTCCGCTTTGTCTCCTCTCCCTCACTGTCGACAGGACCCCGTTGACCAGAGTAACCGGCAGCTGTGGAAGCACGAGAAGAAAGACAGAGAGAAGAGGACTTACGGACAGCGGTAACCTGGAGGGGAAAAGGGACAGCATCCCAGAGGGAAGCAAGAACGGAAAATCTCTGAGAAAGATGATTCCCATCGAAAGGATCGCGATAGCCCGAACATACAGGCTGACCGATCGACGAACCCGGAGCAGGGAGGCATCCGACATGTTCTTCTCGAGGAAAGCCGAGAGACCCACCTGGCCAGACAGGAAAAGGAGAAGGCCCAGAATCACCGACGAGAGTGAGGCCACAAAAGGGGTCGGATGCAAAATCAGGAAAAGGAAAGCCCAGACCTTAAGGGGCTGAAGAGGAATCGCTGTCCGGAAAATGAGTGCCGAAAGGAACCAGGTCCCCCCCATGACAAGAAGGTCAACTGCCATATTCTTGGGGGTCCCGCCCTGTTCTGCGTTGACCATGAGACCCACCAGGGGAATCAGAAACCAGAGATCGAAAAAACTTCCCCAGAGTTCATGGCTCCGGACCAGTTCCGGAAGACTCACCAGTTTTCGCAAATTTCCCACCTTGGCCATGACAGAGATCGCCCCCGAGGGGGTGATTTCGCTCCTTCGCTCATAATTGTCGGGGATCCACCAGACGGAGACTCGGAATGTATTGATCGGAGTCAGGCGACTCCGGAAAAGAAGAGTGCTGGCTTGCGTCAGCCAGCAAGGAAGACTTCACTGCCAGTTAAGCAATGGCAATGCCAAAAAATTAAATACACACCAATAAAGGAAACATTCGAGACACTAGGACTCAAGTATTGAACAATTATGTCCAATAAAGAACATTGGGAGGGGGGTAAGATGGGGGGAGGCGATACGACGGGAGACGCGATCCTTTCCACCCAGGAGCTAAAACAATGAGGTTTGGGACTCTTCTCGTTCCGGTGATCCTTGTCGCAGGGATCCTGTTTGCCGGTGGAGAGAAAGCAACCCGAGCGTCTTCCTACCCCCTTCCCTTCGACCCCTTCCTGTCCCCGGAGTCCTTCGGGTGCAAACATCTTTTGATCCCGGGGGCGGAGCTCCTTCCCCATGACCCCGTCGTGGATTCCCGGGTCCTTCCCGGATGGCGGGAGGTTCCCATGAAGGACGGGAAGAACCGGACCATCGAGAGCCTCGTCATCAAGGGATCGTCGATCGTCCATAAAAAGGACAAGGACAGAAAACCCGTCGGCCCGCCCCGGTCCTGATCCCGGCCGGAGGGCTCGTCTACGACGCCACCCCGCTCGAGACCCATCTTCCCGTGGGGGACCGGGGGGTGATCTTCGGCCAACGGGCCGTTCTCGTCAAAAAAGATCTTCAGGAGGAGACCTGCCGGAACTTCTCCGTCCTGGCGGGCCGGAGCTTCGATGTGGGGGACAGTGTCCTCACCTACCTGATGCCAGGACCGAAGGGAGATCTGGCCCTACTCTGGCGGACGCTGGACGGGGTCTCGATCCGCCCCCACCCGCTCGATGAATATCCGGTGGGTCAGGTGCCGAAAAAGACTTCGACACGGATTTTCGGGGTTTACACCCACGCCGGGCAGATTGCGGAGTATGCATCCTTTTCCGCCCCCATGATGGTGGGGGAGACCTGGACGATCGACGGGAAAACGAAGACTGTCGCCGCCAACTCGGAGTGGTTCCCTCACTTCCGGATCGTCCTCATCTCGTGTCCCATCGGCCACCACATCGGGCTCATGGTCTACAACGACGTTCCGATCCTTCTCGACACCGACCACGAGATGACGCTTTATGGGGGACGGCTGAAGATTCGCCTCGTGAGGATCCACGAAAAGTCCGGGAAGGTGCTCTTCACGTTAAACGGCCGCCCCTACACGGGAACGAACGGGATTGACAGCGTCATCGGGAAGGGACGGGCGATCGCCGGGATCGAACACACTCTCGGCACGCTCAAAAAGCTTCGGGGAGGCTGAGAGGGGGGGAGGATGGTTTCCATTTGCCATTTTGTCCCCCAACTCCTAGAATCATCTTGTCACAATCACCAGGGTGTGGTCTTCCTATCCCCAACGGACCCATGAAGATCTTCTCTGCCTTTTCTTTTCATGCCTTCCCGTTTCGCATCAACTTCTCGGGTTCCTCATTGTTGCATGGTTGTGCTATGGAGTTGATCAATGGCGACGAACAGGGAACGAGCCGACGCTCAGGAACTCCCCGAAGACAAAAGTTTCATACGAGACCGCATCCGCTTCCTCAAGGTGGCAGGGGTCATCGGCATCCTGTCCTCGCTCGTGATGACGGGAATCGAATTCTCCCGAAACGACCTTGTCCGGCTTCTCCCGTCGGTCCTTTTTTCGGTCGTCGCCCCCCTACTCCTGCTCTGGCTTCGTCAACGTCCTCAGGACCTCGACAGGATCCTCGCCGCTTTCGCCGGCCTCATTCTCATTCAGCAGATCTCGGGGGCCGTTCTCTCAGCAAACGAAATCCTGATGCTGATCTGGTACCCGGTCTTTCCCCTCACCTATTTTTTTCTTCTGGGAGTCAGGAGGGCACTTGTATGGAACGCAGTCGCCATGGTCGGCATCACTGTGGGATATATCCTCTTTCCCGTTCTAGCCCGCATTCCGCCCGTCCCCCCCGCCATGTTTCTGACCGCGCTCCTCGCCTACGGAGTCGCCGTGGTCCTCGCTTGGTATCATTACGGAGTCATTCATGCCTACCAGCTCCGGTTGACGCGCGAAGCGACACTCGACGGGCTCACGGGAGCCTTCCTCCGCAAAGCCGGCCTGGACCACCTCTCGAGGCTGATGGCCCAAGCCGAGCGCATTTCCGGAATGACCCTGTCTATCGCCCTTCTCGACATCGACGACTTCAAGAGCATCAATGACCAAGACGGCCATCAGTCGGGCGATCAGGTCCTGGCAATGATCGGGGAATCCATTCGAAGCGTCATACGCAAAGGGGACATTTTCGTCCGTCTCGGAGGGGAAGAGTTTCTGCTGCTTCTGCCGGGCCTCTCCCTCAAAGAGGCCGATCCGCCGGCGAAGAACCTCCGCCGTCGGATCGAAGAGGGCGTTTTTCGCTCCAACGGAACGCGGGTGACGGTCAGTATCGGCCTGACCCAGTACCGGACGGGAGAACCGATGGCGGAGCTCCTGAGACGGGCCGACAACCTGATGTATTCCGCCAAAAGGGGCGGAAAAAACTGCGTCCGCACCCAGGAGGAGCGATCCCCGGAGCAGGATCTCTTTGTTCCCGAAACAGGGTTGGCCTCCCCCGAATCAGCATGACAACGTCCGCTCTCAGAAAGGCCCGTCGGTGAAGCCATGGGGACGATCCCGGACAAACGAAAACTCTCCCGACAAGGCCTTTCTCACCTCAGAGGCCTCATGAGCCGCGGCACAGCAACCCTTACTATTTCAACCTGCGGGGTACGAATTCTTCTTTATCCGTGTCTGCGACGGCCCTTCCCGGGCCATCGTTTTCTGGAAACATTACCTGTCCATGACGCCCGCCGATGTCGTGCCCGCCATCCGAAAAGCACTGGAAACTCCTCCCAAGAACCTGGGCAGACCCCTTCACATTGTCTGACAACAGCACTCACCATCTCTCCCCCACGTTCCGATCCTAATTCTGCGGGACGAGGAGGTCATCCATTCCCGGATCCCTGTGGGACATCCACTCTCCACAGAAAGATTCGGACGGCTCCATAAGGCATCCGTCCGGACTTTAGGCCTTGGGGGGACTTGATAACACCAAGAAAATCCTCGCGACCAACTCCACGAATACAACCATGAACGGCTCCATTCCGCTCCAACTTTCCCACTCCAGATGACACCCAAAATGGAAAAGAAACCATCAAGCAGCGTCAAGAAAACTTTGCTGGTCTAGAGCCAATAAAAAACGCTCTGAAAAGTAAGGGAAGCCCCTCGTCGGAGCACAGGCCCGGCTTCGTCAAAAGACCCGGTCAGCCTGATCGGCTCAAACCAGAAAAATGCCATTTTCGTTGACACAGCACAAAGTCTTTCGACATGACCGAATATTGGGGAATGGAAGAAGCAGGAACCTCTCAACCCCCCTTCCCTCCTATCGGTCGTCGAATGATTGATGAATTTCCTTTCTCGGGAAGAAAAATTACAGCAACTTTTGGACTTCACCGTTCAATGAAGTATCAACTGCGTCGGACCGTTGGGAGATCAATGAGGTTTTGGCTGATAGGTATGTGGGAGTCTCTGTACCCAGGGAAAGCCCTTCCGGTAAAGCGCAGGAGGAAGACGACCATAAAAGAGTCAATGGAAACGCTCAATAAACACTTCAAGATGAACGATCCAAAGAAGAGGCAATTGCCCGTGGACCCGGTGAAGTTTGTTCCCATGTCCCACGAAAAAGATGGGATTTCGTTTGTCGTCCCCGAGTCCCTGGAAGAAGGAGGGACTCCCAGGACAGAATATCTCCGTCCATGGGAAACCGTAATAGAACTCCCCGCCTACCCCCCCGGCCTCTCCCCCAGGGGGGCCATCCTCCCCCACCACACCATCCTACCCCTCGGGCCTCTTCTCCGGAAGGGGCCTTCCTTCGAAATTGACAGTCAACATTTTCAGTAGCAAACTATCATCATTAATCTAGCGAGATCCAAGGCAATCCAAAATCAACCTGATGATGACGGAGAGACAATGAGAGAAGAAACGTTGACTCTGGAATATTGGGAAGACGAGGGATGGTTTGTCGGTCATCTTATCGAATGCCCGGAGGTTGCGAGTCAGGGGAAAACACTGGAAGAGCTGGAGGAGAACATCCAGGACGCCTATCGGCTCATCCGTTCTCTTCCTGATGGATCGCGCAGAAAAAGCCTCGTGCTGACGGCGTGAAACGGGGAACCTTTATCCGAAAGCTGAAAAATTAAGGGTGCGTTTTAGTCCGGCATGGCGGCAAGCATGACGTTTATCGGAATCCGAAAAGTGGAAAACAAGCCACCGTTCCCCGACACTCGGAGATTGCCGACCGTTTATGCCGTATAATCACTCACCA
>JAKCCY010000117.1 GCA_021838765.1 Nitrospirota bacterium
CTACCTTGGGGGCGAAGAAAATCAGGTCCGATTTTACACTTGGCTGAATCTGACTCTGGCTTCCATCCTGACGATGATTGTTTCCGGAAACATGCTGATGTTTGCATTCGGCTGGATCTCCACGAGCCTTTGCCTGCATCACCTTCTGGTTTTTTATCCGGAACGCCCGGGAGCTGTCCTTGCGGCTCGAAAGAAATGGATTATCAGCCGGGTTGCAGAGACGAGCCTTTTGATTGCGGTGTTGCTGATCGGTTCGACTCTCCACAGCATGCAGTTCGAGACGGTCTTTCATCTGATGGCTGCAAAGAGCGCCGGTCTTCCCTTTTCCCTTCAGCTGGCAAGCTGGCTTATTGTCTTGACCGCCGCCCTGAAAACGGCCCAGTTTCCCCTGCAAGGGTGGCTGATTCAGGTGATGGAGGCTCCGACCCCCGTTTCGGCCCTTCTGCATGCGGGTATTGTCAACGCCGGAGCCTTTCTGGTTGTGCGCATGAGTCCGATTATGTCCCAGTCGATCAGTGCCTCCAGTGCCCTGGCAATGATCGGACTGCTTACCATTGCCGCTGCCGGGTTGGTCATGCTGACCCAAACAAGCCTGAAGGTTTATCTGGCCTGGACGACCACCGCCCAGATGGGGTTCATGTTGCTGGAATGCGGGCTAGGTCTTTACAGTCTCGCAATGCTGCACCTGGTGGGACACTCTTTGTACAAGGCGCATGCTTTTCTTTCCTCGGGCAGTGGCGTCGATGTCTTTCGTGCGCCGGCTGTTCGTCCTGCGCAGTCGACGCCGACAATCGGGCAGTGGATTGTCGTATCGGCTTTCGCGGTGCTGGTTACCATTGGCATTGGCACTGTGTTCGGGTTGACCCCTGAGCATCAACCGGCACTGCTGGCGTTAGGCGTCATCCTTGGAGTTGCTATGACCCAGTTGCTTCTTGGGTCTTTCAAGGCCGGCATGGGAGCGGCTTTTATCGCTCGTGCGGCTGTTCTCAGTGCGCTGGTTTGTACTGCGTATTTCAGTTTGCATGCCGCCTTTCATTTCATGCTGGCAACGAGTCTGCCAGCGGTCAGGTTGATCAGCGGTCCAGACCAGTTCGTTCTCGTCGGGCTTGTGATGATGGTTTTTGTTTCCATCCTGCTCATACAGCAGAGCCTGCCGAAGTGGATGGGGAATCCTTTTTCCCGAAAAGTTCATGTGTATCTCTATAACGGGTTGTATGTTGATATTCCCTTTTCAAGGCTTGTCAGTCGCATCTGGAGAACACCGGCCCATAACCCATATACCCAAGCAAAAGGAGTTTGATCATGAGTCTCTCGACCATTCAGAACAGCGGATCCGTTACTGCTGATGAATCCCTTTCGGTTCAATCCGCCGTATCTGCGGTATGCCAGCGAATCGCTCCACTTTGGCCTCTTGATGCTTTTGTTGCCGTCAGTCCCTATTTTGGGCTGCGCGATCAGGATTTCGAAAAAGCAAATGAAATCCTGGGAAGAGTGGCCAGATCTTCCCTTCTCATGCCCCGTCGCTATTATGCAGAACAGATCTTGTCGGGACGCATTGCCCGGGCTGATCTTGAGAAGGCTCTGAAAGAACAGGGGCTGGATATGACTGTTTCCGAAGCGGAGAAATCTCTCGGGATGGACAGTCCGATTCTTCCTGCTCCAACTCCCCTGTTTTCAGATGTTCTTGGCGACAGGGAAAAGACGCAATGGAGCGGATTTATTCTTGAGCAAATCAGCCAGTTTTGTGCCTCTTATTTTGATCAGGGGCAGGCCATCTGGAAGGAGTCCTACGAAAAGGAAGGCCTTTACGAGGCATGGCGCCAATATGCGCAAATCGATCTGAGCCCGAGGATGATGGGGCTGCGAGATGTCAGAAGGTTTGTTGCAGGGCTTCCTCAAAACGCAGAAAGCCTTATTGCCCTTGCTGTGCGAAGACTCGGGATACCGGCAGACATGCTGGAAGATTATCTTCTTGCGGCATTGATGAGTGTTGGCGGATGGGCCTCCTGGGCTCGTTACCTGCGATGGGAAAAGGAGCTGGTCGGAGGTGAGGAGAACTCCATTGTTGATCTTCTGGCCATTCGTCTGGCTTGGGAATTGATCCTTTTTCATTCCCGGGAGTTGCCTCAATGGAGACAAGTCTGGACTCAGCCGGCCATTGGGAAAACTGCAAAAAATGGGGCAATGGATGGAACACAGCTCGATTTTGCCCTCCAGACAGCTTTTGAGATGAGTTATCAGAGAAAAATCATTGCCGAGCTGGCTCAGTCTGGCAAGGTTGGAAACGGAAAGCATGCCGCGCCTGTTCGACCTTCAGTCCAGGCAGCATTCTGCATCGATGTCCGTTCGGAGGTCTATCGGAGAGCTTTGGAGACCGTTGCTCCGAGCGTCCAGACCGTTGGATTTGCCGGATTTTTTGGAGCATTCATGGAGTTTGTTCCTCTTGGGGCATCGGAGCCGAGGATTCATCTGCCGGTCCTTTTGTCGCCTGGATGGCAAGGACACGAACGTATTAGAGGGGGCAGCGACCATGATGTGGAAAAAGCAATCAAATATCGCCGGAAAAGTCTTCATGGTGCCAACAACTGGAAAAGCTTCAAAAGCTCTCCCTCCTCCTGCTTTTCGTTTGTGGAGTCGACCGGGTTGCTTTATGGTGCAAAACTGCTGGGAGACACCTTTGGGTGGAGTCGACCCGTTCCCCACCCTGCCGAGAAGGGACACCATCCCGGCGTAAAAGGAAAACTTGTTCCGACCATTGAGGCTGTTTCCCATGGAAAGAACATTACAAAAACCCGGCAAAAAACAGCCGATTCCCCAACGGTCGGAGTCCCTCCGACAAACAGGGGAGGTCTGGCGGAGCTGATCTTGCGGGCAATGTCGATGACTGGCAATTTTGCGCGGCTGGTTCTTTTGGTGGGCCATGGAAGCAGCACGTACAACAATCCCTATGCTACGGGACTCGATTGCGGAGCTTGCGCAGGGCAGACAGGTGAAGTGAGTGCCAGGGTCATTGCCTCCTTGCTGAATGAATCCAAGGTCCGGGAGGAGCTGGCGGAAAAAGGGATTCATATTCCACCCGATACCCGCTTTATAGGCGCATTGCACGATACAACCGTTGACAGGGTTGATCTCTTCGATACGGAGGAAATCGAAACAACGCATGGCCAAGACCTGAGACAGCTCAGAGACTGGCTTGCGAAAGCAGGACAACTGACGCGAATGGAGCGTTCGAGTCTGCTCGGAATTCCGGATTCATCTCCGGAGATCGTTGATGCACTGGTTCATGAACGTAGCCGGGACTGGTCCCAGGTGCGGCCGGAATGGGGTCTTGCCGGGAACGCCGCTTTTATTGCGGCACCGCGTTCGAGAACGGCGGGAATCGATCTTTCCGGAAGATCGTTCCTGCACGACTATGACTGGCGCAAAGATGAAGGTTTTGGAGTGCTGGAGCTCATCATGACCGCGCCGATGGTGGTTGCGAACTGGATTAACCTGCAGTATTACGCATCGGTTGTGGACAACAAAAGATTTGGTAGCGGAAATAAGGTTCTGCATAACATCGTTGGAGGAAACATAGGGGTATTGGAAGGCAATGGCGGAGACTTGCGTGTCGGTCTTCCGATGCAGTCGCTCCATGACGGGGAGAGGTGGGTGCACGAACCTCTGCGCCTGAATGTCTTTCTTGAAGCACCAAAATCGGCGATTGACGACATCATCGCCAAGCACGAGCTCGTTCGAGAGCTGGTGGAAAACCGGTGGTTGTTCATCTTTGAAATCGACAACGAGCACGGTGGCATCTACCAAAGGACAACGGACAAGCAATGGAAACGAGTGTCATGAAATCTCCGACCAAGGAGAATATTCATTGTGAGATTTAAGGTTAAAAGAGATGGGGCTCATCGTTCCCGGGATTGGGAAAGGGGAAGATGGGCTCCTGATCGGGTGGATATGGCTCGGGAGATCTCAGAGAAAAAGGGATCTGCCTCTGCAGAAAAAAGGAGATCCGTCCACAGGCTGGCTGGATGGCATGTTTTGAAAGAGAAATCACGGGGGTTCAAGGAGTTATGTCTCTAGTCCAGAAGCAACGTTTCAGCGATAAAAGCGTACTTCGCCAGAATCGTTTCTACCGGGCTCTTTCCCGTATTGATCGTTTGCTCCTCTCATGCCCGGACCGGGAGAAGCTCTTCAGGAGTACCTGCCGCATCCTCTTTGAGGAGGTGGGGCTTCTATCGGTCTGGATTGGACACTACGATCAAGAAAGCCGGTCGGCGCGATATGACTTCCATGAGGGGAAAAGAGGTCATGATCCTTCCGGTGTCGGCAGACAAATATTGGAACAGACTCTCAAAACTGGAAGCGCGGTCGTCTGGAACGATGTGTTGAACGTTTTGCCCGGGGACTCTCTCATGGATTCCTGTCGGGCAAAGGGGATTGGGGCATTGGCAAGCTTCCCCCTGGCTTCAGGAGAAACACTCTGCGGCGCACTGATTATTGAATCGGATGAGACGGGCTATTTTACTCCGGAGCTGATTCCCCTGATTTCTTCTCTGGCAGATAACATCTCTTTGGGGCTCAGGAACCGGGAGAGTGAGACTATACGAAAACATCACGAAAGTCGGGCACAGAGTCTCTTGAAATGGATGGAAGACCTGACCCGCGAAACAGAACTGCTGGATCTTTTCAAAGGGGCGCTGGAAGCAATTTGCCAGTTGACCAATTCCGATAATGGGGAGGTTGTTCTCTGGAACCCCTCTTTACGGGCTTTTTCTTTGCGGGCGGTGGTCTCCCGCGATCCCCGGATTTCGATGGAGCCCCTTTTGGAAAAATCCCTCAAAGCAGGGGAGGGGGCTGCCGGAAAAGTTATTGAGAGTGGACAGTCCCTGATGATTGAGGATTACCAAAGATTTTCAGGGGCTCTGCCGGAAGTTCGAACATTGGGAATGATGGGTGAGATTGCTGTTCCCGTCAAAAACCGCCAACGGACGGTGGGAGCTCTTGTTGTTGGGACCTTTGGCGAAAAGAAGCTTGACCCACAAGATCTTCCTTTTCTGGAAGCGATGGGACGCCAGCTTGGCGCGGTTCTGGAACACGTTCATTTGGCCGAACACCAGGCGATTTTGTTGGATCTGATCAAAGAGATCGCTCTTGAAAAAAATATCGACGGGCTCCTTGAAAGGGCTCTGGATTCTTTTTGTCGCATGACAGGAGCGGATTATGGCGGGGTTTGCCTTCCGGGGGAATCGGAGGGGGCTTTTCTATGGAAGACCCTTTTCAGGGCTCTCCCGGAAATTCCCGATCCTTTGGACCGGGATGGAGGGTGGGAGAGTTTCTCTTTGAGCGCCATCTTTTCCGAATCGGGCGGGGGACTCCTCATCGACGATCTTCCGGGTTATGACGCCCTTATTCCCGAAATCTCCTTGCTGGGAGCGAAGAGTTTCATGGTGGTTCCCTTTCCCGAATCCCGGGCAGTCTGGATCGCGAGTGCTCATCCAAGCTTTCGTTTTGACCCTTTCGATCTCTCTCTACTTGAGATTCTTGTTCAGGAGATCGGGATTGCCATGCATCGAATTCTCTCCGAACAGGCACGTCTGGAATCGGAAGAAAGACTCTGCACCCTGATTGAGAACCTTCCTGAAGCCATTTTTTTCAAGGATGGGGAAGGCCGATGGGAAACGGTAAACCCTTCGGGGCTCCGCCTGTTCGGTCTCGAAGGAGAAAGTGAGTGGATGGGGAAGACCGACCTTGAGATCGCTTCCGCCCATCCTGCTTTCGCTTCAGTCCATGAGGAGTGTATTCGCTCAGACAATATGGCATGGAGCCTGGGTGGACCAATGGGTGGAATCGAGACTCTTGCTGATTCTGCCGGTAATCTGATCGTGCTGGATGTCGCAAAGGTTCCTCTTTTTAATCCGGACGGATCTCGAAGAGGACTTGTGATTTCTGCCCAGGATATCACCGAAAGAAAGAGGAATGAATGCCGGATCGAGCATATGGCGACGCATGATGACCTCACCGATCTTCCTAACCGACGGGTTTTTCTGGACAGGATCGGTCAGGCGCTTCTCCGCTCAGGGAGAGTTCAGGAGCGGGTCGCGGTGGGAATTCTTGATCTGGACGGCTTTAAAGTTGTGAATGACCGTCTGGGCCATCAAAAGGGAGACGAGCTCCTTGTTCAGGTTGCAAAAAGACTGAGGGGCCTTCTGCGGAAAACCGACACGCTGACCCGTCTGGGGGGAGATGAGTTCGGTCTTCTTTTGACGGGGCTTTCTGAGGGAGCTGTCTCCCAGGAACTTTTCACGAAAATCGTTCAATCGCTTCTGGATCCCTTTGATGTGGGTAATGGGGCCGGAGAACTGGTCTGGATCTCGGGGAGTCTGGGGCTCACTCTTTGCCCTCCTGATGAGGGAGATGCGACCTCTCTGATCGCCCATGCCGATATGGCCCTGTATCGGGCAAAGGATCTGGGGCGCAACGGTTGGGCGGTTTTTGAGAGCGGGATGGAGGAATCCCTTCTGGCTCAACACCGGATCCTGACTGAGTTCGGGCGGGCGCTCGGAAATGGGGAGCTTTGTCTTTACTACCAGCCCCAGGTCAATATGGAAACCGGCCAGATGCTTGGAGTGGAAGCCCTCGTTCGCTGGAACCATCCGGAACGTGGGCTCCTTACTCCGGAATCCTTTATCGGAGTAGTCGAAAAAAGCGAGATGATCGTTGCTCTCGGTCGATGGGTTCTTGAAAATGCCCTGCTTCAGCAGAAAGAATGGAGCAGAAGCGGGATCGATTTGCGCATCAGCGTGAATATCGGAGCGCGCCACTTCCTTTCAGAAGGATTCATTGAGGAGTTGGGCCAAATTCTTGCCAGACATGAACGCCCAGAACATCTGCTCATAGAGATCGAAGTGACGGAAACGGAGGCGCTTCGGGATATGGAGAGAGCCCGTAAGACGATCGACTTGTGCAGGAGGTTGGGTGTTTCTGTCAGCCTTGATGATTTCGGAACGGGGCAGGCATCCCTGACATCCCTTCAGCAGCTCGATATCAAGGAGGTGAAGATAGACCGGTGTTTTGTCCATCGAATACTGGAAAGCCAGAAGAATCTGGCAATCATCCTGAGCCTCTCTGTCGCTGCCCGCATGATGTTGATCGATATGGTGGCAGAGGGGGTTGAGAGTGAGGAGGAAGGGGCACTTCTCATTTTGATCGGATGCCCTGTTGCTCAAGGTTTCGGAATCGCCATGCCAATGCTTCCATCAATGATTCCGGGATGGCAGGAAAAATGGAAGCCTTTTCCATCATGGAAGGAGCAAACGTCAAAGGATAGGGGCTGGTTGCGGGATAGCCCTCTCCTGATGATGTGGCAGGCCCTGAGGGTTTTCCTGAAAGGGCTTATGTCCGGGCTTGATCAAGGTGGGGACTTGAGTATCGAATGGACGGATCTTCAAAAGGGGATATCGGCACAGTGGATCGAGCATGCAGGAATGACCCGGTACAGGGGAACGCCCCAGTTTGATGCGCTTGGACGGATTTACGACACTCTCCATGAACTGGCCCCGGAAGTTTTTGCGGCCAGGAGCAGAAAGGATACTGAAGCCATAACACGTATCAGGACAGAGTTGACGGAGGCGTATTTGGTGTTGCAGGAGGTTCTGAGGTCAAGAGGGGCCGAGTCATGAGAGCGGAGATGAAGTGTCGTGGATCGGGCATCGCAATCATCGGTGGTTTCCGTTTTGGAAGAGACGCTTAAGTCTTTGGGGATAGGGAGGGTGCGGAAAGTGCCCTTTGACCCCGTCAGGATGTGCTGGAGAGATCCGCTGGAATTGACCAATGATAGCTAAAGAAGGGGAAGTCATCCCGATGGCATCAGAAAATGGATTCCTTTATCGTGGCCGAAAGATAGCCCTGCTGACCCAGCACGGGAAGGAGCGGGTGATCGCCCCTGTTCTGGGTCCAGCCCTTGGATGCCAAGTGGAGAGAGTGGCGGGCTATGATACCGATCTTTTGGGTACATTTACCCGCGACATCCCCAGAGCAGGAACACAGATTGAGGCGGCAAGAAAAAAAGCACGAACAGGGATGAGTCTTTCAGGTCTCTCCATCGGG
>JAKCCY010000118.1 GCA_021838765.1 Nitrospirota bacterium
AGAAACAACTAGGGCCGGAACGGTCCGAAGTCAAAGCCTCCGGAGAGGAGCATAAGACGCAAAGGCCCAAACGCCTTCGCGCATCCTCGGCGAAAGAGGAACGTCCGCTCGTGAGATCGGAAACCCCCACTACAGCGTCAGCTTAGTGGCGGGAGAGTTCATTGGATCTGCCAATCTTTCCTCTGACCCTCGCCTTGGCAATCTGAGGGGCGGTATTATCCGACAAGGAAACTCAACATTCTGAGTGGGCCTGCCAATCCATTCCACTGACATTCATTGAACAGCAAAAGTCGTCCATACGGGTAGAATCATAAATAAGGCACATCTCTGAAAGTTAACGGATCCCAAAGACGGCCCCAAAAAATCAGGAAGAAGGCCCGCCGGTTCATCCGGAAATGTGTCGAGAAATACAACCGGTGTTCATAGCCACTTCAGTTTTTGGGGACTTTGCAAAGCATATTCAAACGGATATACTTCGTAGCATGAAACCAGTGCGATTTCTCGGTGATTCGCTCAAGTGCCTGCGAGACTTTCCGGAGGACGCACGACACGATGCGGGCTATCAACTCGACAAGGTACAGCGTGGTGGACAGCCCGACGACTTCAAGCCTATGCCTTCGATTGGCAACGGTGTTGAAGAAATCAGGGTGTGGGATGACTCCGGTACTTATCGGGTGATCTACACGGCCCGACTCACTGATGCGGTGTTTGTGCTTCACGCCTTCCAGAAGAAGACGCAAGCCACGGCGAAGAGAGATATCGACACCGCGAAGGAACGCTTCGCCCAACTCATGAGAGGTCGAAAATGAGCAAGATCGAGAGTTACGTCAGTGTGTGGGATGCGATTGCCGACACGCCTGAACAAGCGGCTAACCTGAGGGCACGAGCCGAACTCATGCAGAAAATTGCGGCCATCGTGAAGGAAAGCGGCTGGACGCAATTGGAAGCGGCTGATCGTTGCGGCGTGACCCAACCACGCATGAACGATCTGTTGCGTGGCCGCGTATCGCGATTTTCGCTGGATGCTCTGGTGAACATTGCCACGGCGATGGGGCGCCGGGTTCATCTCGAGATTGAGTCGGCTTGAGCTTTTCTGTTCCACAGAAGGATTTCACCCACAATATAGTACGGACAAACCTTTAAAAATATCAGACAAAGTGATCATTTAACATGTTCAATGGTATCGATTCAGGAGTAGTGTTCCTGGAGTGAAGGGGTTCTGGGAAAATCTCCGGAAGTGCTGAGCGTTCTTTGCTGGGGAGGGGCAATCCCGGTACGCCTACTTGGGACCGACCCACCTCTGGAACGCAGTCGAAGGTCTGAGCAAGTTTTCAAGGAGAGGAATTGGAACGAACACCAAGGGGATTTCATCGGAAGGTCAAAACTCGCAAGTGCTTGATAAAAAATGGCGTCCCCAACCGGATTTGAACCGGTGTTACCGCCGTGAAAGGGCGATGTCCTAGGCCTAACTAGACGATGGGGACGTGAAGTTTGATAAATTTGAAAACCTAGTGATTCTAGGCAAGGGAAAGGCGTTTGTCAATCGGGTTGGCGCGGAGGGAGTTTGGGTAACGATTGACTGCATATAAAAGATTAATGTACGATGCCGTATTTTCCAATTCTGGAATAAATTTCATCCATTAAACAATCTGGGTCCCTATAGCCCCCAAGGAGCCGTTCTGCATGAAACTTTATGAGCATGAGGCACTCGAGTCAATCTATAAAAAATTTCAGATTCCTTCTCCTAAATTTGTTTTTGGTACCGAGCCCAACGAGAAAGTTCGTGAATTTATCGAGAAACAGCCTGCGGTGGTGATCAAGTCCATGGTTCTTGTCGGGAAAAGGGGCAAGGCAGGTGCGGTCAAGGTGGTAACGGACAAGGCCAAGGCGGTCGATGTGTTCAAAGACCTTGCCACTCGCGATGTTTACGGTGAAAAGTCTGTCGGAGCCATTGTTTGCGAGAAGCTTGATATCCAGAAGGAATACTATCTGAGTGTTACCTACTCGACTAAGGAGCGAGCTCCAGCCATTACCTTTAGTGAACATGGTGGAATGGAAGTCGAAGAAATTGACCATAAATTAATTCACACATACATTGTTGACGATGTTCGCTCTGTCTACCCATACCAGATCAGAAAGTTTTTGGTCGGCATCGGTTTTTCCGACCCTGAAATGCTTCGTCCTCTTTCTGAGGTTATCGTAAATGTTTACAAAGCGTTTTGGGAGACAGAGTGCCGTCTTCTGGAGATCAACCCTCTTGTTGTAGCCAAGGTCGGAGACAAGAAAAAGATTGTTGCGGCCGACGCCGTTGTCCTTTTGGACGATGATGCTGCGGTTCCTCCTTCCATCCGTTTCTCCGCAAGGGGCGATATGGGGCGTCCTCTTTCCCAGCGGGAACAGGATGCAATCTTGATCGACCAGGGAGACCACCGGGGGAAGGCAGGTTCTTATGTGGAGCTTGATGGGGATGTTGCCTTGATGACGTTTGGTGGTGGTGGTAGTACCGTGACGGCTGAAACCGCCATTGAAGCTGGTCTTCGTGTGGCGAACCTCACCGATATCGGTGGAAATCCTCCGGCAGAAAAAATGTACAAGATCGCTCGTATTATTTTGTCAAAACCCGGGCTGAAGGCGGTTCTTGTTTGTGGTGGAACTGCCAGCAATACGAGAATTGACGTAACGCTTGGAGAAGGTTTGGCCAAGGCGCTGGATGACATGAATGCCGAGGGGGTCCTGAATAAGGATTTGATCTGGGTTGTTCGTCGAAGCGGTCCGGAGTATGTAAAGGGGCTAAAAATGTTGCATGAATGCTTTGTTCGCAACGGGATCAAGGGAGATATTTATGATTCCCAGTTGCCCATTACGGAAGCTCCTCTTCGGCTCAAAGAGCTTTTGATCAAGCATGTCAATTATCAGCCAGAACAAATTGTCTAGACACTATTAGGACTTATCCGGAGTTGGCGACAACCTTGTCTAAGGAGGAACGTTTGAAGGGCCCTGTCTATCTTAATGAGAATACTGGCATTGTCGTAATCGGTGCGACCGGAAGGGAAGCATCTCAGGTTATCAAGGAGTCTGAAGCTCTTTATCCTGGAATCATCAAGGCTGGAGTTACTCCGGGAAAAGGTGGTTCAACGGAGCTTGCCGTTCCAGTTTTTGATACCTTGATTCAAGCGAAAAAGGATCCGTCTTTGGGGTCAAAAATCAATACGGCCCTCATCTATGTGCCACCGGCTTCAGTTCTGGATGCCGTCATGGAATGTCTCGATGCAGAGATCAAGGTGATTTATATCATTACCGAACATGTTCCTATTCGTGATTCCGAAATCATCTACCAGGAGAAGGTTCGCCGAAACGCCATTATCGTGGGTGGAACCAGTCTTGGCTGTTTTGTTCCTTCGGTTGGCAGAATCGGCGCTATTGGCGGCAAGGATCCAACGGTTGCTTTTCGCCAGGGCGGTTTGCTGATTATCTCCAAAAGTGGTGGCTTGACGGTTACAACGGCGGAGATGTTCAAGCGAAGGGGCTGGGGGACCTATTGTGCCCTGGCTATCGGAGGGGATATTATAAGCAACACCACCTATGCAGATGTCCTTATGCAAGTGAAGGATGATCCAAATGTGAAGGGTGTTGTGATGTTGGGGGAACCAGGCGGATCCTATGAAGAGCAGGCTGCCGAGTTGATTACCTCTGGTGTCTTCAAAAAGCCTGTCGCGGCCTTTATCTCTGGCCGTTTTCAGGAGAGAATGCCTGAAGGTGTGGCCTTTGGTCATGCAGGGGCCATTGTAGAAAGAGGAATGGGAAAAGCAACTGACAAGATAGAGCGTCTTGATGCGGCGGGAAAAAAGTATCCTGTCAAGGTTGCGTTCTACTATCATGAGCTTGTTTCTGCGATCGAAAGTCTGGGTGTGCCCAGGGATTTTGAGGACAGTACTTCAGCCCATGTTGCTCCCCTCTATTCCACAATCAGGTAATTCAACATTAATCGGGAGGAGGTGATTCGAAATGGCAGAACAGCAATCTCAGGGAATGGGAAAGAGTATTGTCCTGGCAGCAATCGTAGTTGGTGGAACGCTATTTTTTATCTTATTTTTAGGTAAGTCTGCTGAGACTAATGCCGTGGTGTCTCATCACATGATTTGGCCTTGGCCCTAGTGTTATAATTTGAGCTGTTGGCCTGTCCGGGCGTTTCGGACAGGCTACCTTCTCATGGACTCGGAGTATGAGTCGTGTTGAGTACTTCGTCTGAATCCGGATAGATTCCTGCAAGTGGGCGATGGTGCCCTTTGCTGCAGGAATGTATCCCACCGCTTGCGAAGGATTACCTGTCGTTCCCCTTTGACCGAGCCGAATCAATCGGCCCCTTCCATGCCGGAAGGAATTCAAATCCAATCGTAACAATTCCCTTAAGGAGTTTAAGCAATGGCGCTTAATCTGACCCAGAAGATTTTCAAGGAACACCTTGTATCCGGAGAAATTGTTGCCGGAAAAGAAGTTGCCATACGTATCGATCAGACACTCACTCAAGATGCTACCGGTACAATGGCCTATCTTCAGTTTGAAGCACTCGGCCTTGATCGTGTCAAGACGGAGCTTTCTGTTTCCTATGTTGATCACAACATGTTGCAGACGGGCTTTGAAAACGCTGACGATCACCGATATCTTCAGACCGTCGCAGCGCGGTATGGGATTGTTTTTTCCCGTCCCGGAAACGGTATTTGTCATCAGGTTCATCTCGAGCGATTTGGCAAGCCAGGGAAAACGCTCCTTGGTTCTGACAGTCATACCCCGACAAACGGTGGCGTCGGTATGATTGCCATTGGGGCAGGAGGTCTTGATGTGGCTCTGGCGATGGGCGGTGAGGCATTTCATCTCACGATGCCAAAGGTTGTCCAGGTTAAGCTGACGGGACGTCTCCAGCCTTTTGTATCGGCCAAGGATGTCATCCTTGAACTTCTGCGCCGCCTGACGGTCAAGGGAGGCGTCAACAGAATTTTTGAGTATAACGGTGAAGGTGTTCGATCCCTTTCCGTTCCTGAACGTTCGACGATCACCAATATGGGTGCCGAGCTTGGTGCAACGACGTCCATTTTTCCGAGCGACGAGAGAACCAGGGAGTATCTTAAGGCACAGGGACGTGAAAAGGATTATCGGGAACTGGCTGCAGATCCTGGTGCGACATACGACGAAACGGTCGAGATTGACCTCAATACGCTTGAGCCGCTGATTGCCCAGCCTCACTCTCCGGATAATGTTGTCAAGGTTCGTGATATTCAAGGGATTCCGGTTTCACAGGTTGCGATCGGATCCTGCACCAACTCTTCTTTCAAGGATTTGATGACTATCTCCCATCTTATGAAGGGGAAAATGGTTAGTCCCGGAGTGAGCCTTGGTTTTTCTCCAGGATCGCGTCAGACACTTGAAATGATCTCCCAGAATGGTGTTCTTGGAAACATGATCACTGCAGGTGCAAGACTTCTCGAAAGTGCTTGTGGTCCATGCATCGGTATGGGTTTTGCTCCTCCCTCTGGTGGAGTTTCGGTGCGTACATTCAACCGCAACTTTGAAGGACGAAGTGGCACCAAGGATGCCAAGGTCTATCTGGCCAGCCCTGAAGTTGCCGCGGCCTGCGCGATTACCGGTGTGATCACAGACCCGAGAGATCTGGGTGTGGAGTTTGAACAGATTGAAATCCCATCCGAGTACGTTCTTGATGACCGCATGTTTATCTTTCCCCAGGCTGATGGAAAAGACGTTGAGATCATGAGGGGGCCAAACATCAAGCCTCTTCCGACTCGTGACAGAATTGCTCCAAAAATCAGTGGGAAAGCTCTTCTCAAGGTTGGAGACAATATCACCACGGATCATATTATGCCTGCTGGTGCGAAGGTTTTGCCTCTTAGATCAAACGTGCCGGCCATCAGTCAGTATGTTTTTGAAGCAATTGATCCTACCTTCCCCAAAAGGGCAAAGGAAGAGGGCGGTGGCTTTATTATTGGAGGAAATAACTACGGTCAGGGCTCAAGCCGGGAACATGCGGCTCTTGCACCGATGTATCTTGGTATCAAGGGAGTTATTACGAAGTCGTTTGCCAGAATTCATCTGGCTAACCTGATCAACTTCGGTATCCTGCCGCTCACTTTTGTCAATGAGGCTGATTATGACAAGATCGACGCTGGCGATGTCCTTGAGCTGGAAACAGCCCATTTGGACAAAAAACCCCTTGCATTGAAAAATGTGACAAAGGGAATCTCCATTCCTGTGACCCACGTATTAAGCAGCCGCGACCTTGATATTGTTGCAGCCGGTGGGACACTGTCCTATGTAAAGTCTCGAAAATCCTGATATTCACGGATGAGGGCCTCCTTTTTGGAGGCCCTTCTTTATCCGTTCCCCCAAAAAATATTTACCCTCGATTGAATTTTATAACTCAGGAGTTCTTTAAAGATGAGTGAAAGAGTTGAAGGATCCTCAACAAAAAATTGGAGAACATCTGTCGCAGGACAAGTCGACGGAAAAACCGTCGTTCGAGGATTTCCGCTGGATGATCTCATTGGAAATGTGTCTTTTGCAGAGGGTATTTACCTTGTTCTTAAAGGGGAACTTCCTTCGGAAAAAGAAAGAAAGATGATGGAAGCAATGCTGGTTGCCTGCATTGATCACGGGATTGGTCCTCCTTCGGTTGTCTCTGCCCGAACGGTCTATTCTGGAGGAAATCCTTTAAACGCGGCTGTTGCAGCCGGAGTTCTGACCTTGGGAGATCATCATGGCGGCGCTATTGAGCAATGCGCAAAAATCTACCAGGAACAGCTGGGACCCGAGGTGACCGATGTGACTGCTCATGCCCGCCAGGTGGTAGAAGATTTTTCGAAAAAGAAAAAACGCTTTCCGGGTTATGGACACAAACTTTATAAGAGGGATCCCAGAACGCTTCGAATTCTTGAGCTGGCAAAAGAGTACGGATTCTCGGGTCGTTATGTCGAGTTTGCCGTTGCCATCCAGGATGCCTTGGAGGCCCAGTCTCAAAAACCTCTCCCGTTAAATGTGGATGGGATGATTGCAGCGGTTATCTCTGAAATGGGGCTTTCATGGAAAACAGGCAAGGGAATCTTTATTATTGGCAGAATTCCTGGACTTGTGGCCCACATCGTTGAAGAGTGGAACAGGGAAAAGCCATTTCGCCGACTAGAGGAAGGTTCGTATGAATATGATGGACCTGGCCTAAGACCCGTTCCCAAAAAAGGCTGATCTTTACCCGAGATCCTATTCTCTCTTGATGAGAACTTCATTCCAATGTTTTAAGATAGGGTTGGCCAAAAGGCCAGCCCTTTTTTTTGAGAGTTCCCGGATTGTCAGGCACCTTTTCTGAGGGATAAAAATGACAGAAGAAAATCAGGAGATTCAACCTGAGAAAAAGCCTTTTCAGTCTCAGGATGATGTTTCCGGCGTGACGGAAAACCAAGAAGATGGACAATCTCATAACCAAAATATAGTTCCCGGATGGTATGTGAAGGGAGTCAAGTTTGTTCTCCTGAGTCTTCTGTTGATCCAGGTCATTGCAATGATATGGGGAACAATGGAAACAGCTCTTGCTGCCTTTCGACAAATCCCCAACGGTCTTCTGATGGTCCTCAAAAGTCTGGTTGTGAACTCTCTTCTGGTGCTGGCACTTCTTGAAGTGTCGAGAACGGTGATGGCCTACTTTATGCTTGGGCGAGTAAAAGTGACTTTTATCGTTGATACGGTTTTGGCCCTTCTTTTGTCGGAAGCGGTTGTTACATGGTTCTCGGGAGAGGGCGTTGAACGGATCATTGAGCTGATCATCCTGATCCTGTCTCTTGCCATCCTCAGGTTTGTTGCAATTCGTTACCAGCCTCCCCGTCAGGAGGCTCCGGATTTTTCGGCCCACTCCCTTGCCCTCCAGAAACTCATGGAAGTCGTTCGCCGGAAAGGAAACGGGAAAAAAGCTCCCTGATCTTCCGTATGGAATAAATTGGCTGGACGTTGATGATTATAGGGATGATCTGCTAAAAAGATCGGAA
>JAKCCY010000119.1 GCA_021838765.1 Nitrospirota bacterium
CGGTCCGGAAAACGGCCGATGACGATGGGGGGATCACTTGCGGTCTTGTGCGGCACATGAGCCGGATTCCTTGTCTCCCAAGGCCCGGAGGCTCGCCGCACATGACCCCCTTTTATCTTGCTCTCCTTAAAGCCTCCCCTCCTCCGCCTCATTTTTTTGTGCACTGTTGCTTTTTCTCCATCCTGTCTGAAAGAACAGATCGTTAGCCGTATCGACTCCTTTGTGTACAATCGTGCGCAGGATGTCCTCCTTGAGCTTCCCAATCAATCCGCCTCTTTAAAATTCTCCCCTATTCATTTTTAGCGCACATGATATGGACAGTGAGTGCACATTGGGCAAGGTGCAGAAAACCGTTGAGATTGGGCCAGTGCGCAGGATTTTAATGTCAGTGCACGTTGTGCATTGACATTATTCTAATAGCTAATATAAATTATTATGTGTGCATAGAACTTGTGCACAGGATTGATCGTCTGGAGGGCAACATGATGAGCACAAATGGAAACATGAAAACAATATCTTTCGGCATACGCCTCCCCGCCCAAATTGCCGAGGAAATGGTCCAGGAAAGTGAACAATCCGGGGCGTCCCGCTCCGATATGATTCGCTCTCTCTGGGAAAACAGGAACGAGCATGTTCCGAGACTTTCAAATCAGACATTCGGTCCCGATCTATCCGGATTTAAAACGGAAATGATCGAATCACTTCGTGCCGAGATCCGCTCTGCTCTTGCTGTTCGGTCCAGTCCAAGCACGCCCGATCTCTCCCCGGTTCTGGCTGAGATCGAAAAACTGACTTGCCGTATCGGAGAGATGGGAAGTCTCTCATCCCGTAACATCTCCGAAGCTCCGGTCGATCTTTCCCCGCTGCTGGCTCGGCTAGACGAGATTGTGGGACTTCTCCAAAGTGGACCTTCTTCAGGGGAGGCGGAATCGGACGCCCATGAGATTTCCTTCCTGTCTCTCCAGATGGGGGAGATCCAGCAGGGGATCGAACGGATTTTTGCCCAGGTGGAGGCGGTGGTCCGATCCGGGAGAAATAATGGGTCGGGAACGCCTGAGATCAAGGACGAGTTGATCAGACTTGCGGAAGCCGCCGAACATCAGTCGGCCTTGACCGGCGAGATCCTCCGGATCGGAGACAGCGTCCGGGAGATCAGGGATCGGCTCCAGAAAAATCTGACGACTGCCGTCGCTCCCGGCGAGAAAATTCCAGAAAAAAAGTTCAGTCAGGAATCCCGGTTAAATGATCCCGATCCTGCGGCCGAAAAAAAGGCTGAAACCCGGCAGTGGGGCTGGGCCATCGGAATCATTCTCGTTCTTTTTTTTGGGTTCATCGCATGGGAAATGCTCGGCTGGTATAACGGCGGGGATTCTGGCGCCCCCCAGATGTCTCCGAAGCCGGAAAAGCATCCGGAGTCTTCCCTCTTGCCTGATCCGAAACAAACGCATTGATTACAGGAGGAAATATGCTTTGTACCCTTAGAAACTTGGTCATCGGAATGTTGGGATTGGGGCTTTTGTCCACTCTTTCCGCCTGCGGTGGGGGAGGTTCCGGAGGTTATGGTGGGAGCGGGGGAGGGGGGCTACCGACTGACCAGTCTCCGCTTGTCGGCTATTCCTATTCGGTTGAGGCGGGAACCAGTGTTTCTTCTCCGGGAAATGTATTGGCGGTGGCAATTCATGCCGACGGATCCGGAGGAACGAGCACAACTCTTTCTGGAGTGACGGGGAGCAATCCCCAGCCACCGGCCTTGGCTACGGTGGGGGGGATCGGCTATTTGTTTGTTCCGAGCGCCGTCAGCGGTAATCTGACAGTATTTCAGGTGAACGGATCGAGCCTCGTCCAGATCGGGGGAGCAATATCGCTCTCCTATAGTCCCCAGGAGAATGCCATTGCCGTCATGTCTGGCCCGTATCTTGTTTTGGGTGACGATCAGGGGAACATCCACGTTTATCCGGTCGTTGCTGGCGGAAGCATTGGGGTGGAGACGACTTATTCCACCGTTTCTTCTACCTACGCCATTACGGGAATCGCCGCATCGAAGGACAACAAATATCTTCTGGTCGAAGGACGCGGGACCGGATCGAACACGAATATCGAGTTTTTCGAATTCTCTATTGGCACTGGAGGTCATCTCACTCCAGTGGGATCTACGGTCCTTCCCGACACCTATTTCAATTATTCGAATCTTGTAGCCGACCCGTCCACAGCCAACGGTGACTATTTTTATTCAGGAGGAACCAACGGGTTCTATCTGGTCTCGGCTTCTGCCTCCGGGCCGACAGCTACCGTTCTCTTTACCCCCACTGACGGAGGAGGGGAATGGGACTTCATCGGCTGGATCGATCCGACCGGAACGTGGGTCTACGTCGATGCGTGGGATTCCCATACTTCCGCCTACACGTTCGACCAGTTTTCCATCAGAACGACCGGGCAGACGTCCTATGTAGGGACCGAACCGAACTGCAATCCCGCAAATACCGCGGCATCCTTTCAGGGAACCTACAACGCTTCCCAGGGATTTGTTCTTTTTTCGGCGGAAGGAACCCCCGTTTGCAGCTATAACGCCATTGGAGGCATCCTGACAAAGCCTGTCCAAACGCCTGGCTCTTTCGATCCGGGGATGGGACCTTTTGGGATCATGTCCGCATCTTGATCCCATACTGGATAATAATTATTTATGATATTTTCAACAACCTTGTCTTTTGATCTTTGTCGGTCTATAACAAACAATGAGTCTTTGCGTTATTGACAGAATTCGGAAAAAGTGCCGGGAGGATCAACCAGAGAGCGAAGGAGGAAATTGTGAAACCTGTGCAGGTATTATTGATTGGACTCGGACGTGTGGGAACCCGTTTTTATGAGAAGTTCCATCTTTTGGGAGAAGACAGGGTCAAAATCCTGGCCGTCTGTGAAATCGATTCCGGGCATCCGTTTTTAGCAAGTCTCAAAGAAGACGGCGTTCCCGTTTTTCAGGACTACAAGGATGCCCTTTCCCGATGGGGAAGCGATATTGATATCATCCTTGACACAACGAATATCCCTTCTGTCAAAATCGATATTAGGCATATTCTTCAGGAAAGTGGCAACCATCATACGGTTCTGCTCCCCCTGGTCGCTTCCTACCTCTTGTGGCATATGGCCGCTCCGGATGAGGAACTCGTTCAGGATCACAGCAATCCCGGATATTGACCAAGTCACAATATCGATGGATCCCTTTCAATCAGAATTCGAGCATCAATTCATCCTTCAGGCCATAGGAGACGCCATCATTGCGGTGGATCTCGATCGGCGCATCCTGTGGGTCAATCCTGCCTTTGTCCGCCTCTTCGGCTACTCTTCCGGGGAAATGGTTTCCAAACCCATCGCTCTCTTGTATGCCAATCCGGTTGATTACGAGGAGCAGGGGAAACTTCGTTACAGCCGGAACAGCCCTTCTGACTCTCATCCCTACGAGATGCAGTACAGGAAAAAAGACGGCAGTACTTTTTGGGGGGAAGCCCATGGTGCAGTCGTCATCAACGAACGGGAGGAGCGAATTGGGTTTACCGTATCCATCCGGGATATCACCCGGCAAAAGCAGCTGATCCATGATCTCCACCTCGAAAAGGAACAGTGGTTCGTGACACTCAAATCCATCGGGGATGCGGTGATTACGACCGATGAACATTGCCGGATCACCTATTTGAATCCCCTGGCGGAAGAGATGACAGGATGGGAATCTGATGAAGCCATGGGACATCCGATCGCTCAAGTCTTTCAGATCGTCAATGAATATACCGGAGCTCCCGGAGACAATCCGGTGGAACGGGCACTGAAGGAAGGCGTCGTTGTGGAACTTGCCAACCACACCCTTCTGATCAGGAGGGATGGAAAAAAGTTCTCCATTGAGGACTCCGCAGCGCCTATCAGAGATGATGAGGAGAAAGTCCGTGGTTGTGTGATTATCTTCCGGGATGTTACCGAAAAACGGAGACTCGAGCAGAAAATCAGCTACCAGGCCAATTATGATGCCCTGACAGGTCTTCCCAACCGACATCTGTTTCAGGACCGAGTGACCCAGGCCATCGCACAGGCTCATCGCACCGGCCGACTGTTTGCGCTTTTGTATGTGGATGTGGACCATTTCAAGAATATCAACGACCGCCTTGGTCACCCCTTTGGGGATCGGGTTCTGGTGGAGTTGGGGCGGCGATTTACAAGCATCGTTCGCGAGTCAGATACCATTGCTCGTATCGGAGGAGATGAGTTCGCCATCATTCTGGGAGATTTGTCGGATCAGACCGAAGCTCTTGTTTTGGGGCACCGGCTCTTGAATGAATCGGTCACTCCGTTCAGGATCGATGATTCCCGCGCGGACCTGACAGTCAGTATCGGTGTGACCCTTTTCCCTGATGATGGAACCGACATGACAAGTCTTGTACGCAATGCCGACATCGCTCTTTACCAGGTCAAGAAAACCGGACGCAACAACATCCAGTTTTTCTCTCAGGAGATGAACCGGATTGTCCAGAAGCGACTGAAAATCGCGGCAGAGCTTCAGGATGCCCTCGATCAGAACCAATTTTTTCTCCATTACCAGCCGATTGTCGACTATGCACAGTCCAGGGCCATCGGAGTAGAAGCTCTTGTTCGCTGGAAACATCGAAATAAAACACGCCATCCGGATGAATTCATTCCGGTGGCCGAAGAAATGGGGCTCATCGTTCCCTTGGGAAGATGGATATTGAAATCAGCCCTTCAGCAGATGAGAATCTGGATTGACCAGGGCTTTCTGCTAAATCGGTTGGCGGTGAATGTTGCCGTCAAACAGATCCACTCGGCGGAATTCGTCGATTCCCTGGAATATCTTCTGAAGGAGAATCGCATTGATCCCGCTCTTCTTGAGCTGGAAATCACGGAAAGGACATTGATGTTTCAGGATCATCATACGTTAGAAACACTCTCCCGAATACGAGATCTCGGCGTGAGTATTTCTGTTGACGATTTTGGAACAGGATACTCCTCCCTGAATTACATCCGGAATTTTCCAGTGAATACCCTTAAGATCGACCGGTCATTTCTGACAGGCCTGTTCAACAACCATTACGACCAGGCGATCGTTCTGGCCATCCTCGCCATGGCCAAGTCTCTTTCCCTGGATGTGGTGGCCGAAGGCGTCGAACAGGAGGAACAAGATCGCTTCCTTCGAAACAACGGATGTTATCTGGCCCAGGGTTACTATTACGGCCATCCGGTCTCTCCCGAAAAGATCCAGTCGCTTTTTAAGCGGATTGTCCAGAATCACCTTCTGTAAGCCCCTTGGATCGAAAGGACTTCTCTTTTGGAATCTCCCGCTATCAATCGACCTCTCCCATGGAAATGGGATTGGCAGGATTGTATCCCTTCCCCTGAGACTCTCTTTCCCGAACCCATTTTATAAAGTCGTTATTCTGAAGGGGAGGACTGTAAAGATAGCCCTGGATTTCGTCACACCCAAGCTCTTTTAAAATCTCAAATTGTTCCTGAGTTTCGACTCCTTCTGCAATCGTCTTGAGTCGAAGGGCTGAACTCATCGCGATGATGGCGGTCGTGATCGCTCGGATATCAGGATCGGATGAAAGCGTCATGATGAATGAACGGTCGATTTTCAGTTTGTAAACGGGAAGTTTTTTGAGATAGGAGAGACTGGAATAACCCGTTCCGAAGTCGTCAATGGATATCCTGATCCCCATCTCCGACAGGTTCCGTAGGTTGTCATCCGTCAGGGGATGCTTCATCAGAACGCTCTCGGTAAGTTCCATCTCCAATTGCTGACCTTCTACGCCATAATCTTTCAATGCGGATTCGACTGTTTTCATCAAATGACCCCGTTCGAATTGTTTGACCGATACGTTGACTGTCAGTCGGATGGGAACGAGTCCCGCATCCCTTCGAAACTTGATCTGGGCACAGGCCGTACGAATCACCCAGGCACCGATTGGAACGATCAGTCCTGTACTCTCTGCGACGGAAATAAACTGATCCGGCAGAATCCATCCCTTTTCGGGATGATACCAACGGATCAATGCTTCAGTCCCAACCAGTGCTCCCGTTCTGATATCGATCTGAGGCTGATAGAAAAGCTCGAATTCGTTCCGTTCCAGCGCATGGCGCAGTTCCCTCTCCATATGGAACTTCCGTTCAGGAATAGCCCCTATCTCCGGGCGGTAGAAGACGAAAGTATTTCCAAGCTCTTTTGCCTGATACATGGCTGCATCCGCCCGTTTCAGGAGAAGGTCTGCCGTGCCTCCGTCTCTTGGGTAGGTTGAAATCCCGATGCTTCCGTTCGTGAAGACCTGAATCTGATCAATCTCGAAAGGCATGGCCAACTCATCGAGGATCTTCCGCGTAATTTGCTCCACGCTCCTCTCGTCATCAAGACCTTCCAGAAGAATGACGAACTCGTCTCCACCGAACCGGATCACGCTATCACCCTTTCTTACGCAATGGGAGAGACGTTTCGCCATCTCGACCAGAAGGGCGTCCCCACTTGCGTGGCCCAACGAATCGTTGATCCCCTTGAATCGGTCCAGATCGAGAAACAGGATGGCCACCATCTGGCCACCCCGTTCGGCCAGATGGATTGTCTGATTCAGCTTTTCTATCAGGCCGGATCGATTTGGAAGGCCGGTCAGTTCATCGTATCTGGCCAGATAAAGCAGTTGGTCCTCGAACTGTTTCCGTTTGGTAAGATCTCGTAGCACGAGAGTAATGAAAGACCCTGTGGACTCGTAGAATACACTGGATGAAATTTCCAGAGGGAATTTCGATCCGTCGCTTCTCTGCCCCTGAGAATCCCAAACACGACTTGAGCTCACTTCAGTGCTTTGGGAGAGAATGACCTCCACTTCCGGAAGAATGGTGCGAAGGTGGTGTTCCAGAAGATAATCACGGGATATTCCAAACATTTTTTCTGCGGCACCATTGAAGTAAAACAGCTGACCAGAAGCGTTTGTCAGAATGATTCCAGAGTAGGCTGTTTCGGCCAGATCCCTGAAACGCCGTTCAGATCCTTCCGCCATACTCCGGAGTTTCTCTTCTTCTGTCAGATCCTCGACGATCAGGAGAACACGGGCTTCTTCTTCTTCTTCTTCTTCCGCAAGACGCATTCCTGCAAGTGTGATCCGCACCGATTTCATGGACTCTGATCCAACTTTTCCCATGAGCAGAGGAATATCGTTTTGCGTTTCATTGGTGGCAATCACTTTCAGAATCCGTTCTTCCAATCTTTCAGCACATAAAATGGATTCGATCGTCTGACCGAAGATGTCGCCTTCGGAAAAACCAAATTGCTTCAGAAACGCCAGATTGGCGGAAAGGACGGTCATTTTGGCCGAAAGGACCAGAATCCCGGCGGGCATACTTGAAAAGACCTTTTGGGAATATTCGGTCAGAATACGGGTCTCCTTTAGACCGGCATAAATATAGGTATCGAGCGCCAGTCCCATGTCGAAAATCACGACCTTGACCAGGGATTGCCAAACGGCCAAAAATTCTTGAGGCCGGTCCGACAGAAGATTCTGAATTTCAGGAAGAAGGCCGGACAAATATTTGACATAGGCTCCGAGGTACCAATGGGGAGAGAGTCCGATCATTTGATGGACAACGCCGATTTTGAGACGTCCGTGAATATAGTCGGCATCATAAAGACCTGCCGTGAGACTGTCGTAATAGGCTGCCTGGGTTTTTTTCAGGCGATCAACGGCTGCTTCGTCCGGGAGAAATCGCCGGGTTTCTTCGAAGGAGAGGAGATGGCGGTAGAAGTCGTCAACGAATTGTGAGTGAAAAGAAGACAGGCGGGGATGAAGGGCTTTCAGCCGGTCAGCGTCATCGTCGGTGAAATTGAGGAAGGAACGGCGCGTCCGGAGACTCGCCTCATCGATTTTTAGTGCCCGGATGATTTCACGGACGGTCTCCTCGGGTTGCTTCATGTCCGTGACCCCTTAATCGTGCCAAGTCGTGGAAGCTTGCTTGCTTGCTTGCTTGCTTGCGCAAAAATCTTTCCAAAGAGAAA
>JAKCCY010000120.1 GCA_021838765.1 Nitrospirota bacterium
GATCTCTCCTGAACACCAAGGACACGCCTGATCACCTTGTCCCTTGAAAGCTCGTTTCCGGTAATGTTGATCCGGCGGATATGAACGAGACCGCCCTCGGTGACCGAATAGGTCAGGTCGACGGTCTTGTTCTGGAGATTGGGCACAATCTGCGGTGTCACGATGGCAAACGCATAGCCCTTGTGTCCGTACATCCTTGTCAGGGTGGTGATGTCCTTCTGGAGGACCTTCCTCGAAAAAACCATCGGTGGCTTAAGCTTGACCGCCTTCAGAAGCCGTTTGTTCGAAAAAAGCTTGTTCCCGGAAATCGCGATCGACCCCAGACGGAACTGCTCACCCTCCTGAATGGGAAAAACAATCGTCATGGATTTCCGGTGGTTGGTAAAGACCACCTTCGGCTGACCGACCCCGATGTTGATATAGCCATTGTTCAGGTAGAAATTCCGGAGCCTCTGGATATCCTGATCCGTCTCCGATTTTTTGTAGATCCCCGCATCGGTCCACCATGAGGTCAGGGCGAAATAGGGCTTTGTCTTGACCTGTTTGGCCAGTACGGATGAAGGAAAATGCTTGTTCCCCGAAAAAGTGACCTTTGTGATGCGGGTCTGCCCGCCTTCCTCGATCATGAAAATCAGCTCTCTCTTGTGACGCCCCATACGCTTCAGTACGGGAACGACCTTCGAGTTGTAATATCCGGCGGAACGGTAGGATGCCTTGATCCGCTCGACATTATCGTGAACCTGGCGACCATCGTAAAAAGAGGCAGGCAGGATCGTGACCTTTTTCCGGAGATCGGACGCGCTCTTTGCACTGTTTCCGACGAAAGCGATCTTTTCAATTGTCGGCTCTTCTTTCAGCTTGAAGATGACCCGGACGCCACCTTCAAATCCCTGCACGTAAAGATCGACCTTTTCGAAATACCCTGTGGCATAAAGGCTCTTGAGGTCCGCGTCAAGGGACGCAATGGACAGGACATCGCCAATCTTGGTGTGGACCTTGTTCCGGATCGTTTCGAAATCGATGCGATGATTCCCGACAAAATCGATTTTTCTCACCAGAATGGGCTTCTCTGTCGAAGCCGCACTCTTTGTGGACGGAGAGAGTGAAGGTGGCTCCGGCAGGAGACCTGGAGGTTCATCTGCGGCATAAAGGGGATAGAGAGGAACAACACCCATCAAAAATCCGAGGACTATCCATTGTTTCTGTTTCAGGAAAAAATTACGCAATGGACCCTTTCAGTCGAAACTGCCGCAAAAAGACGAAACCCTGTTTGTAATCGAATCATGCCATTATTGACAAGAAACCGTTAAGATCATATCGAGAAAAGTTTTTTTAAAAAAACCCGGCGTCATGGCCCGGTCTTTTCAGAGCTTCCCGGAAGAAGTATAGAAAAATACGCAAAAAACGTCCAACAAAAATATCAGAACAAAAGACAGACCCCGGAAACGGATCGTTTCCGCCAGAGTGGAACGCTCAAAACAGCATCGCCTCTTGACACAGTCAATCAATCTCTTTATAGTCACCCCCCGTGCCGAGGTAGCTCAGTCGGTAGAGCAGAGGCCTGAAAAGCCTCGTGTCGGCAGTTCGATTCTGCCCCTCGGCACCATCCCCCTTTTTTCCTGTTTCACTTCACCTTCCCCAATCTCAAAAGTGCATTGGTTATGGCAACAGCAACGGTAGAGCCCCCTTTCGGTCCCCGTGTCACGATCCAGGGCACTTCGCTGACCCTCGAGAGAAGCTCCTTTGACTCTGATGCGCCGACAAACCCGACAGGAACGCCAACGATCCCGGCAGGACGCACACCCTCTTCCCTGATCAGCCGGACCACCTCAAAAAGGGCGGTGGGAGCATTCCCGACAACAACCACAGCCCCCTCCATCGCCTGTTTTGCCTTTCTCATGGCCATTGTTGACCGGGTAAGCCCCAGGCGAGTGGCCTCATCTCTCACATCAGGATCTGAAACATGGCAAAAGACGGTGTTTCCGTTGGCGGAAAGATGTGGCTTCGACAAACCGGACTCGACCATCTGCACATCAACAATAATCCGGCACCCTCCTGAAAGAGCCTGAACGATGCTGTCGAGCGCCTTTTCATGGGCATCCATGATATCGGCCATCTCATAGTCGGCCGCGGCATGGATAGCCCTTCTGACCACCTGGTGCCAGCGGCTCTCGAGTCCGTAGCCCGAGAGGGTTTCATCGATGATCCGGAAGCTCTCCTCCTCGATCTTTTCCGGCAGGAGAATGACCGGACGGAGATCCTCCTCCGATGGGGCAAAGGTCCTGCGGACTTTTTCGGACATGGCCCTGATAAAGGGCTGTGTATCGATAAATCCGAAAATGTGCCGGATATCGAGATGCTCCGGCTTGATATCCGCAATCATCCTGTCAAAGGACTCGATGACCCTGGCCGCATCCTCGTCCATCGTCAGAACGGCAAGCTGGGAGATTCCGGTTCGGGAGAGGGTCTCCAGAAAATCCTGGACAGGAGCGATTCCTTCCTCAAGAGCGATCGCGGCCGATACAGGGTGCCCTCCATGACGGGAAAGCTGATTTCTGATCCCTTCAAGGTGATTCCTTCTGATCTGGCTTAAAACAACAACGGCTGGCTTCAAGTTTTCTCCTCTGTTCGGACTGATCGTTTACAAGTTCTCATCGAAAGAGGTGGCCCGGGCTTTCTTCGCCGACTGTCTGGCGAGGCTTGCCACCAGCGAAGCCGCATACTCCCGATTGGAAGGGAAATACAGATGGAGATAGGACCCGATGGTATTGCCGGCCATCATCCCCTCATCTTCGACTCCTCTCAAGAAGGCCGGAGACAGGGGGACCTCTTCCGATAAATCCTTCTGCAAAAAACTATAGTGGAAAATATGGCCTCGAACAAATCCCGTCGCCTCGGAAAAAGGTCCGCTCCCCGGATGGGAAACTTCGGCATACCCCAATCGGCGGAGCTTTTCCCCCATGAGAAAACGGACGGGGAAAAGACCCACAAAATCATGGAGCTCCGAATCGTCTTCCCTGTTTTTGGGACCCATCGTCAGATAGAGGAACCCTCCGCATTCACCGACAACCGGAGCGCCGGTTGCGGAAAATGCCCGGACAGACTCCTTCATCGACTGATTTCGGGACAACTCTTCTGCATAAAGCTCCGGATATCCTCCTCCGAAGAACAGGCCATCCAGGTCTTCGGGAAGAAAAGGATCTTCCATCGGCGAAAAAGGCACTGGAAGGACACCCAGTTCAAGGAGCATCTCCATGTTTTCCGGATAATAGAAACAGAAGGCCCGATCCATGGCAACGCCGAGACGATACCTGGGGAGAATGGCGTTCGGGCTCCGGTGGACTGCCCTGAAAAAGGGAGCTTCCCCCGGAAGAACCCCGGGAGAGGACTCCTGCCGGGAGAAGTTCGGCTCAATCAATTCCCATGAAAACCCCGGAAGAACCTTTGTGTCGAGCGTTTCCAGGAAACGTTCGAGGAATCCGCTCCTGGAAAGCTCCCCGGCTCCGACAAGTCCCAGATGGCGCTCCGGCAGCGCAAGGGCCTGATCTCTCTCTATCGTTCCCAGAAGCGGGGGCAAGCCCTCTCTTTCGAGAGCCTCCCTCAGGATATCCCCGTGTCGTTTCGATCCGGTAAAGGTCGCGATCACACCCAGGATCGCAAGTTCCGGATCATGAGCAAGCACGCCCTTGACCAGAGCCGAAACCGTTTCGGCCAACCCCTTCGCATTGATCACCAGAATGACCGGGAGCCCCAGTGTTCGGGCAATATCCGATGTGGCAGTCTTTTTGGCCTCTCCGTCAAAGAGTCCCATCACACCTTCAACCACCCCGCCAGACCTTCCCTCGACAAAGCGTCCATAGCGTTTCCCGAGCTCGTCTCCCGAAAGAAAGTACATGTCCAGGTTGTAGGAAGGGCCGGAGACAACCGCTTCATGAAAGCGGGGATCGATAAAATCCGGCCCGCACTTCATGGGAGCAACATCAAACCCCCTGGATGAAAGACCCCGCAGAAGGGCCATGGTGGCAACCGTTTTTCCTGATCCGGAGGAAAGACCGGCAACAACGACTCCTTTGGGCCGCTCAGACATTGCCGTTTCCCAGGATGCTTTCCGGGGTCTGGTTCATGGCCATGAGACAGGGCGGATGATCCTTGTAGAGATCGATGATATTGTGTGCGGCATGCTCTTGAGAAAATCTGAAATAGGAATGGATCGGGAGGCCGAGGACATGGAGGATCAGAACCCTGTTCGTTCCGCTGTGGCAAACCATCATGATCTCTTTTCCGAACCCTGCCTTTTGAATCACTTCATCAAACCCCAGAAGGACCCTCTCCGAGAACCCCAACAGACTTTCCCCGCCATCAGGCGCAAAAGAGGGATCGACCTCAAGCCATCGCTTGTAACCTTCCGGGTCCCTTCCGGCAATCTCCTCACGGGTCAGCCCCTCCCAGGATCCAAAGCGCCTTTCGGAGAGGCTCTCAAGGGCCAGCACCTCCCCCTGGCGGCCGGATTTGACGAGGGAAAGGCTCTCTTGCGTTCTCGACAAGGTGCTTGAAACAAAGAAGCTTGCCGGAAGATCTCTGAGGTGATTCCCCCAAAAACCCATCTGGCGCCGGCCTTTCTCCGAGAGTTTGACATCGGTTGAACCGTTGATCAGGCTTTTTTCGGAGTTTTCGAGATGGCCATGTCTGAACAGATGGATTCGCAGGCGATCAGGAACCTGGGCGGGAGACCTGGACAACGTCAAAACTCCAACATTAAAGAGAATAAAGAGATCTTGGCCGGTCCATCAAAAGACTATCGACGGAATTTTCGGGGAGGATTATACCACAATACCAAACCCGGAAAGGAAGTGTTTTCCAGAAAAGGAACTCCCCGTCAGAGCAAATGTTCAGTATTCCTGAAGACTCCACCAGAGGTTTCCGGGAAACAGCTTTTCGGAGCAGCCTCCCCCTTCCGGCAAAAGGTCCAGGATCAGAAGTGCCTGGGCGGTTGAGAGAAGATCCGGAACGGCTCCCGGTATGCGTCCGAACCCTCCGGACACACTCAGGGAATCCTGAACCCATTCCAGAACAGATCCTGAGAATGATACGCCGGCCCCTGTCTTCACATCGTGAAGAACCCCGCAGGCAATCACGGCCATGTCCGTTGCCGTCGATCCCGGGACCAGGACATAGCCCGCAAGACGGTTTTCAAACAAGGATCGATTACAGGATGGGACCATCTGCCCGGGATACCAGCCAGAGATATTCATCTCCCATCGATAGAACAGCTCGATCAAGGTCTTTTCGGAATCATGAAAAAAAACGCCGGGAGAGGGTCTTTCTCCCGTCCATCCGGAAAGGTCTCCCAGACGATTCCAGGCAATCAGGCTCGACAGAGATCCTGAACAGACACATTTCTTCTCATTGTTCGCCTTCTGCTCATGAAGAAAGTGCCTCGTTGTCCTTTTTAAAAAAGCAAAAATCAAAAGACGATCTTCTTCTGAAAGCCGGTCGCCCATCAGGCGAAGGGATGCGCATAAATGCCAGACCCCGACAATATCTTCAAAAGAAAGTTCCAGGAGGAGTCTTTCCCTGAGCCATCTGCGGGTTTTCTCATCGGACCGCCATTTTTTTTGTTCAGGATTGTCAAGAAGGGAAAGAGCAAGAAGGGCGGCATGGGTATCGAGCGTTGACGGTGCTTGAGACCCCCATGATTTGAAATAGCAAAAGCCACCCGTTTCGAGACGCCGCCCATCAATATAGTCAAGGACTTTTCTCCCGATCTCCGGCAGGCGGAACTCATTTTCAAACCCCTGCCTCAAGGTCTTCTCCATCAAAGTCCTCCCAATACGAGCATCAAAAGTCAGGGGGCCAAACGATCAGGAATGACCACCGGCTTGCCCTCAAAATCTGGAATTGCTAGGATAATGCACTGAAAAAAACATTTTTTCCATTGAAGTTGAACAAGGAGTCCTCCTGATGCAAAAAAGGCACCTGGGTCGCAGTGGCGTTAGCGTTTCATCAATCGGCTTCGGCCTGATGGGATTATCCGATTTTTATGCTCCCCCTTCCAGGGAAGAGGCACTGAAAAGCCTTTTGCATGCCATCTCAAGGGGAATCACTTTTCTTGATACGGCTGATGTCTACGGAGATGGTGAGAACGAGCGACTTCTGGGAGCGGCGATCAAAAGCCATGGTCGGGAAGGGCTGACCATCGCGACCAAATGCGGAATTGTCCGGGACAAGGCGACCAACCGGCTGACAGGGGTCAATGGCCGGCCAGAATATATCATGGAAGCCTGTCAAAAGAGCCTCGACCGTCTGGCCATCGAGACAATCGACATCTACTATCTCCACCGGGTCGACCCCTCGGTTCCCATCGCCGAATCCATGGGCGCCATGGCGGAGCTTGTGAAAAAGGGCATGGTCCGCCATGTCGGGCTTTCGGAGGCCAACCCGTCAGATATCAGGAAAGCCCACAAGGTTCAGCCGATCGCAGCCTTGCAAAATGAATACTCCCTGATCACAAGAGAGATCGAGATCGATGTTCTCGGAACCTGCCGTGAACTGGGGATAGGGCTTGTTGCCTACAGTCCGCTGGGAAGAGGGCTCATCACCGGGGCATTCCATCGCGCATCCGAGATCAAGGAAGGGGATATTCGCAAATCCCACCCCCGTTTTCAGGAAGAAAATCTTTCAAAGAACGCTGAGCTTGCCGAAAAAGTCCGCGAAATCGCCGCCAGAAATAAAATGACGCCGGCACAGCTTGCCATTTCCTGGCTTCTTGCCCAGGGACCGGATATTGTTCCCATCCCGGGATCCTCCAAAATCTCTCACATTGATGAATTTGTCGATGGTCTGTCGATCCCCGTTCCCTTTCAGGAACTCGTCAGACTGACCGATCTTTTCCCCCTGGGCATAGCAAAAGGTCTTCGATATCCGGAGGAAGCGCTGAAGAGGGTCTACACGCCGCCGGCACCGGAGGAAAAGGCCACCGGAGCGGCCCATTAGGCCATAGGGTCCGAAGGAAAGACCGGCCCTCCCACAAGAGCTCCCGGAAAGAGAGAGCCGGGTCCGGTCACTCTTTGGAACAGGCCGTCTCATCTTTCCGGTGTTACGCGTCCAGGAAATCCAGTCCCATCGCCATCATGAATGCGTTGCTGGGTTTAGAACCATAATATGTCGCAAACGACATGTTATGGTTCTTTTCGTATGCAACACGTTATCGCTCTATCGCCTTCTCGCCATGACTTTCAGTCGCATTGACAATAATAAATCCTATGATATACATTAAATCGAACTATTGGCTATTGGAGGATACATTATGGCACGATCATTCCGTGTAGAAACAGCATTGAAAAAACTTGGGCGGGATATTGGCGATGCCCGCAAACGCCGCCGTATTCCGACTGCCTTGATGGCCGAACGGATGGGGATCACCCGGGTCACACTGAGCCGAATTGAAAAGGGAGACCCCAAAGTCAACATGGGAGCGTATGCGATGGCGCTATTGATCCTTGGAAAGATCGAAGATCTTGAGATGCTCTCTGACCGCACGAAGGATCCATTGGGCCTGGATCTGATGGACGAAACTCTTCCGAAACGGATCAGATCCCGCCGTGGCAGGAAAAATCTGATGGAGTCGCCCAATGTCTAAATATCTTGTCAGTATCGAAATGGACGGGGAGACTGTTCCTGTTGGCATGCTTGAAGTCTTCGAAAATCGCGGGAGAGAATTTTATCGATTCGGGTATGCCGATCAATGGATCGATCATCCCCTAGGTTTTTCGATTGATCCGATGATCTCTTTTATGAAGGGGGTGGTCGTTACAGAGAATCGATTGCTAGGAGCCTTTCAGGATATTTCACCTGACCGTTGGGGTCGGCTTTTACAAAAAAGAGCCAAGCCGGGTTATACCTCTGAAATCGGGTTCATGATTGGAGTCAGCGATTCCATGCGGTTGGGAGCGTTGCGGATCAGCTCGGCAAATACGCCTGAAAATTATTTGTCGACGAATGCTGATATCCCAAAATTCGTCATGATTT
>JAKCCY010000121.1 GCA_021838765.1 Nitrospirota bacterium
AAAGTTCGGACCGGGTCGGATATCTTCCGACAAGGGCAATCTCGCCGTCGACCAAAATAACCGGAAGGGCGCTTTGACCGGAGCGGGCAAGAAGCCCCTTGACCAGTGGGTTTTCAGCAAATGCCGAGGGATCCTGGGCAAGGTTCAGACGGACAATATCGCCACCGCTCTTCTTCAGACTGTCGACATCGGCGGCAAACCCGACAAGAGCGGTGTCTACATCAGGTCCGCAGACACCGGTTGAACAACAAAGTGCGGGATCATAGACTTCAATCTTTTTCATTTCAATCCTCCAATTAATATTGAATTATAAAACACAAAAAGACCACATCCCCCCTCGATGGCACCCTGATCAGGGCGTCAGGGTGCCAATGCGGTCAAGCTCTTTTTTCAGTAGAAAAGGTGAGTCCATCTGCCCCGAGTGGAAAAAGGCAAGAAGCGCCTCGATCCGGAAGCGCAGAATCCGGTACGCCTTTTCAAATGCAGCATCAACATCTCTTTCTTCCCCCACCGTCTTTGCCGGATCAAAAACGCCCCAGTGGGAGCGGAGGACTGGTTTCAGATAAAGGGGACAGGACTCACCGGCAGCATCATCACAGACACTGATAACAACATCCGGAACTTCGGAAATGTCATCCCAGGATTTACTGAATAAGCCCTCAACAGGAATCGACTCCCTTTTCAGAAGAGCGATGCTTTTAGGGTGGACAAAGCCTGCGGGGCGGCTTCCGGCACTCATTGCCCGAACGGTCGCAGGAAACAGCGCATTGAAAGTTGCTTCCGCCAAAATCGAACGGCAGGAGTTTCCCGTACAGAGGAAGAGGATCTTCAAGAGAAATCCTTTTTTGACTGGCTTCCGGCCGGCAGCGGAGGAAGACATGGGAGAGTGCCCGACGATTCCTCACGGAAAGAGATACATTCATCCGGATTTCCCAAACAACACTCCTCCGTCAGGTAAGAGACCAGATCAAGCATTACCGGAATATTGGCACGATAACGCTGGAAGCGCCCCTCCTGCACCACCGTCAGGAGATCTGCCTGAGTCATGGCCTTTAAATGGAAAGAGACATTGTTCGCAGGAAGATCAAGAATCTGTGCAATCCGGCCCGACACAACCCCAGCTTTGCCTTCTTTCACCAGTAGACGATAGATATCAAGCCTTATACCGGAGGAAAGTGATTCAAAAATCTGTGTAGCCAGCTTTTTGTCCATGGGGGAATAATACAATACTACTTGAATCATTGCAACAATATTTGCCACTACCAGAAAACAAAAAAACCCGGGAACCAACAAAGCCCCCGGGCAACAGACAGGAAACAGACAGGCGACTACATCTTGTGATGATCCATCATTTCATGGTGCATCATCATTCCATGGTGCATCATCATCATCTCCCTCCAAAGCTTCCTGACCTTTTCAAACTGCTCCGGCGTCAGGACCTTGTGGGCATTTGCGACCATCTCAACGTAGCTGTCCATGATCTTCTTCTTGTGGTCAACAATGCGGTTGATATCTTTCTTGACATCAGAGGTGTCGATGTTTTTCTTCATCATCTCGGACTTGACGTCTTCATGGATAACCTTGATGCGAGCCTTTTCCATGATTGCAACCTTCCGGAATCCCATCCTGAGATGGATCAGTTTTCGGACCTGATCCTTGGAAAGCCCCAGTTTGTCCTGGTTCATGAGATAGAAGGGAATCGGGGCACCATGCATGATCATGTGCATATGACCGTGACAATGATGCATCATCCCCGCCTCCGCCTTGGGCGTTCCGGAAAATCCAAAAAGAAAGATAGCCATTGCCATGACAACAACTTTCGACATCTTACCTGGCAGCATTCAAACCTCCTTGTGATTGGACCATTGCGGTGGCTGATACAACAAGACCACCATGACGGAACACAGTATGACCCATAATTGTTGAAGAATGATGGAGTGAATCACTGTGCGGGAATCTCGATCTGAAGCTCCGTTCCGTGGAGTGAGGAATCAGCCAGATGCCTGTTCCGGATGGCAATACGACCCTCGTGAACCGATGCTATCGCCGACATGATCACCGAACCAAGACCCAGCGAAATTTCAGAGTCAGAGAGATCTGTCTCGCAGGAGAGCTTCCGGGGCCGCCTTTTCCCAAAAAGAACCGCA
Source organism: Nitrospirota bacterium (assembly GCA_021838765.1). The sequence continues at coordinate 2,148 of JAKCCY010000121.1, forward strand.
TCCTCCATGGAGATACCCGAACCATCATCCGCAACCAGGATACGGACCACCCAACTGCCGTTATTTTCCTTTAAAAGGTTAACGCCCACATCAACCCTTGATGTGGCATAACGACGGGCGTTCTGAAGAGCATTTCTCATCATACGCTTTAAAAGAACGGGGTCACCTGAAATGATAACAGGTTTTTCCGGACTGTCGAGGAAAAAATGCACAGGATGTTTCTCAGAGGTCCCGGACTCTTCCGCCATCCGGATCTCTGACTCCAGAAGAGGTAAAAAATCAACTTTTTCCGATGTTTTTCGATATTTTGGATCACCCACTTCGGCAATAAAGAAAAGGTCATCGATCATCCTGAGAAAGTACTCGCTTTCGCTTCTGATAATTCGAAGAAATCGATCGCGGTGTTCGGGAGACATCCTGTCCCCGTAAGCGGCAATCGTGTCAACAGCTGCCTTCAGGCTGGTCATGGGCGTCCTCAGATCATGACCCAGCTCATGAAGAAGCTCCTGTCTTGATCGATCGGTCTCTTCCACACGAGAAACGAGATCCTCGATCGCCTTGGCCATCCGATTAAAGTCGGTCATGAGACTTCCAAGCTCATCAAGTCTTGAAATCGGGAATCGTGCCTTCAGATCCCCCCTTTCAAGCCTGCCCAGAAGCTCCTTGGCTTCCATCGATTTTTGACGAAGGTAGACAAAAGTAATCAGAAGACCCGCAAAGGCAGATGCTGCCATCGTGGCAAAGAGAAAAAGGGTCCATCCCAAAAATCCCCTGGTGATTGCTCCGGATCGTGGAATCCTGACCAGAAGGTAGGTCGGACGAGATTCATCCAGTCGAAGGATCATCATGTCGGGCGCCAACTGGAATGAACGGTAGTGTGCCGCTATTCCATGAATGATCCTTGGCTTTGGCAAAGCATTCCATGGCACGGGAAGAGATCCGGAGGAAGTCCGGGCAATGATTTTTCCGGAATCGTCCACGATCCATACTGGAAGAACCCTGAGTCCAAGCCGGGTGCGCATTTCTTCAAAGCCTTGAAGTGTCTCCTGGTAAGATCCCCCTTTTTCAATGACACGGGCCATGAACTTGATTGCAGGATTGCGGATAGGACCTTCTCCCGACTCGTTCAGCATCCGGATGCTGCCAACAATAATCGCATCAAGGATAAATGAAACGGCCAGACTGACCAAAAAAAGCTTGGCGAGAAGATTCTTGTTCACAAAGGCTCATCTCCGGCTTCGAGCCGATATCCCACACCATAGATCGGCTGGATCCTGATCCGATTTCCCGCAATCTCCCGGATTTTTTTCCTGAGGTGGGAAAGATGGGAATCAATTGTCCGGTCGAACATCTCGGCATCATCCGAGAGCGCGTCAAGAATTTCTTCTCTGGTCACAACCTCCCCGCCTCTTTTCACAAGAAAGGAAAGAATCACATATTCCCTTTTTCCAAGGTGAATGAGCTGGCCGTCAACATGAACAGTCCTGCCGCTCTGGTCAATGGTGATCATTCGGTAAGACAGGATATTTTCATGAAGAAGTTTTCGCCCGACGAGACGGTCCATTCTGGCGGTCAGTTCACCAAGACCAAAAGGTTTCCGGATATAATCATCAGCACCAAGAGACAACCCCTTGACCACAGAAGGCTCATCCGTTCGAGCGCTGAGCATCAGGATGGGGATCAGACGGTCTTTATCGCGAATAATCCTGCACAGATCGAATCCTGAACCATCCGGTAGCTGAACATCAAGAAGAATAAGGTCGAAGATCATATTATCAAACAGGGCAGAAGCCCTTGCAGCGCTTTCGGCGACTTTAAGGTCATAGCCCCTGTATGGAAGGCTGAGGACAAGAGTCTGGCCGATCATGGGATCATCCTCAACAAGAAGGATCTGCTTCAAAAGCTCTCTCCTTTTTTATAAAAAAGCTCTTGCATTTCCGGATGACAACCGGATACCAGGAGATATTCCCGAGGAAGTCCTCATGGAAAACAGGAGAACCTCTTCCCAACCCCTTTGAAAGACCAGCACCCAACCCTGGTCATAGTTCAACGCTACTTATTTCCCGTAAGTACTTGATATCTTTTAAGGGTGGATTGCCAAACAAGCGGCTGTATTCCCGGCTGAATTGAGATGGGCTCTCATAACCAACGTAAAGAGCGGCAGTTGCCGCATCAAGATGCTCAGAAAGCATCAGGCGCCTGGCTTCATTCAATCGAAGTTTTTTTTGGTATTGCAACGGGCTCATGGCAGTCATGACCCGAAAATGTTGATAAAAAGTTGATAAACTCATACCAGCCTGGACGGCCAGATCATCAATTTTCACAGGAGATCTGAAATTATTTTTCAACCATTCAACAACCAAGGCGATCTGACGGCTCTGACAATCAGCCGAGGCCATCTGTCTCAGTCTTCCACCCTGATCTCCCACAAGAAGATGGTAGTAGATTTCCCGCTGGATCATTGGAGCAAGAAACGGGATATCCTTTGGTTCAAGCAGCAGGTCCATCAACCGGACAAAAGAAGTGATGAGGGGCAGCGTGACCTCTCCGACACCCATTCCACAACTTGCATGTCCGGAATCCGGAGGTGGAAGCATTCCATCAGCCATCAGACGGGATATTTCATTTCTGTCGAGTCTTAACACAAGCCCCAGACATGGCTCCTCCCTAGTTGCCTCAATAACCTGGACAAAAGTTGGCAGATCAAGGGATGTAATCAAAAAGTGTCGAGAGTTATAATCAAAAGCGTTCTCTCCAAGAAGAACCCTCTTTGCGCCTTGAGCCAGGATACAAATGCTTGGCTCATACATACCAACATCAGGTGACGTTACTTTTTCTCTCCGAAAAAGGCTCAATCCCGGAATTTCTGTTTCAACTCTCCCATCAGAACCAGCTAATTGGGCAATACCCCTTCCCAGAAAACTGAGATAAAAATTCATACGATTTTCAATAAGATCATAATTAACATTGATTTTTTTCATTTATGTCTCCCGATCCATCAATCCGGAGTTACACGCCAAAAAAATTTTATTCACAGGAAAAACAAAAATAGGCAATAAAAAAATAGAATCATTCTACCAGGCAATAGGCCCCTGGAGATATATTAAGTCCTGATCTTTCACTAAACGATCAAAAAACCAAAGAGGTGGAGGAGGACTAAATGATTCCAGCTAAGGGCATTGCTGCTCACTCATCATCAACACCACTCGTACCCTACACCTTTGAACGTCGTGAGCCGATGGCAAACGATGTTGTCATCGACATTAAATTCTGTGGAATTTGCCACTCCGATATTCATCAGGCCAGAAATGAATGGGGGCATTCAAGCTACCCGATGGTTCCTGGCCATGAGATTGCCGGGATCGTAACCAGGGTGGGACCTGGTGTTTCAAAATACACGATTGGAGATCATGTCGGTGTTGGATGCTTTGTCGACTCCTGTCGTGAATGTGAACATTGCAAGGCTGCTCTGGACCAGTACTGTCTCCAAGGTCATACACAAACCTACAACGACGTGGAACGTGACCGCAAAACCAGGACGCAGGGAGGTTATTCCAACGTCATTGTGGTCAACGAAGACTATGTCATGAAGATTTCTAAAAAAATCCCTCTTGATAAGGCTGCTCCCCTTTTGTGTGCCGGCATTACGCTTTACTCTCCACTCAACCACTGGAAGACAGGACCAGGGAAAAAGATTGGCATCATGGGCCTCGGAGGACTTGGGCACATGGGCGTCAAAATCGCACGCGCCATGGGAGCGGAGGTTTTTGTTCTCAGCCATTCAGAGAAAAAACGGGAAGATGCCATCAAAATGGGAGCACATCATTTTCTTCCCACACACGACAAGTCGATTTTCCAGAAGCATGCGAACTCATTTGATTTGATTATTAATACCGTATCGTCTGCCGACCTTCTCATGCACGAATACTTCAGCCTTTTGAAACTTGATGCGACTCTCGTATCGGTTGGAGCTCCCGACAAACCCCTTTCGATCTCCCCGTTTCCACTTATCCTGATGCGTCGCAATTATGCTGGCTCAGTCATCGGTTCGATCAAGGAAACACAGGAGATGCTTGATTTCTGTGCGGAACATGGAATTACTCCGGAAATCGAAGTTATCAAACCGGATCAGGTCAATGAAGCCTATGATCGGGTCCTGAAAAACGATGTTCGATATCGCTTCGTTATCGATATGACCAAACTTTGAGAAAGGATATGACATGGAAAAGCGCCAACTTGGAAAATCAGGACTGGAAGTTTCAGCAATAGGCTTTGGTTGCATGGGACTCAGCTATGCCTATGCTGACCGGCCTAACAAAAAAGATGCAATCAAAGTTCTCCATGCTGCCATTGAAAGAGGCTATACATTCTTTGATACCGCTGAAGCCTATGGTCCCTATGTGAATGAAGAAATCGTCGGGGAAGCAGTCTCTTCCCACCGAAACAGTCTCGTCATCGCAACGAAATTCGGTTTTAAAAACGGCTCTCCCGGAGAAGTAGACAGTCGCCCTGAAAACATCCGAGCTGTTTGCGAAGCATCACTCAAACGGCTCAGGACAGACCGTATTGATCTTTTCTATCAACACCGAATTGATCCATCTGTTCCCATTGAAGATGTTGCAGGAACTGTCAAGGATTTGATCCTCGCAGGAAAGGTCAAACATTTTGGACTATCCGAGGCTGGCATCAAAAATATCAGGAAAGCCCACAAGGTCCAGCCAGTAGCTGCTCTTCAAAGCGAATACTCACTTTGGTGGAGAGAGCCTGAAGACCAGATCCTGCCTCTTATGGAAGAACTTGGCATCGGGTTTGTTTCGTTCAGCCCCCTCGGAAAGGGTTTTTTAACAGGGAAGATCCCCTCTGACACAAACTTTTCAAAGAATGACTTTCGAAGCATGGTTCCCCGCTTCAAGAAAGAGAATCTCGAAGTCAACCAGGCCTTCGTGGATCTCCTCACAAAAGTTGCGAAAGAAAAAAATGCATCACCAGCACAGATCGCCCTTGCATGGATTCTGGCACAAAAACCATGGATCGTTCCGATCCCCGGTACAACAAAAATTGAACGACTCAATGAAAACGCTGGAGCTTTAGATATTCAGCTTGCAAAGGAAGACCTGCAGAAAATCAACCTCGCGGCATCTCATCTTAAAGCTGAGGGAGAGCGATACCCTGAACAATTTCAAAAACGAATTGACCGGGAAACATAATCGGAGATGTTGGCGACATTCCGGGTCGAGACGCACTGCACCACTATCTCCATCATCGACAGGAGCAGCGCCTATTTGGATCGTTGGTAGCGATTGAAGAGATCTTCCGGCACACACGTTGAACTGCGGGTCTGGCACGGCATTGGAGCAAGGGATGAGGTTTATTACGGCGAAGATCGAATCCACCAGTTTGTCCGGGCAATCGAAAGCTTCCTTTCATCCGATGTCAAAGGCGCCAAAGAGTTTTCCGAAAACGTGTCGGAAGTTGTCGAACACGATCCCTGGTACACGCAAGACAAGCTCAAACAGAGGTACAATTTGAGAAGCGCTTCGGAGCACCATTTCCGTTTCGAAGAGCATGAACGGTTTCAATCGATTTCGGGGATATCCGTGGCGATGGCTGAGAGTCCTGAACAGATGCCGAGAATCTTTGTCTGGAATTCTACAGGAGACTTTCTCTTCAGATCGGAGAGGATGAGTTTTTTTCCATGTATGGAACTACAGACATGCAAGATCAAGCTTTGAGAATTGGAACGATCAATCAAATGTGGGAAAAAGTATCGGATGAATCTATTCTTGGGATTGCCCCAGAAAAACAGGCACAAGTTCTCCGATGATAAAAACAGGCATAATGTGGCCAAAGGTCCATTTTATGGTTGTACTGTGA
>JAKCCY010000122.1 GCA_021838765.1 Nitrospirota bacterium
CATCCCAGCATGGTATTCGATAGGAACGTGCCTCATATGGCATACCTCTCAACTCTGCATAGGCATTATCGGATTCGAGCAGAGATTACCGTGAACTTCCGACCCGGCGATTTTTGATGAGAGGTGTTTGACCGGCATCTAGAACCAGAATTTCAGGAATTTGATCTTTCTCGAACAAATTGCTTTTCCGGCGCTTCTGCCCGTTGTTTCAGAGCTTGATTCATGGATTCGAACTGGCGACGAACAGTCTCATACCACTTGTGCCCCATAAATGCGGGTAAAATGCCTGTAAAACGCTCGGAGTGCTTCAGCCTGGTCACTCCATTGACCAATGGAATAAGCAGGAAGGAGTGTTCTCCGGCAAATAGAGCCGCAACGCCAAGAACCCCGATCCACCGGATCTCCCGTTCGGGAACCAGGGCGATGAGCATGGGAGAGAAATGCGTCGGCCGGCTCCCAGGAAGCTGCACCGCGAGTTCCAAGCGTTGTCCGACGGTCAGGGAACCAGCTGCCTGGACCACAAGGGGATTCCACTCTCCGTAACGTTGGAGGTCGATCAGAATCTGCCAGATATCCACAACCGGAGCATGGATGTCGATCGTTGTCTCAATCTCTCGTGCCATGCAGGATCTCCTTCACTATTGAAAATCGGTATGTTAGCGATCGATAACTTTTGAGGGAAAATTTTTTGGACCTTCTGTGCGATTCTTGATTTCTCTCAGAATCGCCGCAAACCTGACCGGTTCCTCGTCATGCGGCAAGTGCGAGGAATCTTCGAACCAGAACAACTCCTTTCCGAAAGGGGCATTCAATAAATCATGATAGCGCTGCAACAGAACAGGAGGAGCGACTGCATCGTGACGTCCCTGACAGAAAAATACGGGAACATCCAATGAAGGAACCTGCCGAAAAAGATCCAGAGTCCCCATCGCTGGAAGGAGGAGATTTTGTGTGGTTGAAATTCCCCGCAGCGCCTTCAATGCATCAAACCATGTATAGGCCGGAGAAGAAAAAAGACGCCAGAGGTTCTTTCGCAGAAGGGAAGAAAAGCGTTCACGGCGGTGGATCCCGCCAAACTCGGTCATCCATTTCGCGTGCTCCATAAAAGATTGACTCTCCAGGTAAGGAGGAGGTCCGATGCGTTCCAGCGCCCGCAAGGCTTTCCGGTGCATTATCCCAGTCGCCTGCTCCATGACAAAGTCTTGGGCCATCGTCTCGCTTTCTTCGATCCGGATATCCATGCCCACCCCGACCAGAGCACGGATCCCTTCCGGGGCCCGATGTGCCGCAAGAGCGGCAAGACTGGCTCCGAGAGAAAATCCGACCAAAATGACCGACTCGACATCCAACTGTTGCCGAAGCACAGAAACCATCTCCCGGATGTCGAGCGCAAGACGATCCAAGGGTTCTGGACCGAAAGAGACATCCTGATGGAAAGATTTTCCGCATCCCCGCAAATCCCAGTAGACAACCCGGAACTCTTCTTCCCAGTGCAATCCTTCTTCCAATGCATCGGCTTCATGGATGATCGGAAATCCCGGACCGGCCTGAATGGTCAGGAGAACAGGAAGACTGCGGTCCTTTCCTCGCACAAGAATCCACTGGAAGTCATCTCCCACACGCACTCGCTCGAACAGACGGACTGGATGAGAGGATCCGGACATCAGGATTTCCCTTTCTTTTGGCTGAGAGCCCTGTCAAGGAGGTCTTCGATCGACTTTCCCCATTGGGAAGCGGGCGGTTCGCATTCCTGGAAATACAGCATGCGGGCAAACTGGCTCAAAAGACCGATCGCCAGAGAGACCAGCAGATCGGTGCTCTCCTCCGGATCGACCGTGCCCTCCGCCTTCCCCTTCTCGACCCATTCTCCCAGGATGCCGATCAGTGGGTAGAGTCGCGTTTTCAGACTGGCCTGAGGCCAGAAAAGACGCAGGTTCTCATGAACATAAATGACAGCATCAAGATTCTGGTCCAGAAACAGGGTGTAACGATCGATCAGGGCATGAAGGTCTTCACGGAAAGATTTCTGCGGTTTCATGACTTCCTGCACACTCATGACCAGCGTTTCATAGCAGCGTTCGAAGAGATGGATCGCCAGGGCATTTTTACTCTCGAAAAATTTATAGAGCACCGTGTTGCTGTATCCTGTGGCTGCTGCGATATCCCTGAGGCTGGTCTCGCAGAGACCATCGCGAACAAACAGGTGCAAAGCTCCCAACAGGATAGCCTGTCTTGAGGGAGGATCATCGGGAGACGAGAGGGGAATGAGTGACTGTTCTGGGGCCATGCAATGAAGTTATCAACTGATAACCAAGATGTCAAGAGTTTCAATCAGTGCACGTCGGCCACTTGGGAGGAATGCTGCCGGCAGGATCCACTCCTTCGATCGCGCCCTCTCAGACTTTTGATATCAGACGGCGCAGTTCCCTGTTGAAAGCATTGCGGTGCGCTCCTTTCGCACCGAAAAATACATCATCCACTTCTTCGACGACCGGAATAGTTGCCACCGCCACATTCCGGCCGGATGGGGTCAATTCCAGCCTTCTTGCGCGCGTATCGGTCGGATGGGAACGACGCAGGATCAGGCCACGCAATTCCAGAGACCGCAAGACCTGGGAGGTCATCATGACATCGAGCTTCGAATGCCGGGCGAGGCGGACCTGCGTCACGCATTCCTCCTTGTCCGACAGCCAGAGAAGAGAAGCCAGAAGAACAAACTGGACCTGAGTCAGGCCATGAGGCTTTAAAGCTGCGGCAATGGCACGCTGCCAAAGCGTCGTCAACTGCCAGAGCAGAAATCCCGTGCTGTCATCGGCCTCTTTTTCGGAGAACGGCAAACCTCCCCCGGCTCTATCCATTCAACCCGACCTCCATCGCGTCCCCGATCGACAGAAAATCGTCTTCGGTTATCTCGAAATGCCCGGTTCTAAATGGGGCACCCCAATGCTGGAATCGCGAATGCAAAGGGAGTTTTCCGACCAAAGGAAGTATGAAGGGGGTCTTGCATTGCGGATATTCGGCATCCCGGCGAAATGGAGTAAAGGCGGGGAGCAGAGTGTATGCGCAAACGGATTTTCCCACGACCTTGCCGATGGCCGTGAACATTTGCAAGGACCGCCCCTCCGTCATCTCCCTTTTCGGAGAATAATACACGGGCCATTTTCCCATCCCCATCCGCCGGAGCGGAGCGGCCTTTCCGGGGCCCAGTTGCGAAAACCCGCTCTTTTTCCCTCGTTCTGCATGGGAACGGGAGGCCCCGCGCTCCAAATACCGCACAATCATTCGACCTTCTCGGCCTGAGCTGCGAATCTATCGAGAGTTGCAGATAATGTTTTCTGGATGTCCCGACCAATAATCCGCCTGAAGAGAGGCGTCAACACTCCGCGCATCTCAATTCGAACGGTGACCCGACCTCCCTGCTCCGGCAATGGCCCCGGTGTATAGAGGTGAATGAAATCCAGACGGGTCAGAGGCAAAAGAGCACGATCCGTGAACCCCCGCTCCGGCCACGCCTCCAGAATGACAAATTTTACTTCGGGTCCGCCGACCGGTTTCAAGCGGCCCCAGGTTCCGGAAACAAACGTCCCCTCAAGAGTGACCCATTCCAGACCCTCATCCCATCGGTTCCATTCGTGGGGTCTGGACCAGAGCGCCCAGACCTGCGCTCCGGTAGCTCTCGTCGGGATCGATTCTTCATGGGTCCAGGCCAGCATTTTTACCTCCATATAATATGTATACATATAATAAATACGAATACTATAACCCCAACCATTCCTACAATGCAAGTTGAAAATACTTGACAACCAGTTTTCAATATTGAAAACTGGTTGTCAAAATGGAATTTTGGAGGACAAACCCGCTCTTCCGGGCAATCCGCCCAATCGCAAAGGAAATCATCATGAAGACCCAACAAAGCCCTGAAGCTGCCCTGTTGACCGATATCATGCTCGCCATTTTCCGGGTGAATGGACGGCTTCTGGAAAAAGGGGACCAACTGGTCCGCCCCATCAACCTCACAAGCTCCCGCTGGCAAGTTCTTGGAGCCGTGGCGCTCGCAAGGAAACCTCTCTCCGCACCCCAGATCGCCGAAGCCATGGGAATCACCCGGCAGGGAGTCCAAAAGCAGCTCAACCGGCTGGTAAAAGAAAACCTTCTCGAACAACAGCACAACCCGCGCCACGAGCGTTCGCCCCTTTATCTCCTGACAGAGACGGGACTCCGGAGCTTTGGCGAGGCGATGGTTCTGGAAGCGCTCTGGGCGAACAAGCTTGTCGCCGGACTTTCCCGGCCGGACCTCGAGGCAACACAGCGAACACTGAATGCAATCCACGACCGGCTCGACTCCCCTGTTCCCCAAAAAGGAGACTCGTCATGAAACCACTCATTCACGCGACCGCAGGCACTTTAGCAATGCTCACCATCGCCATCTTCTGGTTTTCCACCCTGATTTCAGAATTTTTCCTGGACCATGCAGCCGTGGCCGAAGTCAAACAAGACATCGTCCATGCTCTTTTCCTGCTGGTGCCGGTCATGGCTTTGACCGGAGGAAGCGGTTTCTCTCTTGGCAAGAGACGAAAGGGCCCTCTCGTCGAGCGAAAGAAGACGCGCATGGCGATTGTCGCGACAAATGCCTTTCTCGTGATGATCCCGGCGGCGTTATTTTTGAACGGAAAGGCCGCTTCCGGAGAATTCCATCTAAAGTTCTATGCTGTGCAGGTCGTTGAACTCGTTGCAGGAATGGTGCAGTTTACGCTTATGGGCCTGAACTTTCGAGACGGGATCAAGCTTTCCGGCAGGTTTGACAAGGGGGTTCCTGACCGGTTCCCCTCAGACAAGCCGTGAACGGAATCAATCCTTGGTGACAACGACGACCCCGCTTGACCACCCCAATTTGGTCACCTGAATTTCTGGATTCCCGTCCAGGGACTCCAGAAGATCTTTGACCTTGAGAGAATGGCCCTCGGGCCAGTTTGTCTGGGGAAGCATGTCATCAAGACATAAAAACCATTTTTGTCCAAAAGATCGAGCGTCTCCAGCAGGAGTCGATACTTTCCGGACCAGGTATCTGCGAAGATGAAGTCGAAATGTGCCCCATTCGCAGACAAGTCCACGATAAAGCGATCCCCGTCCTCGCAAACGATCTTTAACCTGGGATCATTCCCGAGATGTCTTTCTGCGACATCAAGGGCTGTCCGGTCGTTGTCCACTGTGACCAGAGTCGAGTCCTGGCTCATGCCATCAAGAATCCATGCCGTGGAGAGTCCCGTACCGGTCCCAAGCTCCAGGAAACGGCCTTTGCCTTTTGATTTGGCGAGGGTTCTGAGAAGAGATCCGACCATTCGCTCCCCTCCCATCCCGAACCCGAGCAACCGGGTGTCGTCTTCGATTCCCGAAAGCGCTACAGGTTGTCTTAAAATCGTCCTGTCGTCCATCACGATCTCCTTATTCAGGAATGACCCCGGTTCCCTTTTCTCGAAGGGCTTGCCACTCCGAGTCCAGGATCGAATACAGAAAAGAATCGACCCACTGTCCCTCTTTCAGTCGATGTTTTCTCAAAACTCCCTCCAGGGTCATGTCGATCTTTTCGAGAACACGGGCGGACCCCCGATTTTCCGTAAAACACAAGCCCGTCATCCGGTGAAGGCCGAGACGGGTAAATCCGAAAGAGAGAAGCGCCCGGGCGGATTCGGTGGCCAATCCCTTTTTCCAGCTTTCACGTTCCAGATAATAGCCGATCTCTCCCTCCCGGTTTGCATGATCGGTGATATGGATCTTGCATCCTCCGATCAGGCGGAATTTCTCCGGATCCTCTTCCCCTTCCCTCGACACGATCGCCAAGTCAAAGAAAGAGCGGGGAGTCTCTTCCGCATTCCGGATCGCACGTCGGATGAAGGCGTCCGTATCCCGGAGGGTATAGGGCCCCCAATAGGTCATCCGGGTGACAACAAGGTCGGATGCGTAGCGGTGGACCGAATCCCTGTCCGAGTGGTGAAAATTCCTGAACAGAAGCCGGCCGGTTTCAAAAAGAATGGAAGCGGCAGAATTTCCGGAAGTCATCGTGCTGCTCCTTTTGTCAGCGGATTTCATATCGACTCGGGAGAAGTCGGCGATGAGCAGCGAACCCCACACCGGAAACCCGCCCCTCCATTCCCGCCTTCCTGAATCCCTGTCACGCCATCCCCCGGATGGCGACGGTCGAAGAATCCGACGCGGCCCGCAATTCGGAGGCCACCGCATCCGCACCGGCGGCAATGAAGACCTCCAGCGCTTCCGTGGGCAAATGCTCCTTCATGGCCCGGACAAGATATTTTTTGGCCTCCGCATCCAGACTGGTCTCTCCTTTTGCCAATTTCCCGACCATCTTCCGGTAATGCAGAAGATAGCGCCTCTGCTCGTCGATCATCTCAAACGGACGACCTGAATCTCCGTGGCCTGCATAGAGGATTTCCACTCCGTTCAGTTCCTTTTCCAGAATATCGAGGCTCGCAAGCCAGTCTGATGTGTGGCCGTCGTTCATGAACGAATGGACTCTACCGAACACCACATCCCCTGCAAAGGCCACTCTGGACGGTCCTCCGACCGTCCAGAGTAGATCGCAAGAGGATTCCCCGGGGCCCAGTTCGCGGACAGTGAACGGAACTCCGTCAAAAAGAAGCGTATCCCGGTCGATGACAAAGAGGTCGGGAAAAACCCGTTCCTTAGGCCACTCCTCTCCAAAGACCGGTCTCCACTGGATTTCTTTTGCATCATCGATCCGGCGCATCGTTCTCGCAACGCTCTCAGTGGCGACTACCGGGATCTTTCCGAGCCCCTTCAGAAGCTCCCCCACCCCGTTGTAGTGATCGGGATGGCCATGCGTGATGAGAACGGCGCGCAGGGGCTTCCCGAGGTTGTCGACATGGCGGCGGAGATCCCGTGCATCCGAAACGGTCATCATCGCATCCACGGCCACCACCGATCCGGAGGTTTCGACCAGAAAGGCATTGGTCAGGAAGGTGTTCGGTCCCGACGTGATCTGGTGGACGAAAAATTCTTCTATTGAACCCATCCCATTCTCCATATTCTTTGAATGAAGTCTCGAAAACCATTAATGCAATTTGCCGATCACTTGGGATCCCTGTTGCCTGTTGAATTTCAGCAATTGTTGACGCCTCAGGCTTCGTGCCCTGGATCAGCTTAGACGATAGCGACATGATTTCTCCTGGGTCTAACGGAGCGCAGTTCGGTCAACTGCGCTCCGATGGCGCGCCGCTTTTCACTGTCCGAGTTGATTGACAGGCGTTGTTAGGCACAAAGCGCCATCTCATAAACTTTGAAATCACGGCCATTTCTTTTTATGTCATCGACATGAATAAACCCCGTAGCCTCATATAATTTATGGGCTGACTTCATGGAAATCTGTGTCCACAAGATAATTCTTGAGTAACCGCTGTGTTTCGCCCTACCGATAGCTGATTCTACGAGCATTCTACCAAGACCGTGCCGTCGATACTCTGGCTTGACGCCCAATAGGTGCATTTCTGCCTCATTGTCTTGCGCTAAACGTCGTGCCGCAGAGTTTGGGGGCACAACGATAACAATGCCAGCTAATCCTAAATGTTGTTTTTCACGAGCACCAATTAACATGCCACGTTTTCTAACAGCAGATGGTTCAAAAAGTGAAACCGCCTCATCGGGTTCTGTGAATCCACCTGCGACATAGACTTGCGCTAGAAGTTCTGAGAGTTCGATGTCATCAATTTTCAGAATATCTGCTGTGTCGATTTGAAATTCCATGTTCTGCGGCTCGGTCAATTCCAACCCCAACGGGAGATCAGTTCTGAAAACGAGGGCAAGGAATCCCCTGCCCGTCTCATTCCCCGCAACGGATTCGCATCATCCGGTTCCCACCCCGCTGGAATTCGTAGGGAACTTCCTCGACCGAAATCCGGTACCCCTCTCCGGAGAGCGTGTTCCTGACGGAGTCGAGGTGGCGGGAAGGAACGGCCCCCAGCTCGAGAAGCG
>JAKCCY010000009.1 GCA_021838765.1 Nitrospirota bacterium
TCCATCAACTATCAAGAAAACATCCACACCGGTGACCACGGCTTCCAGCTCGCCGTCCACCTCTTCCACCAAAACAGCGAGCAGCTCTCCTTCTGCTAGCTCGACTTCATCCACACCGGTGACCACAGCTTCCAGCTCTACGGCCTCTTCCGTAAGGGTGGCAAACCGATCTGGTTCAACAGTCACCACCTCTTCATCTCCGGTTACAACTGCTTTAAGTGATCCGTCAAGTTCCACGACAGCGTCTTCTTCAAGCTCGGTGAACACCGCTTCCAGCGGATCTTCTAGCACTGCAGTTGCAACAGATATTCAGAACGATAAGAAGTCGATCCACCTTCTTGTCGCCGAAATTTCAAAGGACCATCAAATGCTTCGAGCTGACCGAAATAAATTCTATGAATCCATGGAAAGCTCTGAAGATGGTTCCAGCAAAACTTCATCATTAAAGACAGCCATCAAGGCCTTGAAGACCAAGCTCCATGCTGCGGTCAGTTCCTTGAAAGTCGCCCGAATGGATCTTAGAAAAGATGAAGGCCATCACATTTCAACGGCTTCTGCTCTTCATGGCACAGGAACTGCCTCTCCGCTTAACGCTGGAACGCATCCAACGGTTCATCCGGTGGTGCATCCTGTAGTCAAAAAGTAACGCTTTTCCATAAATCAGAAAAGGGGGAGTTTAGCTGCTCCCCCTTTTTATCGTTATAAAAAATCACAACAAGATCCTGTGAATTGTCCTGAATGGAATCCATAAAACGATTCACTCAAAAAGCTTGCACAACATTTTTTTCATAACAGAAGCAAAAATCCCGGTTTCAATCTTTCTTCCAATGATTCTTGGATAAAACATGTTTGCCTTGGGTGGGTACAAGTGATCGAAATGAAAACAACTCCAATAAAATTCAAGGGAAAGAAAAAGGCACTTCTTTTCTCCCTGCTATTGTCCCTTTCCCTATCGCAACCCATATTTGCCCAAGAAAAAGGAAAAGCCCCAACCAGCGATCCTCAAACAACGGAATCCTCCATTCAAAATCAAAAAAAACAGAAAGAAATTGAAAAACTGATCCAGGCAAAGAGATATCCAAAAGCCTACAAGCTTGCCCGTCAGCTACAAAGTCAATATCCCGAGGACTTGAATGACATCTATCTTCTTGCTTATATCGAAAAAAAAGTCCATTTTCTGCGAAAGGGCCTTTTGACTTTACAGAAAGGATTAAAAATCGACCCTGAAAATGTCGACTTGTCCATTTTAAAAGCAGAAATCCTGATCGAACAAGGCCACACTCAACAAGCCAGAGACATCTTAAAACATTTTCAGAAATCTCAGCCAAATAATAAAACTATTCAGAAGGACCTTCTTAGAACATATTTTCCGGACGGCTACCAATCAACCATACCCCCAATGGATCAACACCTGTTCTCATTAGGATTGGTTCAGACACCATTCACCCCCGATGACTTTCTTGTTTCAAGCCTGCCAAGCTGGAGTTTAGACTTTTCAGCACTGGGCGTGAATTACTCTGGAGGGGCTCTTTTTCTTGGCGATACGAAATTGGAGTCACCCATGGCAATGGGGCTTCGTTTCATTGCAGGAAGAACTGAGTATCTGGGATTTTCCAGCCAGGGGAACGGTGTCAATAGCTGGACATATGCAGGCATTGATGCTCCCATCAATAACCATGCAGATATCCAGGTGGATGCTGGCGATACATCTATTGGAAGAACCGGATTATACGGTCATCTATTCTACAACCCGGGGGACCTTACACTAGACATACAAGGCGTTGATAACATGATCTGGGGAGACTTCGGACAAGCGATCCAGATGAATGGCAGTGAAAGCGGTATTAGTCTTTATGCCAATCTTAAAATAAGCCAACGGCTCTCTCTGGGAGGCAACTACTGGTATTACAATTACACCCTCAACAACGGCACACTGCCCTACGGGAACCTTCATAACTCTTTTTTGTATATGGACTTCCAGCTTACAGAGGACCCTGCTACAGACATTATCGTTGGATACGATGACTGGACCGTGATGGCAAGCTCACCCGCTGTGGCGGCGCTTGTTCCCGAAATCATGCGCCAGCAATACTTGCTCCTGGCCCTCAATGGGGAAAAGCAGTATGCAAATGGGCTGGTTTTCAATGGACAGTTGGGCGGGTACAACGATTTCTATAGCCATGTTACATCGTTCGAAGCCACAGCAGGAATCCGGTATCCCATTTCAATGCACTGGTCCTTTTATGGGAATGCCGTTTACTTCGATGAATCCACTCTCTACTCCGGACCTTCAGAAGAACTGATGCTGGGGATAAACTTCCTGTTTTGAGAAAGGATTGAAATAATGTTTCAAAACATATTGCTCGGAAAAAGAATCACAGCATGCCTCCTCTTGATTGGAACCATTGTTATGGGGGGATGCAAAACAACTCCCTACCAAAACTCGGAGCCAATCGAGCACATGTCTGTTTTGATTCTCCCATTTAAGAACCTGACATCAACTCCTGAAGCGGGCAAGACAATCTCCGCCCTTTTTATTTCTTCCATAACCCTTCACCATGTCATGTATCTGTCTTCCGCAAGTAACGGAACAATGAAAGATATTCAAAAGATGACAGAAAGTGGCACTTTACCCAATAGCATTCTTCAACCTCTGGCAAAAGAACATATTGATGCCGTCCTATTTGGAAATGTAACGGAGTATGAGTATAGATCAGGTCTCTCCACAGAGCCTGTTGTCGGATTCACATGGAAGATGATCTCGACAAAAACGGGAAGAACCGTTTGGACAGGTGCAGTGAGTCAAATAGACACTTGCTTCTGGTTTTGTCACGATACTCTATCCGAATTTGGGAAAGAACTGGTCGATGCAGCAGTCGATAAGCGCTTGTCTGATGATTACCAATATCAATCCAGACAAGATTATTTCAATCGTTCCGATTAAAAAATGAAAAGAGGAGATGATGCTTCTGTAAAAAGAACGATCTCCTCAAAAAGAGCTTCCCGATATCCCCGGCAAGACAGCCCGACAAGGAAATCATCCTCTTGAAAAAAGGTCCTCCGGTCTGAAAGAATGGTTATGATGGACGATTCGATTTGATCCGTCAGAGGACGTCCGGAGGGTTGAGGCTGATGAGTCATGAAATGGACTTATGGAAAGAAGGATCCCTTCCTCTTTTTACAAATCAACAAGGGGAAGAGGCTCCACTCCATTTCATTCTCGATCAGACAGGAGACTACCTTTTCACAAAAGATCTTGATGCTCGCTATACCTATGCAAAGATCGAAGGTGAAGAGATCAATGACATCGACTCCACCGGAAAAAACAGAATAGACTGGTCTGTCAATCCTCCTCCTTACGATCAAAAAGAGGAGATAACCGGTCTGTGCAGGATATCGACCGGGATATCCCCCAGATGAAAGAACCGGTCGAAGAAGCAAGGATTTTCTCCTCTTTCTACCGGGCCCTTTCTGAAGCCACCAGAATCCTCCATCAGCCCTCAGACCATATTTCACCTCAAGAGATCCTGTCAGAGCTCACAAAGTCACTTTCAGATATCCTGTTTCCATCCTTCTTTTGTATCGGGCAAATTCCGTCGGGAGCCACGGACGTCGAAATTCTCTCCGCGGCTGGGCCTTTCCTGGAATGGATGAACGGCGTCATCCTCTCTTCCGATCCCCAAAAGCCGGGAGGGAAAGGCCCTGCCGGGGAAGCTATCCGCACATCCCTTCCCCAGGCATGGCTTCTTTCCGATCCTCGCACTCCAGATGAAATGAAAAAAAGAGGACAAGAGTTCCATGTCGCCGGAAATCTTGCCGTGACATCATCCAGAAGAGATGGTGAGACAATCCTCCTCCTCGCCTACTTTAATGATGAGTCGATGATCTCCCCGGCAACAGCCGAACTTTTCCTGAGGATCGCCGATGAAGTCTCCGGACTTTTAGACAGAAAAAAGGACAGACTCATCGCAATCGGGCTCGAGCAGGCCAGGGAAACCCAGCGCATTGTCCTGAAAGAGTTCCTGTCGGCCAAGACAGAAGAAGAGATCTACCGGATCCTTTCATCCGTTGTGAGCCGGGGAACCAAAGCCCTTGCCGTTGAAGTCCTCCTACCCGGAGAAGACTGTTTTATCCGATACTCCATCGAAGGGCCCCTTGCAGAAGCCATCCAAACACTTCCCCCTCCTCCCTTTTCGGTCCCTCAAGGAAGCTCCAGAATCCCTACACCGACAAGAATCTGGGACCTGAAAAAACCGCTTCTCTTCAAAAATCTCCCGAACGATCCCGATCTTCCGGGCTATTTTCAGATTGAGCCATTCAGGGATATTGAAGTGGTGGCAGGCTTCCCGTTGAACGGACGCTCGCCGGAAGATCCCCTGCTGGGAGTCTTCCTGATTCTCGGTCAAAAAAGGAATGGACTTGATGATCCAATGGTCTTTGAAAGCATCGCCGACACTGCCGACATTGCAGCGAGATCCATCGTCCGCTTGAGGACAGAAAAAAAGCTCGACTCAGTCACCCGCCTCTACAAGTCTCTTACAGCCATACATGCCCTCGTGCTCAGAAAACCAGGTGAAAGGGAACTTTTTTCGGAAACAGTCAACACATTGATTGATCATAGCGGATTTATCGCTTCAGGTTTCTATTTCCCGGATGAAAACAATCAATATCTTGACCTCGAGGTCTACAAAATCATCGACCCGTCCGGGCTGACCGGGAGACATCCAACCCGTTTTTCCCTTGACCCGAACTCTCCCGATATCAGGACCGTGACCGTAAGGGCTTATATCACGGGAACCCCCGTGATTGAGAACGACCTCATCAACGCCTATAAGAAGGTCGGACTCTTACCCCGTGGGGAAACCTATGACAGTCTTGCATTCCGCTCTGTCGGGATCTTTCCCGTCTTCCGGAACAATCGGTGCATCGGTGTTTTTGCAGTCGTTTCCGCTGAAAAAGACTTTTTTTCTTCCGATATATCAAAGCTTCTGAAAGAGGTGGCCGACATTATCTCTCTCACTCTTGACGCCATCGAAACGGAACAGAAACAGATTCAAGCAGAACAGCGTCTGATGAGAAAGACAGCTCTTTATAACGCGCTTCAGAAACTCAGCTCCCTTGCCGCATCCAACACCAACGAAGAGAATCTGCTCAAGGGAAGCTGTTCCATTTTCATGGGCCAGCCGAATATCACCTCCGTTATTGTATGGTCGGTTGACCGGGAAGCCAATGGGATCCGCCCTCGTTTCTTCGAAGCCAATAATCCTGAACTCATTGGAAAAATTTGCTCGATGCTTTTTCTGTCGGCCGATAAAGCCCAGCCCCAGTTTCGTTATCCGATCCTTGAGGTCACGCTTCAAAACGGACTGACCGGAGTAGCCAATAATCTTCCCAAAATGGCGGAAGAAATCGGCGAACCCCATAGCCTTGACGCCGTCCTCCGGATGGATGTCCACTCCGCCATCACCGTGCCTATCCGCCGGGAAGGAAAAATCACATACATACTCAATGTGAACATAGGGATTCCCGACTACTTTGACGAAGATCTGGTATCCCTTGCTCATGAGGCCGGAGAAATCCTGACAGGTGCCCTCGACTCCATCGACACCGAGATGAAAAGGATTGAAGCGGAACAGCGACTGACCACCCTGATCGAAAACATCCCCGAAGCCATCATTTTTAAAGATGGAGAAGGGCGATGGAAGTCCGTCAATCAAGCCGGTCTTCGCATGTTTGGACTTGAAGGGAATCATCTGTGGAACGACAGGACGAACAAGGAACTTGCCATTCTCCAGCCCGATCTTGCCTCAGTCTTTAACGATTGCGAAATCTCGGATAACGCGGCATGGAAAAACCTTGGCGCCTCGAATACGGTCGAAACCCTCGATGACAAAAAAGGAAATGTCATCATTCTGGAAGTGACCAAAATCCCTCTTTTCTCTCCTGACGGAAGCCGGAAGGGGCTGGTCATATCGGCTCAGAACATCACCCAACGAAAAAAAAATGAAATCCGTATCGAACACATGGCAACACATGATCCTCTCACAGATTTGCCCAACCGGAGAGTCTTCCTCGACAGGATCGAACAGACCCTGATCCGATACCAGGAAACAAAAGAGTCATTTGCGGTCGGGATTCTGGATCTTGACGGATTCAACGAGGTGAACAATCGACTGGGACACCCCATGGGAGATGAACTTCTGATCCATGTGGGAAAAAGGATTGAGTCCCTTCTTCGCAAAGATGATACGCTGGTCCGCCTCGGAGGGGATGAGTTCGGACTCATCCTGACCGGATTAAAAACTGAAAAGAGTGATCAGGAGATTTTTGGAAAAATTATAGAAGCTCTTCTCAAACCGTTCACACTGGGGGATCAATCCTCTGAACCGGTCAGGATTTCAGGAAGTTTGGGGCTGGCGGTCACACCCCCTGAGCACGATGGCGTCACCGCCTTGATCGCCCATGCGGATCTGGCACTCTATAGCGTCAAGCATCAGGGGAAAAACGGCTGGGCAATCTTCGAGCAAGTCATGGAAGAAACCCTGATCGAAGAGCATCGCATAAGGTCCGAGTTTTCAAGAGCCATCGAGAATAGAGAGCTTTGTCTCTACTACCAGCCTCAAGTCAACATGGAAAAGGGGATCATCCTCGGCGTTGAATCCCTCCTTCGATGGAAACATCCAAAGAAAGGTCTTCTTCTTCCGGAATCCTTTATCAAAGTGATCGAAAAAAGTGACCTCATCATTCCGCTTGGCCGATGGGTCCTCAAAACGGCCATCAGGCAGCAGGATGAGTGGAGACAGCAGGGGATCAACCTTCGCATCAGCATCAATATTGGAGCCAGGCACTTTTTATCCGGTGACTTCATCGGAACACTGGCCGATGTCATCGGATCTGCCGACAGCTCCATTCGGCCAGAGATCGGGATAGAAGTGACAGAAACAGAGGCACTTCGTGATCTGGCACACGCCGAAGAACAAATCAGACTCTGCCGAAAGCTTGGAGTTTCCGTCGGCCTCGACGACTTTGGGACAGGACAGGCTTCCCTGACATCCCTCCAGCAGCTTGATGTCAGGGAGGTCAAGATCGATGTCGGATTTGTCCAGAAGATGATGGAAAGTCCGAAGGATCTGGCCATTGTTTCAACCCTTTCCACTGCGGCTCACATGATGCTGATCAATGTGATTGCAGAAGGAGTTGAAACAGAAGAGGAAGGAAAAACCCTTATAGCCCTGGGTTGTCCGGTGGCCCAGGGATTTGGCATCGCTCCCCCGATGGCTCATGAAGAGATTCCCGAATGGATTTCGAAGTGGCGCCCGTTCGACTCCTGGACTCAGTTATCACAAAGAAAAGACTCCTCCCCCATGGAAGGAGCGCTTGTGCTGGTCATCGACCACTCATTGGCGGCCTTTCAAAAAGGAGTCCTGACCACCCTGGACTCAATGGAAGCCCCAAGGGAAGAATGGATCAACTCCCATGCCTGCTTACCGGGTCAATGGATCGATAACGCCGGGAAAAGCCAGTTTAGAAACTTGCCGTTATTTGAGGAATTCAAAAGGATCCATGAGGAGCTTCATCATCAGGCGCGAACAGCGTTTATGGCCCGAGACAGAAACGATGTCCAAACACTCTGGAACCTCAAGATCGGATTGGAAAAAAACACTAACACCCTGCGGGAGCTTCTGAAAAATCTTCAATCCGGATAACTCCCAAAAACATGGATACGTCAAGTCAGATCCCGACACACCAAGAATCCATAAACCACCCTATTGGCTCATGTGTCCCGTTTTGACAAAAATGGTACATCCCGCTACGGAAAAAGGATTGTGACGACTCAAATGGGGGCTCCTGTACCAGCTCCCCTCGGGATAGCGTCCGTGCTCATCTTCGAAAACACCTGATACAACAAGGACCTCCTCACCACCAAAATGCCTGTGGGGTTGGAAAACCGTTCCCGGGTCCCATCGAACGAGCGCGGTATTTTCCCCTCCAGAAGAGAAAAGGGGCATGACACTCAGCCCGGAAACCAACCCTGGTACCCAGTTGGCTTTCTCTGTCTCAATCAATCCCGGCTTTCGCACAAGCCCTTCAGGGATTCTCTTTTTGACAAAAAAAAGAACTTCATCATCCACCGCGTTCAAGACAAAAGGAGTCGCCCCTTGAGGAATCAAAAGATAGGAACCCTTCGAAAAAAGCGTCTTCCCGGAAAGGAGAGTCCCTGACATCAAAAAGATTTCAAGGTCTCCAGACGAGGAAAATCGCCATGATCCTCCTCGTCCCAGGGCGATCAAAAAACTTTCATTCCCGTCCGCCCTCGACTCAAGCATGCAGACTCTCGCTCCGGACTCTTCAACCCATTTAGCATTTCCTGGCGAAACGACCGCTAGATGGGAGATATCCTCATTGACCAACTGTTCCAATGAACCTCCTTGATCCAATTCAATCCGGTCCAAAGAACCAATCCCGGATTTCTCCAAAACGACCCGGGAAACAGAGTATTCAAAACAAACCGGCACAAACCAGTACATTGACAATCAGAGATATCTTCGAGAACATGTACTCCTTTCTTACCTCCAGAATGGATTTCAAAATCAGCAGGGACAATCACCTGACGATGTCTTTTCAAAAAAAAGATTCACAACCCCATAAAGTCAAAAACACCCTCATGGCCTTACCACCAATCCAAAAATACCAAACAGGTCCATTCCAATGCCAGCGATACTCTTAACCGCCGGAGGATTCCTGCTGATCCTCGGCGGCAGTATCCTTTTTTCCCATTCGGCAGAAGCACTGACCCAAAAGCTTTTCAGGAACCATTCCCTGGGCCGCCGCATACTGGGGAATATGTCCCTTTCCATTCCCGAGTTGATCCTGCCTCTCTTCTCTTTTCTAGGCGGATCAGGAGAGGGAAGAAAAGATGCCGGGATTGGAGCCATTCTGGGCGCCCCGCTTCTTCTTATCGCCATACTTTGGCCCATGACCCTGTTTTTCACCCGAAAATCGCCTATTCCCTCTTCAGAGAAGAGGCAGTTATCCAGGGAAGCTCCCATTCTGGCAGCAGGACTCTCTCTGGCTCTTCTGGCGGGATCCTTTCCATCCCACACCCTTCATATGAGCATTGGCATCTTCCTCCTGATGCTCTACCCGGCCATTCTTTTCGGAATCAAAGGAGAGGAGCTCCCTGACGACAGTAGCAACACTGAAGACCATCCGGCATTTATCAGGACAGCTCTTATGTTTCTGTCGGGTGTCGCACTCCTTCTCATCGGCCCGGTCCTCCTGTTGAAGGGAATCCTGGGGTTCGGGGGATCCGGAGGAGGTGAAACCGTTTTCATCCTGTCCATCATCCTGTCTTCCCTGTCGACAGAATCTCCTGAAGCATTGTCTCTCTTCATGCTTCTGAAAAAAAGGGACATTCCGGCAGCCTACGCAATCCTCTGGGGGTCGATCCACTTTCAGCTGACGGTCTCCCTTGCGACCGGACTGATCCTCTCTCCCTGGATCATTCAGGAAAGGCACATTGCTGCAGGGGCCGTTCTGATTCTGGCACTGCTGCTCTCAACCCTCTGGGCACGATCAACCGTGGAAAGGACAAACTGATGGATGAGAAACTCTCCAACGAAGAGAATGCCATTGTCATGGGTTTTGGCAAAACAAGCCTTTATGCCGATTTTGCCTACGAGATGGCACATATGCTCTTGCCACTCTGGATACTTCATTTGGGCGGCACGGCTGTTACCGTTTCGGTGATGGAATCCGTGGCGGAGGTCGCAAGAATGGGGGGAGCCATCAGCACCTCCCGCTTGGGAGAGACAGTAGAAAAACAGGGGTTACTGGTCAGGATAGGCTATGGATTAACCGCCATCGTCACCCCTCTCATGGGAATGGTCTCGGCACCTGGTGCCCTGATTCTTTTAAAATCCGTGTCCTGGTTCGGGAAAGGGCTTCGCGGGCCGGCAAGAGACGCGCTGGTCTCGGAAACCATCCCAAGAGAGTGGCTGTCAAGAGCCTATTCCCGTATTCAGACACTTGACCAGACAGGGGGAATCCTTGGCCCGTTGGTTGCAACAATCCTCACCGGAACAGTCAGCGTGCAAAAACTGTTCTATATGACATCCATCCCGGCGGCATTGTGTTTTTTCTGGGCCGTATCTGCTTCCCGCTTGGCCCAAAAACAGACATCCTCCCTGAAGCAGGATAGCAGGGAGAAGACCTCCCCAAAACATTTTTCCACAAATCTTCTGTACAGAGGCAAGAAAGGATGGATCCCGACCCTCTTGGGGGGAACCCTTTTAAAAATATCGATATTTCCAGCCACACTCCTGATGTTCCGCTTTAATGAACAAAGTGGCCTGCCCATCCTGATGGGAGTCGGATTCATTCTTTCAAGCGTTGTCCATGTCGCATCCGGACTCTTTTTATCCTTCAAGCCCATCACTCCTGAAAAACGCCTTGACCTTTTGCCTGGACCGGTCATCCTGTCACTCGCAATCACGCTCCTTCTGAGTCCATCCGGAGGAACAACAGCCTATATGATCGGAATGTCCCTATGGGGCGCAGGAGAACTCTGGACAACGATAGCGGTCAAGACCCGGATTGCCTCGCAACTGGGACCGGATCAGAAAAGCAAGGGATTTTCCCAACTTGAAATTTTCACCACAACAGGGATGCTTCTGTTTCAGCCGGCCGCAGCATGGGCATGGGAACATGGACATAGTCTCGATGTTCTCGGAGTAACGCTCGTCCTCATAGCAACAGGAACCCTTCTGATGCTCAGAACAAAAGCCATCCCGCAGGATTCTCCGCTCAGAGGGTAAAAAAACAACGATCAGTATCCAAGTGACGTTGGCTGATAATGCGGAGGACCAACCCCTCCCTCATCTCCACCAGAGTGGGGAGATCTCCCGCCACCACCAGGCGGGAGCCCCCCAGACGGGCCGGACGGCAACATCTGATGAAGCCCCCCATTTCCCGTTCCCGAACCTGCCTCCATGGAATGGGCCATATAAAGGAGCCCAATCCATATGACCAGAAGCCCCCACAGGATCTTTTTCCCTCCCATATCATCGAACGAGTTCAAGTGTTTTCTCCTGACCCTTCAGCGCTGAGAGGTTAAAGTCCCAAAAAACTCATGATCTGAGCGACATGGCCATCCACCTTCACCTTTGGATAGATCTTTCTGATCGTTCCGTCGGCACCAATCACTACGGTTGTTCGTTCAATACCAATCGATTTCCGTCCATACATGTTCTTCTCTTTCAAAACTCCATAGGCCGTACAGATCGCACCGTCAGGATCTGAAAGAAGGGGAAAATTCAGATCATATTTCTTGACAAACTTTCCATGGCTTTCCAGCGAATCCCTCGAAACACCCAACACCACGACTCCGGCCCGCTTTAACGGCTCGAAAGCATCCCGAAAATCACAAGCTTCCCGAGTGCAACCAGGCGTATCATCCTTGGGATAGAAATAAAGGACAACCGTTCGGCCCTTCAGATCAGAAAGACTCACAGTTGGCGACTCATACCCCAAAACACCAGCTGAAAAGGAAGGGGCCAAATCCCCTTCCTTCAATGGATCAGTTGCCATTTGATTGTTCCTTTCCCCTATATGTGTGATGAATGGTTCTGTTTGAAGCCCTTCCCGGATCTGCATTCAATATCACAGGAAGGCCATTTTTTCCACCGCCGATGATAACAATCTTCGCATTGGGGCTCTTGGCCAGCTCTTCAGTCGCCCGAATTCCCTTCCATGTCAGGTATTGCGAGGTCAGGTTTTCCTGAACAATTTTCTGGAAGGCCGAAATTCCTTCCGCCTCGATGCGCTTTTTCTGGGCCTCCTTCCTCGCGATATCCAGAACATATTCCATCCGCTGGAAGTTCTGCTCCTCGGTCAGTTTATGCTCGATCGCCGTCCGGATCACACGGGGCAGTTTGACATTTCTGATCAAAAATCCGCTGACTGTGACCGGATACCCTTTCAGTTTCTCACGAAGATGCTTCAGGATCGATCGTTCGATCTTCTCTCTCTGATTCGAATAGATCTGCGAGGGGGTGTAGCGACCAACAATCTTCCGGGTCTCGGAACGAACATAGGGTGCGATCAGCACATGAAAGTAATCGGGGCCAACGGTCTCCTGAAGCGTCGGAAGGTATTTCGCATCCACCTTGTAGAGAACCGATGCATCCATTCCGACAGGGAGACCGTTCACCGTCAATACATTCAAGTTGAGCCTTGCTTCCTGGGTTCTCAGGGAATAAATATACATCTCGTTCCACGGGGCGATCACCTGGACGCCTTCCCTGTAAATATGGGCTTTATCCGTTCCATGGCTGATATCCCAGAAAACACCCGCCTGGCCCGGATTGATTGAAACGACACAGCCCGCCAGAAGACTGGTGAGAGCAATCGCTCCAGCTGCTTTTTTGAAATTTTTCATCAATTCCTCCGCACGATCACTGGAATATGATCTTCATAACTTTCATGGACCAACATCCCAGAGGTTCAGAAATGATCCGTTTTTTTTCACCAATTTTGAAACCTGACCGAGAACCTTACCGTCCGAAACGGACATGATCCTGACCGAAATCTCTATTTGCTGCCCGAGATCCGTCATTCTCCCCAAAACAATCCGGTCTGCATTCAACTCTCTTGCGATCAACACCATTGAAGACGATCCTTGACCTCCCTGAGTGATCGCCTCCAGATGCATTTTTTGACGGAGTTTTCCGGAATCAATTACGTTCAAGGCGGGATCAGTAGACAAGCCTTCGCTGATCCTTGATGCCAGATAACGCCCCAAAACACGCGCAACACCACGGTTATCCACAAATTTGGGAACGAGCACACTCTCCTGGGGCTTCCCTTTTTCAAGGGTGCCGTCAAGGACAGCGTCAATTTCGGAGGTCAATTGTTTGGAGACTGTCACCGGAGTCTCGCCGGAGACGCCTTCTGCAACAATTGCCGGGGTAAAATGTTCTGCAGGAGAGGTTTGGCAAGAAGAAATCGCCAGAAACAAAAGAAAAACGAACGGAACAAACAGATTACTTCCCACCGCTTTCGAGGGGATCAGTCGATAGTTTTCCATTTTCATTGAATTAACTCCCTAATGTACCGGAGTTCATCCGAAGATCGTGTTCAGAGCGAAGATCTTCGAGAAGTTCACGGAGAGCCGAAGCTTCCTCGGCCGACAGCAAATGGTCGTTCTCCCCCTCGTCAATGTCCTGTTCAAGGGACTGCCAGCGACTCCCGATAACAAAATGTTCCTTCGAAATCTCTCCGTCAAGATCAAGAAGCCTGTTTCGAATCACAATGTAACGATCCGATTCCATGAGACACCTCCAGGTTGGATCTATCTGAATACCTCCGTTTAGGAAAAGGAACAGTCTCTTTCATTCCGCTCCCGTTCACATTATATACCTCCCCCATGATTATTGGCATCAAGATCATGCCATAGAACCGTTTTCCAGAAAATCGTGATAGAATTTCCAGGAACCGGAAAAATAATGGATTGGGTGAACATTTAAACCGGCCACTCTGTTTCCGGAAATCACCGGAGGTGTATGGAGTCCGTCACCTCATGCGATTTTCATCAACGCCAACATGTCATAACAGACCAAGAAGGAGGAATCATGCACCCATTAAAAATGGTCACAGCTTCCCTTATATCCGCCGCATTTTTTTCCATGGGACTCGTCGGAACACCGGCTTTCGCGGCCGAAAAAACATCCGTCAAGATTACCTCTCCAAAAAGCGGATCCACCGTTCATAACCCTGTCCTGATTCGTTACATCCTCCATAAAGGACCAAAGGGTGACCATGTCCATCTTTTCATCGATGGTCAATTTACAGAGCCCACCCACCAGAATCCCATAAAGATCAAACTGCCCAAAGGCAGACATACCCTTACACTCAAGGTCGCAACAGCAGGTCACAAGATTCTTGGACCAAAGTCCAAAGTGACCGTCAACGTCGAATAAAAAAAAGCCCTCCGTCATGGAGGGCTTTTTTTTCTGTCCTTCTTTCATCTCAACGTTCAAACCCTTCAGGCCCTTCAGGAAACCTTCAACACGCATGCTCCACGGATCCGGTCGTTCTTGAGATCCATCAGGGCAGATGTTGCCTCTTCCAGAGAATAAACCCTGACTTTCGGGGTGATTCCAAACGCCTTGGCCATTTTTAAGAGACCCTGCCCGTCCTCCCTCGTATTGGCTGTCACCGAACCGAGGCTCTTTTCCAGAAAGAGCTGGTCCTGATAGACAAGGGATGGAATATTCGACAGATGGATCCCTGCGATCAGGAGCTTTCCTCCCCGATCAAGATCAAGCATGATATCCGGAACAATCTCTCCCGCTGGAGCAAACAGGATTGCTCCGTCAAGAGGCTCTTCGGGATGAGTCCCTGACGGCCCGACAAAATCGGCACCCATCTCCCGAGCCAGGGCCTGATGACCTTCTCCCCTGCTGATGACAGACACTCTCATCCCTAAAAACTTTGCCATCTGGAGAACAAGGTGGGCAGATGCCCCGAATCCGTAAAGACCGAGATGTTGCCCGCGAAGGAGCGCAAGCCTTGAAAAAGCCCGGTAACCGATAATGCCTGCGCATAAAAGCGGAGCAAATACCGAAGGATCCGTGAAGTTCAGGTGATAGACAAACCGTCCATCCCCCACAACGTACTCGGCAAATCCACCGGGCCTGTCATAACCGGTAAAGATCGGAGACAAACACAAATTCTCCCTCCCCGACAGACAGAAACGACAGGTTCCGCATGACCGGTAAAGCCAAGCCATCCCTACAGGATCACCCAGAGCCCATCCGGTGACGCCTTCTCCGAGAGCTGCAATCTCGCCCACAATTTCATGTCCGGGAATCGTCCCGGGAGAGACACCCGGAAGATCCCCCTCCACAACATGAAGATCCGTCCTGCAAACCCCGCAGGAGCGAACCCTGATCAGAACCTCCCCCTTGCCCGGAGAAGGAACCGGAAGATCCCGAAGGACAAGGGAATCCGGAGCCACCGGTCCTGTCTTCGACAGAACCATCGCTTTCATAGAGCTCTCCCGGTCAACAGCAGTTCTTTTCCCCTTCCGCCGGCCTTCGCAGAATCTTTCTCAAGATAGACTCCGCAAGACACCACCTGGTGATTGAAGACTGAAGGAGATTGGCACCCACAAAGGCTGTCAGCCATAACCACTCCCTTGAAACATAGACGGACAAAAGCAGACTGATCAATATCATCGATCCGGCCAACGCGCGGATCATTCTTTCCATCGACATTTTACTCCTCCATTATCAAAAATCCCAGAATCAGTTCCCGGAAACCATCTGCCGGCCATCCGGCCAGCGTTTCCCCTCCACCCGGGCAACCAGGAGGGGAACAAGAACAAGGGTGAGAACCGTCGAAACCATCGAACCCGCCAGAAGCGCAATCGCCATACCGCGGAAAATCGGATCCGAGAGGATGACAAAGGATCCAGCAACAAGAGCCAATGCTGTCAGCAAAATAGGCCTTGTCCGAACGGCACCCGCTTCCAGAACCGCTTGTTTCAGCTCGACTCCCTCCGCTTTTTTCGTGTGCAGGAAATCCACAAGAAGAATGGAGTTTCGAACCATGATTCCGCCAAGGGCGATAAACCCGATCATCGATGTCGCCGTAAAGTTCGATCCCAGAAGGACATGGCCCGGAATCACCCCTATGAGCGCCAGAGGAATCGGAGACATGATGATCAGGGGAGTCACATAGCTTTTGAACTGGATCACGATCAGGAGATAAATGACCACGATGGCGGCAATAAAGGCGATTCCCATATCCCTGAAGGTGACATAGGTGACATGCCACTCTCCACCCCACCGCACCGAAATCTTGTCGTTGGAAGACGGATATCCCCAAAAATATTGCCGAACAGCTTCGGGATGTCCGGAAAGCTCCGACGGGGGGAGTTTTCTTGAAAGATCCACCGCCGCATAGACAGGGCTCCGGTTGGAGCCGATCGTATTTCCCGTCACATAGACCACAGGACGAAGATTCTTGCGGTACAGAACGGCGGGCGCGCCTTCTTCGGAAACATCAATCAGTGTCCCCAGGGGGAGGAGTCTTCCATTATTGGATCGGACCATGATCGAGTCCAGATCCTTGATGGAAGAGCGGTCCTTCCTTGAAACATCCAGGACAATCGGAA
Organism: Nitrospirota bacterium; assembly: GCA_021838765.1. Next base: position 16,181 of record JAKCCY010000009.1, read on the forward strand.
CATACCCCTTCCCGGATGTCGTATGAAGCTCCCCTGTCTCGCCATGCAATCCAAGAGTCAATGCTTTTTCAATCTGCTCCGTTGAAACGCCCGAAAGAGCCGCCTTCTCCTGGTCAACGCGGATCCTGTAGCGGACCTGGGGGTCCGGAAGGGTTGAATCGACATCAATCACCCCTTCGGCATGCTGAAAGACATCCCGAACCTTTTTGGCATAGTCACTGATGCTTTTCTGATCCGGTCCGGTGACCTCCGCAACGATCGGAGCCATGACCGGAGGTCCCGGGGGCACCTCGACCATTTTGATCCTTGCGCCAAAGGAATGCGCCACGGGAGCTAGCTTGCGCTCCATCTCTTCGGCAATCCGATGGCTTTGAAGCGATCGTTTTTCCCTCGGGAGAAGATTGATATGGATTTCGGCGACCCTTTTCCCTCTCCGCAAATAATAGTGTCTGACGAGTCCATTGAAGTCGAACGGAGCAGCAAGTCCGACATAGGCCTGATCGGAACGGACAGAAGGATCCTTCAGGATCACCCGTTCCAGAGCCATGGCGGTTCCGGCGGTGGACTCAAGAGTTGTTCCCGCAGGCATATCAATGACAACATCCAGTTCACTTTTATTGTCAAAAGGAAGCATCTTCAACAAAAGGGTACGTGTATCAAAAAAGGCCATGACACCAACCGTCAGAAGCAGAACTGAGACAAAAAACAGATTCTGCCGAAGTCGGGAGTTCAGCAGAGGGAGCATGATCGACCTGTAAAGGTGACGGATTCCCGCATCCACCTTTCCCATGATCTTGTTGACATGGCCAGCGGGCGGAACCATTCTTAGCGCAAGAAAGGGAACCACCGTCAGGGCCACCAGGAGGGAACCTGTCATCGCCAATGAGGCATTGACCGGAATGGGGCGCATGTAAGGCCCCATCAGCCCGCTGACGAATGCCATGGGAAACAGTGCTCCAATAACGGTAAAGGTTGCCAGGATCGTCGGGTTCCCGACTTCACCCACGGCGACAACGGCGCGTTCAAGAAGGGTATCCCTGTCTCGTTTGCCTCCCAGAAAATGAAAATGCCGGTTGATATTTTCCACTACCACAATCGCATCATCCACCAGAATACCGATGGAGAAGATCAGGGCAAAAAGCGTGACCCTGTTGACGGTATAGCCAATCACCATGGATCCGAATAACGTGAGGGCAAGTGTTACCGGAATCGCGACAGCCACCACTCCGGACTCCCTCAGTGAAAGACCAAGCGCAACAAGCAGGATCACGGCAACAGTGGCAACAACGAGATGCAATAAAAGATCATCGGCCTTTTCATTGGCCGTATGGCCATAATTTCTGGTCACCGTCCATTGGACATCAGAAGGAATCTTTCTCGCCGAAAGATCTTTCATCTTCTGAAGGATTTGGTTGGCGACAACAACGGCATTGATCCCTTTTTTCTTTGCGACAGCCACAGTGACCGCCGTTTCATCCCCCGATAAAGGAGATGTGGCCGGATGGCCGATCCATACATAACTCTCAAGGGGCCCCGGACCATCCGTGACTTTTGCAACCTGAAACAAACGTATGCTTTTCCCATGTTGCACGGAAACCACCAGGTTCCGGACCTGGGAAACCCGGGTCAATGTTCCGGAAAGCGCCACCTGATAAGAAATATTGTTCCGATCGAAACTTCCGAGATCAATACTTCTGTTCGATCGCCAGATCGCAGCGGAAACATCCATCGCCGTCAGATGATGGGCCGTAAGATCCGATGGACTCAATACCACACGGACCGTTCGCCTTCTGCCTCCGATGACCGTCACCTGTCCCGTCCCGGGAATCCTCTTGAAGCTTGTCGCAACCTCTTCCGATAGACGATGAAGGACCGCATCCGACTCGGTTTTTGAATACAGCGTCACAGCCATTACAGGAACGTCATTGATGTCCATTGGCTTGACGAGAACCGGACCAGCGTCCCGGGGAAGGTAGCCGCGGCTCTTCATGACCTCGCTGTAAATCTTGACGAGGCTCTTTCCCATGGGCTCACCCACATGAAAGCGGACCGTCACCACAGCCGTCCCACTTTCAGATTGTGAATAAACCGCCTTGACCCCCTTGATCCTGGAAAGATGTCGCTCCAGGGGAGCCACAATATGGCGGGACATCTCCGTTGCGGACATTCCCGGATCAGAAACAAAAAGATCCATCATGGGAACCTTGATCTGCGGGTCCTCCTCCCTTGGCGTTTTCAAAACGGCCAACCCACCAAGGGCAAGGGAGATGAGAATCAGGATCGGTGTCAGGGGGGAATCAATGAACGTTCTGGAAAGCCATCCCGCGAATCCCGGACCATGTTTTTCGCCGGTCATCAGTCTTCTCCCAAAACATGGACAGGTGTTTGATTAAACAGCTCTCCATCATGGGATACAACCACCTTCTCTCCGGAATTCAGTCCGGAAAGAACTTCGACCAGGGGAGCACCCGAAGCAGAGCTCTTTTTCAAATGTCCGATCCTGACGAAACGAAGCCCCGCCACACCGTTCCGGACGACAAAAACCTCACGCAAGCCATCTCGGTCGATCACGGCACTCCGGGGAACAAGAGGGCTCGTCTCTTTTCCGGAAGGCAAGAGAAGCGCCCCATAGGAACCTGGCCTGAGACCGGGAACACGACCGAGGGAGGCTTTGACAAAAACGGTGTGGGTGGCGGGATCAGAACGGGGAGAGATCGATCTCACCTTCGCGGGCAAATCGGTCTCAACGCCATTTTTCCGGACTCTGAAAGACAGTTTCATCCCGGGAGAGATTTCATTCGCCAGATATTCAGGGATATTGGCGGACACCCGAAGATCTCCCTCCCGGAGAACTTCCGCAAGAAGTAATCCCGGGCTCACAACATCGCCTACACGAACATTCTTGAGGGCCACCCTCCCGGAAAAGGGGGCAGTGATGCTCGTCAGGGAAACCTCATTCCTGGCTGCAGAGTAATCCGCCAAAGACATCAGATCCTCCGCCTTGGCCGCATCCCATTCCTGCCTCGACGCTTCCTTTTTCTGATAGAGGGCGTCCATTCTCTGGAATCGTCCATGAGCGTTTTCATACCGGGCTCTCGATGCCTCGAGCCTGTCGTAAGCGGCCCTTCCGGAAAGTTTCATAAGAAGATCGCCCTTGTGGACCATCTGCCCGGTCCTGACCCGGACAGACTCGACCCTTCCCTGAACCCTGCTATTGATCCTGGCATCACGCTCGCCTTCAACCACTCCGGAAACTCTGGAAAGGTGCAGACTTTCTCCCGGACTGACGTCAAACACCCTGACATTGACTGCAGGAAGGGATTTCTGACCTGAAGTCTTGGAAGCTTCATGACAGGATGTCCCCAAAAGCAAGATCGCCATCCCGACATAACCGGCGGGTGACATTTTTTTCCACGGTGCAATCCATTTTTGGTTTAAACAAAACTTCATTTCCCGGAAACCTCCATCGCACCTGGAACCATTCCCCTCTCGTCAAGATCTCCTGTTGCCAAGAGAAGGTCGACTCCAGAATCCATCAATGCCACCTTGTCAGAAAGGTAAACCAGTCTTGCATCCGCCAGGCGGACATCCGCCTCAAGCAGCATCAGCGGCGGATCAATTCCCTGGGAAACCCTATCCTTTTCCACCTGCTCCTCTTCAGAACGGATATTGACCTTCTGCTGGTCAAACTCAAGTGTCGATTCAAGGACCTTCGCATCGCTCCGGGCTTTCGCCACCTCATAAGCGATTTTCGACTTCAAATCCTGTCTGGAATAGAGAGCCTGACGAAGCCTCGCATGGGATCTTTCGCTTTCCTCCCTGTCGGAAAGTCCGTTCAGGATAGACCAGCTGAGCGTCCCCATAACCGTATAATCCTGCTTGCCCCAGGTATTGATCCCCTGGGCGTATTCGTTAAAGATCCCCTGGGCGGACAAAGCCGGCCAGAATCCCGAATGCGCGGCGGAGAGAAGACTCGACTCACTCTTGACACCCATCACGCTGGCCTGGTAATCAGGGCGATGCAAAAGGGCTTGCCCTGAAACCAGCTGAGAGTTGGACGACGAATATCGCTCAACGACCGAACGAGCCCATTGAATTCCGCCTGGGGGGAGACTGAAACGTTCCCTTGCCAATGAACCCTCAAGATCTCCGGATGAAACACCCATCAGCCTGGCAAGCTTCATCTTGCTGATCTCGACCGCTTTTTTTGCCCTGAAATAGGACAGTGCAACCGACTGTGACTTAAGCTTTGCCTCGTCGAACATGGTCTTGTCGATTCCCCCTTCCCCGAAGGACTCTGTCGCCCGGGAAAGGGAGGATTGGACCGCAGCACGCTCACGATCGATGACCCGAACTTTCTTCTCTGCAATCACCACATTGAAATAGGCCTTCGTCACATCAGAAATCAGCTTTTCCCTGGCCCTTCTCAGCTCAAGACCAGCCTGCTGCTCCCCTTTTGTTGTCGCCTGGTAAGTAAAATATCTCTTCCCCCCCTGAAAAACGGTCTCCGACACAACAGCCGCGAATCCAAATGCCTGGGTCACAGAGGGATTGTTCAGCTCATTGACATTTGACAGCTGACCGGCCTGGACGACTCCTTCATTTAACAAAAGGCCAAACGCATTCAGGGGATTGGTCGTGCTGATGGCCGACTCGCTCACGGACATGGCCGGGAGCCAGGCGCCCATTGCCTGAACCTTTCTGGCATGCATGATCTCGCCTGAAAGGCTGGACTCAAGAAGAGCCGGATTTTTGGAAAGTGCCCGGGAAACGGCCTCTGACAAGGTCAATGCCCCTGCACAGGAAACCTGTCCGATCATCCCCAGGATCAAACCTGCGATCAAGATTCGGAAAGAGATCATGGGGATCGAGATCTTCGGAACAGACCGGATTTCATTATTCATGGCAAAACAGCTCCTCCATCAGACGCATGAACTCCATGACCTTGGGATTCACAATCCGGTAAAAAACCTGATGTCCATCCCTCACAGAATCAATGACCCCCTTGTCTTTCAATAACGACAGATGTTGGGAAAGATTGGACTGGCTCACCCCTACAAGTCCGGCAAGATCATTGACACTCCTGGGACCTTCGGACAGGACAGCAATCACCGACAGGCGCGCGGGATGGCCAAGGACCCTGAGGCACCTCGCCCCTTTGGAGGCTTTGGATGGTTGAATTTTAGCGGTCGTCTGTTTATCGTCATCAACTCTCATAATGTTAGAATATTTTAATATTTCAACGAAGTCAAGATCCGGGACTGGCTTTCGACGCACTCTAAAATGCCCGATGGAACAGACCTTGCAGCATTCAGGCTTTTCCGGGATTTTCCCTCATCATTGAGCGGAAGAGAACGTCTTTTTGAAGGGCTCCGTAGAGAGAAAGAAGTGAGTCTTTCTGAAAAAGGAGAAGGCGGGAATAATATTGGGTGGCACCTTTGTTCTTCTCGATGATTCTCCTGAAAACTTCACGGACAAGATCGAGGGATTCCCTGTGGACATCAGAGAGGCTTTGGAAGGTTGGAATTTCACCATAAAGGGAAATCCCCTCATGGTTGTACCAATCTTCAACGGGTGAACTCCCAAATTCCTCTTTCTCAAATGGAGTCAAAGGAGAATGATCCGACTTATCCGCAAGGGAGATGATCCGCTGGATCCAGGACAGATGAGAAATCTGCGTCAGTAATATGGATAACTCCGAAAGGGGCAAGAAGGGAGAAACACCTTCGGAATGGTCCTTATTGATCCAACGCTGTCTCCATTCCAGAAAACGCTCAGGGGGTAGCGGTCTTGAGATGGCATAACCCTGGGCCAGATCGCATCCCATCGCCATCAGCATCGGACTGTAGGACATCTGTTCCATCCCCTCTGCCACCACATTGCGACCGAAGATTTTAGCCAGACTGGAAATGCTTTCGATAATGGCAAGGTTTTCCCTATTCTCAAGCATGCCGATCACAAAGCTCTGGTCGATTTTCAATGTATCAAAAGGAATATGTTTCAGATAGGAAAGGGATGAGTACCCCGTTCCAAAATCATCGATGGAGAGCCTGATTCCCAGTTCATGGAGTCCATCGAGAACCTCCCGGAGATTGGGAACGTCCTCCGCGGAGGTTGTCTCCAGAATCTCGATCTCAAGAAGATGGGGAGGAATATCCGGATATCGATGCAATAAGCGGACGAACTTCTGGTGGAAGTCCGGCTGCTTGATCTGGAGAAGATCGACATTGACACTCACGGGAATCAGGATTCCCTGGTCTTTCCATTTTGAAAGACAGGAAAAAACCAACTCGAAAACGGTTTCGCCAAGAGAAACGATCAGCTCCGTTCCCATAATATCATTCAGGAACTCCCCCGGAGACAAGAGCCCCTTCTGGGGATGGTTCCAGCGGACAAGCGCCTCAAGAGAATTGATGGCATGGGTCCGGAGATTGATGATCGGCTGGAAGTGAAGGCAAAGCTCATGATTCTTGATCGCGTTTTGAAAATCGGCCCGCAAGGTCTGTCTCGCTGATTCACGCTCGTCCATCTCGTGGTTATAGAAACGGAATCTCTTTGCCCCCGACTCCTTGGCCTGATACATCGCCCGATCCGCCTTCCGGATCAGCTCCGACTCATTCAGGCCGTCGAGAGGGTAAAGGCTGATCCCCATGGAGAAATCCATTTCAAGGAGTGTCGATTCAATCTTATAGGGACGGCAGATATGCTTCCTGATCTTTCTGGCCACATGGGAGACATAGCTGAAGGTCTTGAGATTATTGAGAATAATGGCAAACTCATCCCCACCCATACGGGCAACAACATCGATCTTCCGCACAACATTCCGGATGCGCTCCGAAACCTGCTGGAGCAGGAGATCTCCGGCCAAATGGCCGAACGTGTCGTTGATTTTCTTGAAATTGTCCAGATCCAGAAAAATGACGGCAAATTTTTGCTCGCCCCGCTCGCACCACTCAATCGAGTGTTCCAGATGTTCATGAAAATGCTTCCGATTCGATAACCCGGTCAGGGAATCATGATAGGCCATATAAAAAAGCTTCGAATCCATCTCTTTTCTCTTGATGGCATAGAAGATCGACCTGGTCAAAATATGGCCATTAAAAGTTCCCTTGACGAGAAAATCCTGCGCTCCGACCTGGAGAGCCGTTACAGCAAGCTGTTCATCGTCCTGGGAGGAAAGGACCACAATCGGGGTTTCCCCACAAACATCATGGATGGTTCTGAGCGTTTCAAGGCCATTGCTGTCCGGAAGCCCCAAATCCAGCAAAATCGCATCAACAGCCATTTCTGATAGAAGAGTTCCTACACGGGAGACCCGGTTTGCTGAAAAAAGCGAGATCCTGTCTTCACTGATGGCATGAAGCATCTCCTGCACCAGAAGAACATCTCCCGGATTATCCTCAACAACAAGAACCCTGAGCGACCGGTCAAACATCGCTTACTGTTCCAGGATATCGGGGCTGGGAAGTTTGACGATGGTCAGCCAGAATGTTTCGATGGACTGGACAACCTTGATGAACTGGTCAAGGTCCACCGGCTTGGTCACATAACAGTTCACATGAAGATCATAGGTTTTGAGGATATCCTGCTCTGCTTCCGAAGAGGTGATCACCACTACCGGAATTCTCCTCAGGTCGGGATCGGCCTTGATTCGCGAAAGCACCTCCCTGCCATCCATCTTCGGAAGATTCAGGTCCAGAAGGATAATATCCGGCCTCGGAGCATTCTCGTAGGGCGGCTTTCTCTGAAGAAAATCCATGGCAGCGAAACCATCTCCCAAAACATTGAGATGGTTCCTGACCTTGCTGTCCCTCAGTGCCTCCTTGGTCAGCCTCACATCACCGGGATTGTCTTCCACCAGCAGAAACTCGGCCGGGCGCCCCATGTCCTCAATACCGCTCATACCTGTTCCCTTCTTTCCTTTCTGTTCCGGAATGGATCATTCCGGAGATGTTTGCCTGCTGCCCTCGACTGCCATATGGAAATGGCCAAGACTTACAGACGCTTGAGTGTAAAAGAAAAAGTGGAACCCTCTCCCGGATGCGAGTCTACGCGGATGGTTCCGCCATGCCTTTCGACAATCCTCTTGCACATGGCAAGCCCTATCCCTGTTCCAGGGTATTCCTCTTTCGTGTGGAGTCGCTGGAAGATCACAAAAATTCTTTCGTAGAATTTGGGGTCGATCCCAATTCCATTGTCATGAACAGAAAACAACCAGAAATCCCCTTCTTGCCTGGCAGAAATCTTGACGGTCGGAACTCTGTCCGGAGAACGGAATTTCAGCGCATTGCCGACAAGATTCTGGAAAAGCTGCATCAACTGGAGCTGATCGCCGAGAACAGGAGGAAGATCCCCTGCCTCGACAATGCCACCGCACTCGGAAATGGCCATGGCCAAATTGGACAGGGCATTTTCAAGGGCTGTCCGGGATTCACAGCGAACAAGCTCCCGTCCCATTGAATCGACTCTTGAATAGGAGAGCAGCGCGTTGATCAGGGATTGCATCCTGAGCGCCCCGTCAACGGCATAATGAATGAACTCATCGGCTTCCTCCGACAATTTCCCCTGATATCGGCGTGCAAGAAGCTGTGTGTAACTTGTTACCATTCGAAGTGGTTCCTGAAGGTCGTGAGAGGCAACATATGCAAACTGTTCCAGGTCACGATTGGATCGAAGGAGGTCTTTTGTTTTTTGGGTCAGCTCGTTTTGTTTTTTGTGCTCTTCCGTCCTGTCCCGAAACTCGAGGATATACTCCGGATCCGTCTTTCCTGCTCTCTGAAAAACATTGACCGTAGCCCAGGCAGGAAAGGTTTTTCCGTCTTTGTGCCTCAGGAAAAGAGATCCTTCCCAATGGCCTTCGACCCTAGCCACTTCCCCGATCGCCAACTGCGAAGGCGACAAAGATTCCGGATCGTCCCAGAGAAATTCGTCAAGGGACCTTCCGGCCAGCTCATCAGGATACCATCCGATAATCTTCCCGGACGTCTGATTGGCATGCTCGATGACCCAGTTTCCATCCAGGATCCAGACCGCCTCCACATTGGTCTCAAAAACACGAGACAGGACCTCCATCCGTTCCCGCTCCGCCAGGAAGTAAGAATCCATGACAAGCCCCAGGTCAAAGAAGAGGATCTTTCCGAGAATATCGGGAAGAGACGGATTTCCGGAACAGGGAGATGAGGGCTCCGCCCGGAGGAGACCATTGGCCCACTCCAGAAAGAGAGCAAAGGAGGACTGGACCCATTCGGGTCCCAACCCTATGATCTGATGGGTAACACCCACCCCGAGGCGGTTGTGGACATATTCCTGATTATAGGGACCGGAAAGCAGTTCGACAAAGTACTCCGCGTGGCGGAGTCTGAGCCAGGATTGGGAATGTGTCTTCTCAAGGATCATCCGGCTTTCGGGAAAGGAGTTGATCCGCTCATGGAGAATCTGGACAAACTCCGGAATGCGTTCCTTCAAGAACGGGGCAAGATCCCGGACGACGATCTCTTCCTCCGGTGTAATTCCGAGGAAAGCTTTCCTTCGCTGGATACCGGCTTCGGAGAGATCAAGACGCTGGGCCATCTCACGCGCTTTTTCCAAATTCGCGACGATTTTCAAAAAGACTCCGGCTGGTTCAATCTGGACGCTCTCCGGGAAAACAGTCACCTGTGCCGGATCAAGACAAAGATCCTTGAACGGCCAGCAGAAATAACACCCGAAATCATTTAAGACAGCCGGAATAATGAATCAAATCATTAAAAAAATGCAACACCAAGAAGAAATGTCATAAAAGATATTACTAAAGAATAAAAAATGATTATTAAAGATTCCTTACGAAGAGTTTTTTAAAACTTCATCAATACATTTGAAAAATATAGCAAAATAAAATCCCATAACTCCTTTATCCTCCATCAATCGGTTCCATGATCGACTCCCCATTGCCCCGGATGGGAGCCTCCATCGTCAAGACCTGATCAAAAAAACAATCTCCCCCTCTCTTGGGGCCCTACAGCCAATGAGCTTTTCCGGACGGTAAATTTGATTTTTATAGCTGATCGTGGTTCATTAGTCGGATGATATCCACGGGACCCACCATCATCCGGAATCGAAGGGGGGCCGAATCATTCATCCCCGTTACGCGGGGCGAAACAACCAGCCTTTTTGCTGATAACAGTCAGGACAGACACTTGGCATTTGCAGGACAACAAAAAAAGGGGATGGGGCTTCTCATTCTTTTTCTATTTCTCGGAGCGGCGTTCGGATCGATCCTGACCGCGATTTTCAATCTTTTTGTCCCTTCCGGCCCCCTCGCAGATATTTTTCTGACTCATGTCACCGTCGGCTCAAGCGGACCGCTCACCTTGAAGCTCATTCTGGTGGACATTACGGTCGGAACCAGCGTCCATATCAATTTGCTCAACCTTCTCGGCATGGTTCTGGGATATTATATCTACAGGAATTCCTGAAGGGCCCCGCTACCCTTTTTTACGTGACCGTCCGGATTTTCCGGCGATCTTGATTCCACGTCCATCCACCTCTTTTCCGCGACTTTTCAGGACATCGCGGAAATAGGCCGCCCGCTCGAAATCCAGAGATCCTGCAGCCGCCTCCATCAATTTGCGAATGTCTGCATCCGACAACTGTCCATCCGCCTCTTTTTCTTTTTTGTCCTCAATAAAAGCCAGCGGCTCGGTATAATCGCCTTCTGAAACAGCATAGAGACTCTCCGGGATATTCTTGATGATCCCCTGGGGAGAGATGTTGTGCTCCTTGTTGAAAGCGATCTGGACCCGACGGCGCCTGTCCGTCTCATCGATGGCCTCCTGCATTGAGCCTGTAATGGAGTCTCCGTAAAAGATCACCCGTCCGCGAATATTTCTGGCTGCACGCCCCGCTGTCTGGATCAGGGAGCGCCTCGAACGCAAAAAACCTTCACGATCCGCGTCAAGAATGGCCACAAGACCGACTTCAGGCAGGTCAAGACCTTCTCTCAGAAGGTTGATCCCCACCAGAACATCAAAAACACCTTTCCGCAAATCCCGGAGAATCTCCATTCGTTCAAGCGTATCAATCTCCGAATGGAGATATCGAACGCGGATCCCCCTCTCCTCCAGGTATTCGGTCAGATTTTCCGCCATCCTCTTTGTCAGTACGGTGACAAGAACACGATCGGAAAGTCCAACAGTCAGATGGATCTCCCCCAAAAGATCATCCACCTGGTTCTTGGCAGGGCGCACTTCAATAACAGGATCGGTCAAACCGGTCGGACGAATCACCTGCTCCACCGTCACACCCCCTGACTTTTCAAGCTCGTAGGGTCCCGGGGTCGCGGAAACAAAGATCACCGAGGGCAAGATCGATTCAAACTCGGGAAAGGTCATCGGACGGTTGTCAAAGGCGGACGGGAGCCTGAACCCATACTCCACGAGACTTTTTTTCCTGGAATGATCTCCATGGTACATTCCGCCCACCTGAGGGACAGCCACATGGCTCTCATCAATCAGTACGAGGAAATCTTTCGGAAAATAGTCAAACAAGGTGGGAGGCGGCTCCCCCGGCTTTCTTCCCGACAGATGTCGTGAATAGTTTTCAATCCCGTGACAGTAACCCACCTCCCGTATCATTTCCAGGTCAAAAAGTGTCCGTTGCTCGATACGCTGGGCCTCTATCAGCTTTCCTTCCTTCCTGAAATAGCGGATTCTTTCGACAAGCTCCTCTTCTATACTGGACAGGGCGGATTCCATTTGATCCGGTGGAAGGACATAATGCGTCCCGGGATAGATGATCACCGAGGACATCTGGGACAGTTCCGCCCCTGTCAGGGGATCGAACTCCCGCAAACGATCGATCTCATCTCCAAAGAGCTCAATCCGGATCGCCCTATCCTCATAGGATGCCGGAATGACATCGATTACATCCCCCCTGACTCGAAATGTCCCCCTTTTCAGATCCATATCATTTCTCTGGTACTGGATCCCGACAAGCCTCTCGAGAAGCTTCTCCCGGCGCATTACGAGACCCCGTTCAAGATAAAGATGCATCTTCTTGTAGGACTCGGGAGAACCCAGTCCGTAAATACAGGAAACAGAGGCCACAACAAGGGTGTCCCTGCGGTCAAGGAGCGCGGACGTGGCCGAGTGGCGCATCCGGTCGATCAGCTCGTTGATGGCCGAATCCTTTTCGATAAAGGTATCCGTCGAAGGCAAATAGGCCTCAGGCTGATAATAGTCGTAATAGCTTACAAAGTACTCAACCCTGTTCTCCGGAAAAAACGTCTTGAATTCCCGGTAGAGCTGGGCGGCCAGTGTCTTGTTCGGGGCCAGGACGAGTGCGGGTTTATCAAGTTTCTCCACGACTTTTGCCATGGTGAAGGTTTTCCCTGACCCGGTGACACCCAAAAGCGTCTGAAAGGACGCCCCGGATTGAATCCCGTTTGACAGGACCTCTATGGCCCTCCCCTGATCACCGGAAGGAATAAACTCCGACGCAATCCTGAATCTGATATTTGAAGAATCTCCACTCACTGTCATCCCCTCGGAGCCAGAATCATGAGCCCCACACCAACAAGAACCAGAAATGCCCCGGCCTTATCCCAGATATCGGGATGAAAGTGATCAAACGACATCGCCCAGAAAATGGAAATGACGATAAAGATCCCCCCATACGCCGCATAGACCCGGCCGAACGGAGCCGGTATCTTGGTCGCGGAAATGCCATATGCGGCGAGAAGCAGCATACCCATAACTCCCTGCCATGGATTTTGGTGCTCCCGCAGCCATCGCCAGACAAGATATCCACCGCCCACCTCCAATACGCCTGACAGAAAAAACCACGGAAGCGTCCTGGCAAGGATCCTTGCACCTTCCTGAAGACCCATCTTGAATATTTCCCCCCTTTTACCGCACTATCTGATGAGATTGGAAATAGGACCGGACAAACCACCCAACAAAGGAGCCTCATGACCGTCGATCCCGTTTGCGGAACAAAGATTCCAACACTTCAACATGCCTATGCCATCCGTATCCATAAAGGAAGAATCCTTTATTTTCACAGCCCTCAATGCCTTGAAACATTCGAGCGGGATCCAGCAAAGGTCACCGCTCCTCCGGGAAGACTCTTTACCGTGGGCGTTATGGGTGCCGCCTCCGGAGATCTTGAAGCAAAGCACAGGGAGATCGCCCGCCATCTTGGCAGGGAGATCGCAAAACGGGAATTGGGACTGATCACCGGAGCTTGCCCAGGCCTTCCATATGAGGCTGCATCGGGATTCAAGGAGGTTGGTGGCGTCTCCATCGGCATCTCCCCCGCCCTTTCAGAGCAGGAACATATCTCCCGATACCAGTCCCCGAACGATCTGTTTGACATCATCATCTTCACGGGATCCGGGCTGATGGGACGAGAGGTCATCAATATCCGCTCAAGCGATCTGGTCCTGATCGTCGGTGGACACTCCGGAACCCTCGGAGAATTTTCCATCGCCTATGACGAAGGCAAGCTGATCGGTGTTCTGGACGGATCGGGCGGAATCACCGAGATTCTTCCCGATATCGTGAAGAAGATAGGAAAAGAAACCGGTAGCCGCCTCCTGTACCACTCGGACCCCGGAACACTTTTGACTCTCCTCGTGAACGAATACACCACTAACCATTTCCGAAGGCCATCGGTCCATATCGTCGGCTGAGCCAGGCCAATGGGGATCTCACGGGATTCCCATTGGCAATCCCTGCGTTCGGTCTGTCGATCCTGTCTTTACCTCAGGGGAAACATTGACAGCAATTTCTTCGACAACCCTTCTCCCTGCCCTGACCAGACCGCGCTGTTGAAATCGATCGCTTCCAGCGTCTGCCGGATGGCCCTTTGTCCTCCGGACAAGGGATTCTTTTCAAAAAAGGATCCGATCACTTCGGAGAATGCCTTCTCTTTGCGATGATCCCCCATGGCGCGGATCAATCTTGAAAGAGCGAAGCCCCCGCTTGAGTAGCGCCGTGAAAACTCCTGGAATCTCTCCGTAAAAAAGGCCCATGCATGATCCCGCCCGTAAGGATTGTCCGCAACAGACACCACCACGGACACCGTATCCTGGGAACGGATCCTGTCTGAAAGACTGTCTTCCAGAAGCAATCGGATCTCCTCTGGTTTCCGTGAAGAGGCAAGCCCTGTCAAAAACCTCATCTTCTCCTCCTGATGGGACTCAATCAAAGCCCGATCCCGGAGGACTCCAAAAGCATCCGACAAACGCCCACCGCCAATAACGGTTCGAAAAACACCGATTCTCAAATCAGGATGGAGCGATGAAGGGTTCTTCAGAAACTCCCCGAACATCTCTTCACATCTGGTCAGCACCAAAATATCTCCGGAGCGGCCAAGCGCGCCCAGGAGCAGTGAGCGGAGAAGCCTTGCCTGATGGTCCTCCCCCTCTTTCACGACCCATCCGAGACGATCAAAGGCCTCACGGCACACATCCTGGATGAAGGATGAAAACGCTTCCCATGCCGGCTCAAAAGCAAGCAGCTGGTCCAGATAAGCCAGATGCGCGATGATGTCAGCCCATACAATATAATTTGTCTGGTGGCGGCAGACATTGACCGTATCCAGAAAATCCTCGAGTCTGGACAGACCGGCCAAAGACAGTGAAAATTCGTCATTGACAAATCCAAGACTTTCCGCTGCAGAGATCTTGCCCTCCCGGATATCCGAAAGGATCCTCTTTCTTAAGCTTCCTTCATTCTTCACCCGATAAAAACCCCTTCCGGACACATTCAGGCTCCGGATGGATTCCATCGGAAAGGGAAAAGGGGAGCTTGCCTCCCCAAGGAGAAAAGATTGCTCGGATACCTGGCCATTCTCCTCTCGACGGACACCCATCATGACCTGCCAAACGTCTTTTGTCGGAGAGGAAAGAATCTCTTTCATCCGGACAGGATGGTTCGCAAACGGTTCCTGTACGGCATGGAGGTTTTTTTCGTCCTCCAGACGCACGACCGGGTATCCCTTCTTCAGAGTCCAGCTTTCCATGATGGACCGGACATCCTGACCGGCCTTTCGTCCCAGGGCATTCCAAAGATCCTGCGTCCGGGCATTTCCGTAACTGTGGCGTTTCAGATAGTCCGACAATCCCTCGCGGAAAACCTCCTCCCCCAGATAGCCCTCGAGCATCCGGATCAGGGAACCCCCTTTCGTATAGGAAATGGCATCGAATATTTCATTGATTTCATGGGGATCCCGAACATCCACCTGAACAGGATGGGATTCTGTCATCCCGTCCAGGTCAAAGGCTTCCGTCATGTCCTCTGCCTGAAAAAGCTCCCACATGCGCCATTCGGGGAAAAGATAGTCGACCGCCTTGACCTCCATCCATGAAGCAAAGCCTTCATTCAGCCAGAGGTCATCCCACCATGCCATCGTCACCAGGTCTCCGAACCACTGATGAGCCATTTCGTGAGCAACCACGATGGCCACCCTCTGACGGGTTCTCGCTGAGGCAACCGACGGATCCACGAGAAGAGCTGTTTCACGGTAAGTCAGTATGCCCCAGTTCTCCATGGCACCGGCCGCAAAATCGGGGATCGCCAGAAGATCCATCTTTGGAAGGGGATAAGGGATGCCAAAATACTGATTGAACCAGGGAAGAAGACGGGTTGCCACCTCAAGGGCAAAAACACCCTGTTCCTTTTTGCCTTTGGTCGACCAGACAGAAATCCGCGTACCGTCCGGAGTCTGGTCGCTGACCTCCTCAAAGTCTCCAACGGAAAGATGCAGAAGGTAGGTGGACATTCGGGGAGTTTTTGCAAAAACAACCTCTTTCATGGCTCCTTTCAGAAGCTTTTCCCTGACCACCGGCATGTTGGACAGCGCGACAAGTTTTTCAGGTACGACCAGAGTGAGGGAAAAGGTTGCCTTCGCTGAGGGTTCGTCCCAGCAGGGAAAGACCCTCCGGGCATCCGTAGCCTCAAACTGGGTCGTCACAAGAACCCGTTTTTCCCCGTCAGGATCTTTAAAATGGCTCTGGTAAAGCCCAGCGAGAAGGTCGTTGACCTTTCCGGCAAAAACAACTTCCAGGAGAGCGGATGAACCGGCCTCAAAAAGCCTTTCCGCTTTCAGGACAATGCGCTCATATTCCTTATCCTCGAGAACCCGGAGCGGAGAGGGATCCCCCTTTACAAAAGCCGTTGCGTAATCAATGTCCAGATCCACAGAATTGAGGACAAACTCCGTGGTATCCCTCCGGACATCGAGGTGGATCTTGACCTCACCACTGAAGGTCAGAGCCTCCATATCCATTTTCAAAACCAGGTCATAGTGTGTCGGACGAACATCGAGGGGAAGCTGATAGCAGGACATATCGGGCATCAGGTCAATCCTTTCAGGTTGATCATGTTCAATTGGATAGACCAAGGGAGCGCTCAATTTCGGAAAGCCCCATGGCCCCGACAAGGCGCTGGACGGGAACTCCATTTTTAAAATACACCATCAGGGGGATGCTTCTGGCCTCAAGGCGCTGGGCAGTATCCGGGTTTTCGTCCACATTGAGCTTGGCAACGGTGATTTTTCCGTTGTACTTTTTTGCAAGTTGCTCCAGTATGGGTGCGACCATCCTGCAGGGACCACACCATGGAGCCCAGAGGTCCAGAAGGACCGGAACAGGCGAAGACAGGACAAGCGCCTGGTAGCTGGCATCCGTCACCGTAATCGGAGCTCCTCCTACCGGGAGGGGGGCCTTGCATGCCCCACAACGCGGTCCTGGCCTTCCGGGGTCAACATTATTTACCACACCACAAGCAGGACACCTGACAGGAGTACTCATGAATTCCTCCACTCAAAAGAAATCCGTTACAAACCCGTTGACATCCGTTCATCATAGTCCCCGACATGAAACACGACAAGGGGATAAGGAAACGGGTCCGCTCCGGATAGCCAGCACGCTCGTTGCTTTTCTCCTTCTTTTTCCCGGAATGCTCTCCGTTGCATCGGCAAGCTCCTTTTTTGAGGGATCCCCGAAAATGGGAGAGCACTATTCCCCGTCGGAAAATCTTGAAAAGATCGATATCGCAATCCTCAAAAAAGCGAAAAAATCCATTGATATCGCAATGTATGCCTTTACCGACAGGAATCTCTCGGGAGTACTCCTTCAGGAAGCCCAAAAAGGGGTCAAAATCCGGATTTACCGTGACCGGACACAAATACACGACCATGGAGACCAGAGTCAAAAACTGCTTAACCAACCTGGAATAGAGATCCGCATCAAACGAAACGGAAGAAGCAACATCATGCATCTGAAGTCCTACATCGTCGATGGCAGGATCCTGAGGACAGGATCGGCCAACTGGTCTCCCCCCGGAGAAGGAGCCGCATGCCGGCGTTATTCCTGCGGTCACAGGCTCCAGCAGGACAACAACCTATTTCTCACGGAAGACCCGATCATGGCAAAACAGTTTGTGAAAGAATTTGACCATCTCTGGAATCGACCAAACAACATGAGACACTTCCCCAAAGCCAAACACCGCAGGAGAAAATACGACTGACCTCCCACGACTTCCCAAAAAAAGGCCGTTATTGGGGCATGCTCTCCCCGTTCGATGCCACGTCAAGAGCATCTCCGAGCGGGAGCGGCTTATCCAGAAACTCCGGAACAAAAAACAGGGCATAGCCAGACAGCATCAAAAGTCCTCCAGCGACCTGATGGAAGGAGAGAGGCTTTCCCAAAAAAATAATTGCGCCCAGAGCCGTTACAATGGGCTGCCCATTGACCAAAAAACTCGTTCGGGTGCTTCCCAGGACGGAAAGGGCCCGGTTCCAGAGGAAATAGGCCAGATAAAGCGCGATGCCAATCGTATAGAACAAGGCGAAATAAACGACCGGAACTCTTTCGTCTGGAGAGAGAAGCAGTTCTTTCGGGCTGGACAGGGCGATGAACAGTCCTCCGATCAGGATCGGCAGGACGGTCACCGTCAACGGCGGGAGCGTCCGGAGAAGTCTTCTGGACCAAAGAGTCTGAAGGACAAACAGAAAAAGGCAAAGAGCCCCCCATAATAATCCGGTCAACCAGAATGGTCCGCTTCCGACGGGAGCACCTCCGCCAACGAGAACGGCTGTCCCCATAAAAACCACCAGCATCCCGCCCCATTGACTCTTTTTGTAACGCTCGCCTGCACCGATATGCCCAAATACAGCCAAAATCAAGGGGCCAAGCGACAAAATGAGTGAAATCGTGAGGGGATCAAGGAGAGAGACCGCTTTAAAAAAAGAAATCTGATAGGAAACGGTCGACAGGAACGCCAAAAAGGCCAAACCGGACCATTGACCCAATGTGAGCTCTTTCAGCAGGGAAAAAAGTCTGGGGCCAAGAAGAAGCAACAAAATGGCTCCCCAACCAAAACGCAACGTCAAAAAATGTCGGGGAGTAAGCATTCTTAAAGGTTCATACAGAACGACATAATGAAAACCCCAGATCAGGGTCGTCAAGGCGATTGCCCAATACCCGCCGACAAGCGTTGAAAATCTTTTTTTCACATCCCTCTTCCATCGATTGAATCCGGTCCGGGCAAAGCCCACCAGAAAGAGAACATAGAGGACAAGCAGACGTCCATGGGGAGTCCGCACATCATTCTGTTTTCCAAGAACCCCAAAATCGATTATACTTCAAGAATAGATAGCCCGGTCCTGCCCCTTCCCTTTTTTTCGTTATCCTCATGGTCAGGCGTTTGCAAAATTCTAACAGTTTTTCATTGAAAGGGTTTACTCTCGTGAAAAAGACTCGGCTGCCCCTTTCTTCCCCGCTGTCCATGTCGATCGTTTTGGTAGCCCTCACACTTTTCTCCTTATCCGCTTGCCAAACTCTCCAGGGGTCACTCCCCTCCAATGGAGAACGAACCCGAATATCGGGCAAACTGATCTCGGAGGGGCTTCCAATCAATCACGCAACCATTTTCCTGAAGGGAAGCGGCACCCGAACCAATCGGGAACTCCTCACAAGAGCCGACGGTTCGTTTGAAGCGGATCTTTTGCCGGGACATTATGCCCTTTCAACACAGCCGGTTGGCTACTGCCCCATCAAGGGATCGATCAATGTTCCTAAAAACCCCGGTCAGCCAGTGCCGCTGAGAATTGAGCTTGTCAGAGTCTCTTTCATCCACTGCGGTCAGGGAACCATCATCCTGTCCGGGAAAGCGATCGACAACGAAGGAAAACACCTGACGAAACCAGCCCTTCTATCCGGGATCATCAACGGTCTTTCCGCCCCGAAGTCCGGGACGGCTTCTCCAACGCTGAGCTTTTTTCTGACAGCGGAAGGGCCGGGAGAAACCACAAGGGAGATCTCTCTTGATCCGACAGGACGCTTCATCGCCCCTCCCATGGTCGCCGGGCGTTATATCCTGGACCTTGTCTTTTCAGGATTCTGTCCTGTTCACCAGACACTCGAACTTCCGACAGGGGATTCCTATCTTCAGTTGCAGCTGATCCGTCACCAGGAAGGAACCTCGTGCACGAAATCCCGGGCCCATCTCATATTACCGGATACCGGTTCCTGAAAAGGGCGGCCAGTGGAACGGAGAAACACCATCGTCTCCGAAAACGGATCTTTATTGACTTGAACCTCCCTGTGGCCGATCCTTCTCACGGATGAAAAGAGTTCTCAAGACGAGCACCTTCGCCATCACCGACAAACCGATCGCACGACAGGAGCCAAAAGTTGGACACTGATACAAAATCCGATATGAAAACCATGAAGATTTGGGAGCCAGGCTTACGGATATGGCATTGGGCAAATGCCCTTTCCATCCTCCTCCTTCTGGAAACATCCTTTCTGTTCGACTGGCACAAGGAACTGGGTCTTTCCAAAGAAACCTCCGGACTCTTCAAAAAAACCCACTGGGTCGTTGGACTTGTCTTCGCAGGATTTTTTCTTTATCGCTTTTTTCTTCTCTTCCGGGGGAAAACCTTCAGCCGCGTCAAAGATCTCAGGATTACCGAAAAAGGACAGTCGGTCCTGGGAGTGCTGCGACACGAAATCAGCATTCACAAAAATCCGCCCAAAGATCAAAATGGACAGCCGATGGAACCACCAGAACCTGGCCACAACCGTCTTGGGCGATTCCTTTATATTCCCCTTCTGTTCATCCTCCTGCCTCTCCAGATTGTCACAGGGGTCCTATGGGGAAGTCTCAATTGGGGCTACTGGCCGGTTCCGGCTCTCCACAATATGGATCATGCCACCAGAAAATCCATTGATGATCTTCTCTCAAACATCCACAGCACCGGAATGTATATCATTGTCGCGATTGTCATCCTCCATATCGGTGGCGTTATCATGAGCGAATTGACATTCGGAACGAATCTTCTCTCGTCGATGATTCATGGAAAGAAGAATCTTCCTCCACAGGCTATGATGGAATATGAAAAAATTCTGGAAGAAGGGAATGCTTCGGATTGACGCAAGTCATAGGCCGAAAAATCTCCCTGAAAGGGAATAATGGCAAGCAATCCCGAAAAAAAAGCGGATGACCGTCGTTTTGAAGAGCACCGCGATCAGGATCCTTCCTCCATAGCGGACCTTCTCCCGGACGGAATGTCGGGCGATATCATTGTCTCCAAATTTTCCGGATGGGGAAGTCTGGTCACAATCATTCCGCTTCTGGATGCCATCAAGAATCGTTTTCCCGAATCCGGCATTATTCTTCTGACACATAGAAAAAATGAGGAATTCGCAAAAATATTGCCCCAGATTACAAGAACCATCCTGTTTTCCAATCCGGGACTTGGTCATTTTCTAAAGTCCCCTCTCCAGTTCTGGAAAAAAATTCGCATCCTCCGAAAGGGAAAACCAACGGTCTTTATCGATTTGCAGATCCACACACATCAATCACTCTCGATGATTCTCTCCCTCGCGAGCGGAGCATCGATACGGGTGGGATTGAAAAGCAAGCCCAGCCGGTCGAGGGACCGATTTCTCACCCATTCCATCTATTTCAACAGACACCAGCCCCTGTCCACCGTCTTCAGGCAGATTGGAAACCTTCTGGGACTTGGACCCTTAGCACAATCCCCCAAGATACCAATTCTTTTTTCTTTCAGAGAACAGGAACGCGTTCTCGAAAAACTGAACCTTCCGGATCCACAGAAAAGACTTCTGGTCATCAATCCCAATGCATCAAAACTTTCTCATGAGCGTCGTTGGCCAAGGGCTCATTTCATCCGCCTGCTCGAACTGTTTTTCCAAAGGTTTCCGGATACCAACGTTGTCTTTCCCGGAAGCCCCGGAGAATACCAATACAACGAACCCATACTCAAAGCCTTCTCCGGCTCCCGACATTTCATGAGAAACGTGGCCGGACGACTGACCCTTCAGGAAACGGCGATCCTTCTCAAAAAAGCCTCCCTCTTCCTGACAAACGACAGTGGGCCCCTTCATCTGGCACTTGCCCTGGGAACCCCCACGGTCGCGATGTTCGGTCCAACCCATCCGGATCTTGTCCTTTACCGGCCCAATCCCCCCAAAAGCATTTTTCTTTATGAACCTATCTATTGCAGCCCCTGCCTCCACCAGACACCAACACCTCCCTGCGCTGGGGATAACAAATGCATTCAGGCGATCTCCCCGGAATCGGTCCTCTTTGCCATGGAATCGCTTCTGACCTCTCCCAAAAAAGATCCGGGACCGCAGGAATGGCGTTTCAATCCGGCAAGATACTCTCCACAAAATGAGAGGCATACCCCGGGACTCATCCAGGACTCCCCAGTGAAGATAAAGACCCTTTGAATTGAGCGATTCACCCCGAATCCAGAGACTCCCCGAAACAAAGTCCTCCATGACCATTATCCCGATCCTCTCTGCAAATCGGTTTTTGAGAGGGATCGCCCAGGGCTTCCTGATCGTCTGGTTTCTGCCTGATCTCCATCTGTTGGGCTGGTCTCCTGTCAATGCGGGTATCGCCCTTTCTTCCGGACTGCTCTTCGATTTTCTATTGACGTTGGCCATTGGCCGGATCGCGGATCGGAGAAGGGGGATTCCCATCCTTGTATCAGGCGAGCTCCTGACCATGACGCCATGCCTTTTTTTTCTCTGGAACCACCATCCGGTCTGGATCTGGATTGCAGCGGCTCTTTCGGGACTTGGACAAAGGTCCAATGGATCCCCGGGCCCTTTTACACCGGCGGAACAGACGACCATCCTCAAGACCATTCACCTCGAACGCCTTTTCTCCACGGTCAGCAGCAATCTGGCAGCAGGGCTCTCCGGTATGGCAATCGGTGGCCTGTCCGGAGCATTTCTGCCTCATGGAATGAAAATTTTCCCTCTGGAAAATCTCAAGGGACTTCTTCTTCTGATGATTGCATCTTCCCTCCTGAATATTTTCCTTTTGAGGAAGGCAGGAGTCCTTGAGGAAACAAAGATAAAGGGGAGGTCTGTCGATCATCCCAACTCCCCCCTTCTCCCCGGTGAAAAAAAGAGCCTGCTTCTGCTTGCGACATCGAATGCTCTTTTCGGGCTTTCCATGGGAATCACCGATCCCTCGATCTCATACTGGTTCATGCTCAGGTTCCAGATGGGACCACAAACCATTTCACTCGTTCTGGGAATTTCCTTTCTGGCAGCTGCCCTTTTTTCCGCTCTTCTTGCCCGCAAGCACCATCATTCCCATCTGCTAAGAGCTACAGTCCTGCTCCAGTTCCTGGCAGTCATCTCTCTTTTTCTGATGCCACTTCCATCATCCTTTGGATGGGCATGCGCACTTTTCACACTCCGATTTGCCTGTCTTCGGGGGCCTGGTGGGATCAGACAGGCCCTTGCCGGACAACTGGTCAGGCCGGAGCATGCCGGATGGGCCCAAAGCATCCATCTCTCCTCCCTTGGAGTGGCTGCCGTTTTTGGCCCGGCACTGGCCGGTCTGTTCTGGAAAAAAGGAATGGTCAACACTCCCCTTTATATGGGAGCGGCTTTCGGGGTTCTCTCCCTGATTCTTTTTCTCATTCTCTATCGAACATCCGTCATGAGACCTCCGTCTGCTTCCCTCCCGTCCCCCTGAGTTCTTGCCCACATAATACGAACGGAGGATAATCTTTCTCTGACATCTGTCTGACCTTCCCTTCAAACCCCACCAACAAGGAGTCGAAATTGCCTCACACACAGAGTTTTCGGGTCTCCGGAATGACCTGCCAGAACTGTGTCCGACACGTGACCAAGGCCCTTTTAAACCAGAAGGGAATCACCCGCGCTGACGTGTCTCTCGAAAAGGGGTCTGCCCAGATTGAATCAACCACCCCGATCGATTTTTCCGTCATCCGGGAGGCCTTGAAAGAGGAAGGCTACGAAGCCTCCGGCGACGACTCCGGAGAACCACTGCCAAAGGCCAGGGATCCATCCTCCCGACCACTGGAGAATCCGGTGGTGAAAAATGAAAAAGCCGGTATGCCGGCCGCTAAGGCCACGACTCCTCTCGATTTTCATATTGAGGGAATGCATTGCGCAACATGTGTCTTTACGATCGAAAAGGCACTGACCCGACAAAAAGGTGTTGGAGACGTGCGGGTAAATCTCGCCACATCCACATGCAGCCTGTCCTATGACCCCACAGAAACAACTCCCGAAAAGCTCTTTAAAACCGTTACAGAGTCGGGATATACTCCGATTCCCCCGGAAGAACTGGTAACGAAAAACGCCTTCTTTCATGAACTTGTGGGACTTTTTCTCACTGGAGCCCTGACCGTTGCCCTGATTTTCCCCCTTCACGAACCAACAACCGGATTCTGGGCATTCGAAAAAGCCATCCTGGGGATTCTTCTTGAGATTGTCGGAGGAGGAGTTTTTATCCGGGGGGCCTATAACGCCCTCAAGAATCGCTCGGCCAACATGGATACGCTCGTAGCCCTCGGGACCCTCTCAGCGTTGATCTATAGCCTTCTTGCCCTTGCCCGCGTCACACCCATGACCATGTTCGAAACTCAAGGACTGCTGCTCTTTTTCATCAGGACAGGAAAGATCCTCGAACTGTCTGCCCGAAACCGCGCCGTCTCCCTTCTGGAGGGAACAAGATCCCTTTTGCCGGACCATGCCTTTTTGATTTCTCCCGACGGCTCGGTCAAGGAAACTCCCATCGAATCCCTGTCTCCGGGAGATGTCATCCAGGTACCAAGAGGTGCCAGGGTTCCTGCCGACGGGAACCTGGAATCTCAGGAGGCCTTTCTCGATGAATCCCTGATGACAGGGGAATCCCTGTCCGTCAGGCGATCTTCGGGTGAGCGGATCATCGGCGGAAGCGCCAATACGGCCGATCCGTTCAGGATGCGGATCACTCAGACAGGAACAGATACGGTTCTTGGAAGAATGGTCATGGCCATCCGGCGTGCCCAGAATGACCGGCCACCGATCCAGCATCTGGCCGACCGTATCGCATCCGTGTTTGTCCCGGCCGTCATAGCCGTTGCCCTGATCTCCTCTGCCGTTTTCTTCATCACGACCCACAACATGACACTTTCCACCACTGCCCTGATCGGTGTTCTCGTCGTGGCCTGTCCATGTGCCATGGGACTTGCCACACCCACCGCCATTCTTGTTGGATCATCGGTTGCCTTGAAGAAAGGAATCATTTTCAGGCGGGGATCCGCAATGGAAATCTTTGCAAAAGCCACACGGATCGTTTTTGACAAAACAGGGACATTGACGAAAGGCACACCGGAAATCACCAGCTGGAACGGATCCTCCTCCGAGGAAGACCTGGTCCCGATCCTACTTCCGGTAGTCTCTTTGGCAACCCATCCATTGGCCCGGGCCCTGGCACTTCGGATGAACACCCTTCATGTCGCCATCTCTCCCGAGGAACAAAAAGAATCATGGGTGGTAACAGAGTCTCAGGGGGAAGGGATGAAAGGGAGCCGGAGATCCCGTCCGGATGAGGAGCTTCTTCTCGGACGTCCGGATTTTCTCTCTTTTCATGGAATCATTCTTCCGGTTGAGGGGATCGGGAAGGAGGAAGGATCCATTGTGGCAGTCGCCTACCGGGGAAAATATGTTGGCCGTTACCTCCTGAAGGACTCCATCCGGCCGGAATCTCCTGAAGTCATCCATTATTTTCAGACAATGGGCATCAAGACCTCCCTCCTCTCCGGAGATCATGAGGAAGAAGCCATGAGAATCTCCGGTCTGGCTGGAATTCCTCCCACGGAAACCTATGCCGG
>JAKCCY010000123.1 GCA_021838765.1 Nitrospirota bacterium
GGAGGGGGTGGGCCACGGCTTGATACCCGGCGACCTGCGCCTCCCGGGACAGGGAGGCCAGATCGACCAAGCGGATCCCGACCGATTTCTCGGCCTCCCGAAGACGATCCGGCCCATGGGTGCGGGCCAATTGATTCACCGCCTGGAGAAAGCGGGGATTGGGGAGCGGGGGCGCCGTCTCTTTCGGGCTCTCGTTCGGGAGCGCGGCGGCCATCGTCGGAACCGGGGTCACGTCGTCCTCGAGATCCTGGGTAAAGTAGCCTGACAGGGCAAAGTGCGTGAGCACCGCATCGATCATCGCCCGCTTTCTCGCCATCTTGAGGACGGTGTTCAAGACGTTGTCCGGGTTCTGGCGGACAAAATAGAGGGTCTCCCGGCGGGTCCGGACAAGGCGCCGCTCCTCGGGCGGGGCCGCGTCATAGTCCTCCTTCCCGGCTTTTTTCCACTTGAACTTGTCTTCCAGGGTCGAGGCGAAGCCGTAGCCGTGTCCCACCCCCTGGCCCTGAGGGTTTTTGATCTCGGCGGTGACGGTGATCCGGCGGTCGAGCCCCACCCCTTCGATCTCCTCGTGGAAGGTGGGGGTGAGACCGTACAGGGTCATGAAGAGTTCGGCGCCGGGTTTTAAGAGAACCGGCTTGCTCGAACCGGGGATCACCCCGTAGTGGAGGTTCTCGATGAGAAGGGTCTTGCGGATCTCGTTGATCTCGGCGAGCCGCTGTTCGGCCGCCAACAGAAGGGGGTTTTTCTCCATGGGACATCTCCTTGTGTGAGAGGGGGAGAGGGGCTGTCAGACAGGAAGCTCCTCAGGGTGGAAGAGCCGCCAGCTGATCCGGGGTGCATGCACCCGGGCTGACTCCCGGAAGGCCCGGGAGGCCTCATAGCGCATGAGCGGGTCGTCCGGGGAGGAGAGCAGGGTCAGGTGTCCCGCTTCCCTGAGGGACTGAAATCGTTCCATCAGACGCTGGCTCTTCTCAAAGGGCAGCCTGTAGGAGACGATGATCAGCCGGAAGGCGATAATTTCGCCATTGGGCTGAAGATAGCGGGCAATCCAGGAGTCCACCGGACTCCAGGGGAGAAGCTCGGAGGCGATCACGAGTGGGTCCGGGGCCGCGGCCCCCTGTTCACCGATCCAACGCATATCACACGCTCCTTTCCGAAAGGGTGAGAGTCAGGCCCGGAATCCCATGCCTTTCCGGGGAGGGAGGCCGGCCTGCAGGTGGACATCGTCGACGGAGAGACGAAGCCCCTCTTCGTCGTTGGGTTCCGGGATCCCCTGGCGTTTGAGCGCCCGGGCGGCTCCGGAGAGGAGCCGGGCCCGGATCTCCCGGGGGGCGAGATCCAGAAGGGGCTCCACTACCTCCCCGGGCAGAATGGGGTCGAAGTGGGAGCCCCAGGGGGAGGTGCGCAGCTCCTCCCAGATCCGGGCGGCGATCTGTCGCTTCTCCCCGGGGGTGGGGGAGGGCACGGTAAAGACCCGGAAGCGCGACAGGATGGGGTCGGGGATCCCGGAGAGATCATTCCCCGCCGCCACCCACAGAAGCCGGGAGGCATCGATCCGGATGGGACAGAACTCGTCCCGGAACTGCCGGGCCCCCTCGGGCTCAAGCAGGGTGTAGAGGGTATGGAGGGGCGAGGACTCCCGGTTCTCCCGGGCCTTGTCGAGCTCGTCGAGGAAGATCAGGGGATTGCCGAGACCGTGGCGATAGGTGGTGAGAAGCGCGAAAATCTCCCCCGGCTTGGCGTTGGCCCAGGTGCTTGAAGTCCCGGAAAGGATCCATCCGGCGGTGGCCACCGCACAGTCGATCCTGGCCTGGCTCGGGACGTTGAAGGCTTTTGCCAGCCGCTGGAAGAAGCGGGTCTTCCCCACCCCCGGATCCCCCAGAAGGAGGAGCGGAGGAAAGGACAGCGTTCCGTCTCCAGCCCGGGAGAGGATCACCGACTCCTCGAGACACTCGATCACCCCGGCCCGGGCAAAGTGGGGGAACTCGAGCCCCAGGTCGGCGACGGCCGAGAACTCGGGAGCCGGCACCAGGGGAACCGTGAAGAGGTCGGCGGGGTTCTCGGGGATCTCCTGCTCAAGGAGCCGCCGGAAGGTCTCCCGGACCCGCTCCACTCCTTCCCCGGCGCTCTCGGCCAGAAAGGTCCAGAACTCGAAGATCTCCTCCGGATCGAAGAGCCGGAGACGGTCGGACGGCGGGATCCCCACCTGGGGGAGGAGGGTAATCGCGCGATAGAAGTCTTCCCACTCGGAGCGCGGGGAGCTCTTCGTGGGACAGACGAGGCGGAGAGGCGGAGACGGAGGTGAGGAGGGTTCGCGAAAGAAGCGATCAACCGGTCGAGAGGCGGATGCCATGGACGAGGGTCCTCCAGAAAAACTGTCCGATGGATTTCGTTACACTATAATGTTACATTACACTATGAAGATCTGTGAGTCAACTCGCGACGAGGGTCTGTGATAAGATCGAGCCACCCCAAGGAGCCCGGATGACCAACGCAATCCCCCCCGACCCCACGACGAATCCTCCCCCGGAGGATCCCCCGCTCTATCTTGCCCTGGTAGGCCAGTTCCCCCTCGCGGAGTCCGCCCCCCGAAAGTTCCATCTGCTTCTGCCCGAGACGCTCGGCGACCGGATCGACAACCGGGTGGCCGGCTCCCGGAACACCGCCTTCATTGTGCTCCTCCAGGCCGGGCTCGACTTTTTGTGTGACTACAACCAGGTCCATAGAGAAGAACCCTGTGTCTTGGCAGAGCGGGAGATCACGTCTTCGGGGTATGACCTTCCCGTGAGTCTTGCGGACAAGATTGTTCCCCTTCTTCGACAGTCCCCACAAAACACCACGAACGTTGAAACGTGTCTCAATGTCTCAGGACGAATGGCCCCGTTTTCCCGCAAGCCCCATGCTCTGCTTCTTCCTCAGCGGCTGGCCGACGCCATTGACGCAAAAACCAAGGGATCTCGAAACAGCGTTTTCGTCGTTCTCCTTTCGGTGGGGATGGAGATCTTCCGGCGGCGGGCCTTGAAGGAGAAGACCGTGCCCATTGTGAGGGTGGGGGAGTTTTTTAAGAACCAGGGGTATGGACGATCCGATGGTAACGGTCGAACAGTTCTGTCGAAAACTGTCCCGAGCGATCCCGGGGAACCGAAAGATCAATCTTGCCCACCCGGGTGATCCAGGACCGTCGATAATAGCCGGCCCGATACCCTTTTCGTTCCTCCGAGCGTTCATGAGGAGCCGCTCCCAGAAACTCGGTAATTTCCGCTTCCAGAAAACTTTGAAGCGCTTCTCGAACGACTGAGTTGGGAACCATAAAATGTCGCAAACGACATTTTATGGTTCTTTTTGTTGCGACACTTTATCGTTCCGACAAGTTATCATTCCCAAGCGAATCCTTTCTAGTCTCAAAGCCGCACGATCTTTCTTATAGCACGATGGAATTTGAGAACTACAAATAAAAAACGGATATTTGCAAAGCAAGGTTTTAAATTGCTGATTCTCGGCCCTGATCCCCAACCTTTGTCGACTATAGGAAGGGTGGACAGTGCCACTTGGCGATGCCTAACTTGATCCATAGAATGAGGGGGTAGTATTCGGATGCCTGATAAGTTTCAATTCAGTTCCCTCAGCCTCGTCTACCCGCCCGTCTCGAATCAAGAAATGTATCGGTTAAAAAACGATACTGGAGTTGAAGAGGAATTGCGTAAGTCCGATTTTTACATGGTAGTCGGACGCGCGGAGGCGAAGTTCCAGATAGTTGAGGTTGACCAAGCGAATGGAGACGTCAGTCTCTACCTGAAAGTTTTAGGCGGTCTAGAAGCGCACGGAGTGCTTAGACTTGGACAAGTGCCTGGAGCTTCAAAAGCACCGAATCTAATACTCGAAGGCGGGGATAAGATTTTACGAGTTTGGGACAGGCCCAAAGAGAAACCTGGCGCAAAAATTCTGGACTGGTTCACAACCGAAAAGCTTCTTTATGATCGCTCTCACGACCACCCGGCTTTCCATGGATTCGATAATTACCGCGAATTAGCCACATATGATCTTTTCTACGTCGGCATCGCCAAAAAGGGAGACAGCTTCGAGCGGCTTGTTGCGAATGGCCACAAAAAAAGGATGGATATTTTGGCGAACGAGCCCCAGCGACATCCGCACTCCCGCGTCTCGGATGAAACCTATCTTCTTTTTTTCACAATTCGGACCTTTGGTGTGCAAACCTTTGGCCCTGGAGATGATATGAGCGAAGTGGGAGTCGACTTCACGCGTGAGCGCAAGCGGATTGTTGCGGATGCGGAAAAAGCCTTCGTAAAACTTTTGGATCCCCAGTATAACGACCAGAAATATGCTACCTATCCTCGCTCCATCGATGGTTTATATGGTTCGGGACTACGTGCCTATGCGTACGTGATCGACGAAAATATCGTTCTGAATACAGGCACTGCGACTATCAAAGGAGCGCACGATCAGTTGCACCCCATTTCAAACAATGCGGATGGAATACTCATTCGGGGGGAAGATGTTCGTCTTATTGCTGGAAAAGATTAATAAAGCGGTTTTCAAATGTATGAATTTTTAAGACTTTGAAATAGGCCATCCTCTGAGGATTAAAGAATGGCCTTTACTTTTGTGAGTACAACCATAATGTGGCAGGAAAAACAACCATATCCTGTCGTTAAAATTTATCAAAGTCATCATCCACGATGGGTCACTGACCAGAAAAACAACCATAAAATGTCGGATACCACAAAAAACAGGCATACAGTGACGGATACCTGATTTTCAGTAAAAACATACATTCCTGCCATCAGGGAAGTGTATTCCTCCGTCATCATCGAAAAAATTAAGAGTAGTTATCATCTGAAGGATGGAGGTCGCGTCTCTTGCTCCAATAGACACCCATCAAGGCAATCAACGCAACCCCTATCAATAGTGCCTTGGATCACAGAAGCATTTCATCGTGTGTCATTTTTATCCATTTTTGTTCCAGTGGAAATTAAAGCTTTCGTCTATAGGGTTTGATGGCCTCAATGGTTGCCGAAACCACGTATTCAGTAATATCCGTCCCCGGTGCCCAATTGCGGATAAAAGATTTGCTCTCATCTTTGGGGAGTATCCGAATCTCTTCAAATCCGCTTGTTTGCAGCATCGCTTCGACTTCCGATATCAAGGAAGCACCGGACATGCAGCCTGTGTAGAGAGCCATGTCTTGTCGGACTACCTCTGGCAACTCAGCAAAGGCAACGACATCCGAAATTGCCAACCGACCACCCGGTTTCAAAACGCGATATGCTTCCCTGAACACACGGGCCTTATCTGGCGACAGATTGATGACACAATTTGAGATAATAACATCCACACCTTCATCCATCATCGGCAGATTCTCGATTTCTCCCAAGCGAAATTCGACGTTCCGGTAGCCACTCTTCTCTGCATTAGTCCGAGCCTTGGAAATCATTTCAGGGGTCATGTCCACGCCGATGACCTGACCTGTAGCGCCAACTTGTTTTGCGGCGAGAAAACAGTCAAACCCGCCTCCGCTGCCAAGGTCGAGAACAATCTCGCCTGGTTTCAGTGCGGCGATAGCTAGCGGATTCCCGCAACCCAGTCCCATGTTTGCTCCTTGAGGGATGGCACCGACGTCATCAGCAGTGTAACCAAGCCCTTGTGACAGGGCCTCCGCAGTTGCCGTGGATTTCCCGCAGCCTGCGCCATCGCTCTCTGCCACACGACCATAATGTTGGCGTACGACCTTACGCACACTGTCGTTTGATGGGGCATTTGAAAGACTCCCTCCCTTTTCCGTGTTTTCGATGCTTGTTTTTTCCGGCGTTTGCTTACCGGTACCGCAGCAGGTAGCAGGCGGAGTGCTTGCTTGAACTGGCGCAGTGCCGCAACCGCAGCCTTCTTCGCCGATCGCCTTCGCTTCGGCATCCTTGACGCAACAATCCGCAATACCCTCCGGCGGCGGTCCACCGCAGCATTTTTCTCCTGTTTGCACTACGTTCTCATCTTTCTTCGATTCCTTCAGTGTGTTCATATCATCTCCTGTTGTTTTAGCGTTGTGACGCAAATCTGCGCCATACCCTAAAGACGGAGATGCGGCGAAAAAGACGCAAACACTCGATCAGTCGCAGCCGCATTTGCGGTTTTTGTCGCGCGGTTCATATCCGGTGATGCCGCTTCGTCCTGTTTCAATGTCACAGCAATCGAGAAAACGCTGGCGCAATTTCTCTCTGCCGCGTTGCACTCTGGACTTTGCACCGGAAAGGGAAATGTCAAGTCGTTTGGCGACCTCTTTCTGAGGCAGGCCCTCTAGTTCGGTGAGGACAAGAGCTACCTGATAGATCTCTGGCAGCTCCGCGATAAGGGGCTGAAGACAGGTTGCCAACTCTGCGACATAATCGCGTTGCGTTTCGGGCGCCGGGAGTTCATCTGGGAGTTCCTCCCAAGGTTTCCGGGACCGGTAGTGGTCAGCGATCTCGTTCGCCGCAATACGATACAACCAACTTGTGATGCTGCCGCGCGATTTCAGCGTATGAAGGCTTGCATAGGCTTTGAGGGCGACATTCTGGAGAATGTCGTCCACAGCATCGCTTTCTCGTACGCGCTTGGCAATGTAGCTGCGCAATCGATCCTTGTGTTCTTGCCAGAAGTCGGTCAACCTGAATTCTCCCCCATTGAGATGTTGGGTAACTGGAGAGCAGAGATGGTTGTGAGTACAACCATAAAATGGCGGTAACGACACATTATGGTTGTACTCACAACTTTATGTCATAGGCTGGTTGAAGGTTTACGGTTTACGCCATTTATCTGGGTTTCCTTTTTTTGTGTGGAGAACTCGCTCAACAAGAATTTCAGCTTCACCCTGGCCCAATTCTTTGGCCCGTTTTATAGCTTCTTTTTGTGTTTGTAATACATCGCTTGCTCTTTCCGCATTAGGTTTTCTTACTGCATAGTCTCCTTCAGGTCGTCGTTCCACGAATAGTTTTTTTGCTCATTTTGCGTCTCCTTATTTTCACGATTGGAATGTTGACAAAAAAGTTTCCATGAGTTGTAATACAAAAAGTTAAACTTTGATAAAACGAAGAGGAGTTGCAACTCCTCTTCGTTTTTGATTTGTTATGCCCGGACCAAGAACGCCCAGCAGTCGTAGCCGTAATCGCGAGCGTCTAAAATCCGGGTGGAGTTCTTCACTCGTCTATAGCGGGTGAAGATCCATTTGAATCCTGGTGGTGCAGGTTTCATGTTTTCCACATAAATCACCTCCAATTCTAGGGGAAAATACTTCTTTGGTGTGCTACCACCAAGGAAGTCGGTCACTCCCCGTTTTGACCACCTTTAAGCGGACCTAACTTTGGTCCGCTTTGTTTTTGCGAGCCAAGAAAGATTCTTGTAACAATATATTGTATACTCCAAATTTGAGACTACTATATATTGTAGTTTTTAACGGTTCGTAATATAGTCTTCAAAACTTATCCTGTCAAGGATGATTTGAGTCGGGAAACAATAAAATGTCCGATTCGGACATTTTATTGTTCGAACACGTTCAATAACCCTTTCAAGGAATCGTGCTCAGTATTGCATTTTCGACCAGAGAAATGACCCCTTTCTTAAAGTTGTCTAATTGAATTTCTGCTATCCCCTTTTCTTTCAAAGCTTCCATGGCTGATAAATCGAATTCCGATTGTAGGAGAAATTTAAAATCTTCTTTCGACAAAGATCCATTTGCCAGTTGGGAGAGCCATCCCTTCATTTTTCCGAGGTTGGACGAAACGCATGACCGTATGTTTTGGGAGGCTTCATTCATAAAGCCTCCCAAACACGATTTAGCTAATTGAGGAACTCCTTTTTCGATACTTTGAACT
>JAKCCY010000124.1 GCA_021838765.1 Nitrospirota bacterium
CTGGTTCCCGAACGGGAGATCCGGTGGATCGGGGTTCTTGGCGTTGCGGCTCTATTTGCCGGAGAACACTCCTTCCTGCTGATTCCATTGGTCAATGGAGTGACCAAGCTGAAGCACTCCGAGCGTTTTACAGGCATTTTACCCGCATTTATGGGGCACAAGTGGCATGAGACTGTTCGTCGCCAGTTCGAATCCATGAATCAAGCTCTGAAACAACGGGCAGAAGCGCCGGAAAAGCAATTTGTTCGAGAAAGATCAAATTCCTGAAATTCTGGTTGTAGATGCCGGTCAAACACCTCTCATCAAAAATCGCCGGGTCGGAAGTTCACGGTAATCTCTGCTCGAATCCGATAATGCCTATGCAGAGTTGAGAGGTACGCCATATGAGGCACGTTCCTATCGAATACCATGCTGGGATGTAAACACTGGTTGATAATGTTCCACCGTTGGAAACGGTTCGTAAAAATGATGCAAGAGATTTTTCCAATCCTGATATTGCCGCGACTGGCGAAAACCGAGAGTGTGATCCTCCAGTCTTTGCCACTGCACCAGCAAGAGATAGGTGTCCTTTGATTCCATGCAGCGTTGCAACTGGTGTGAAATGTAACCGGGCATGGCCGAGATAATGTTCTGCGCCTTCGAAAATGCTTGCTCGAATGCTTCAGATTCTCCGGCGCGGACATTCAGTCTTGCAACTTCGAGGATCATGGCTGCCTCCTTTTTGACGCCCAATGCAAACATGATCTGAGAGCACAGTCGGCTTGAGCGTCTCGTTAGAGCAGATATCATCAGGTTTGAAACCAATCCCGGAATTTATCGGTGAGAGCAGTCACCGAAACTCTTTCTGGAAAAAAGCGACCAGAGCCCCCGTAAACAGGCTGACAACTGAAAGCGTCAGTCCGGCGGAAAGGATTCCTGCCCGATCGGCAATCTCTCCACTGACCACCGGGCCAATGATCTGCCCAAGAGAAAAAAAGACCGTGAAGAATGCAATCGCTCCTCCCCAGAGCGATTGAGGGAGGGATCTTTGCAGAAAGGTCGTCATTGTCGCCGGAACATTGAGGAAGGCAAGGCCAAAGAAAATGGCGGAAAGGATCATAAAAACAAAGGAGGTTGAGCAAAGGGGAATAAGACTTCCCAACGCTGTTACTCCCATAACGGTTCCCATCGGCCTGCCTCCTCTCCATCCGGCCAGCACTCTACTCCATACAAGCGGTGAGACGATAACGGCTCCTCCGAGAATGGCCCAGAAAAAGGAGATATCTCCCGCCGAACGTCCACTATCCCGGATCCATGCCACGATATATGTCATATAGACGATGTATCCTGCCCCGAACAGGAAGTACCCGGTCAGAAGCGGAAGAAAAGAGCCGGTTTTCCAGGAGAGCTTCCTTGCATGGGTGGCTCCCTCCGCGTCAGTACGACGAGCGACGGACCAGGAAAAGAGCGTGCATAAAAGGCTTGCGAATCCCAACCCTATCCACGCCCATGGCCAGCACCCATCACCGCATCGTGAGAGGGCCATCGGGAGAGTCAGTCCGGAAAGAAGAATCCCGAATCCGCCTCCCGACATGTAAATGGAAATTGAGATGGCCGTTCGGACGGCATCCTCGGGAAACAGCCCTGCGGCCAGGACTCCACCGCAGATGAAGGAAATGGCTCCGGATGTCCCGGCCAGAAGCCGGAGAATAAAAAGAGGGAGTTCGGTGTGGAAGAGACCGGTTGCCAGGACAGCGATTGAAGTCAGGACCAATCCGGCCCGGAACATTGTGCTGGCTCCGTACCGGCTGATCAGAGTCTTCGCTGCGATGGCTCCGAGAAGATATCCCACCGCATTGGCTGTATTCAACCATCCGGCTTCGGTGAAGTTCAGTCCGAGGTCTCTTTTCATCGATGGAAGAACAAGGGCGTAGTCGAATCGGGAAAAACCGAGTGCGACGGCCGTTCCAAGTCCCAGGAGTCCTGACGGGACAAAGTCAGAGAAGGCAGAGGATTTCATGGAGGAGGACGCCGTTCCCGGAGACTGGATTCGATCAGTTTTTGGGCCGCGTTCAGCGCAAAGGAAATAATTTCCGGATCCTGGTGAATGTAGGACTGCGTAATGGCGCCATCCCAAAGTATCATCAGTTGACCGGCAAGAAGATCTGGCTGCTCAACGCCGGCTTCCTTCGAGAGAGCGAGAAAGATTTTCTGGATCATTCTCTTGTGTTCGGCGGCTCTCGTGTGGACGGGATCTCCCGGTTTTGCCCTCTCGATGGCTGCATTGATGAATGCGCAGCCCCGGAAGGTTTTTTCATGGACGGTTTCCTTCAGGATCAGAAAGATGGTCAAAAGCCGGAGCTCCGGTCTTGAGGCTTCTGAAAGGGCCTTTTCGATCGTCTGGATCCTTTGGGAAGAGATGTGGTCCAGCACGGCCAGAATCAGATCGTCCTTGGAAGCAAAATGATGGTAGAGGGACATTCTGGCCACCCCGGCCTTCTCGATAACCTCATTAATCCCGACATTGGCGATTCCGTGAAGATAAAAAAGATCGGCGGCAGTTTCGAGGATCCGCTTGCGAACAATATTGGTGGGAGTTCTTTGAGGGTGGTCGGCGCTTTTCATGGCTTCAATGATAATAGATAGACTGGTCTGTATGCAATAGAGATGGAAACAGTCTCCCCATGGATGATGACTGAGATCGTTTCCATCCATTTAAGTTGATACCGCACATTCCAGAGGGCGAGTTGCCGGAATGTTTGACGGCAACTTTGATAAGTCGGGGATGGTAGAAGGAGTTTGCGGATTGCGCAAGCTCCGGATTTTTTCTGGCGTTCTCTCAGCATTGATCAGAAGCGGGTGAAGAAAATCTTCCGGAAGATCAAGAGATTCGAGAATCCGCATTGAGACAATGGAGCAAATGGGCTCAATACAGGATTCCTTTCTGCAGTGACAGATGCTCCAGTATGGGGCCCAGTATCAGGGCTGGCAAGAAGATGAGAACTCCCAGAATGAGCATGAAACCAACAAGCAAAACACCAAAAATGCCTGTATCGGTCTGAAACGTCCCGACCATTGAGGGGTGTTTGCGCTTTTGGGCGAAGGATCCCGCCAAGGCCAGCAAGGGGAGAAAAGGAAGGTAACGTCCGAGAAGCACCCCGAATCCCTGGGAAAGGGCATAAAATGGGGTCGAAACTGTCAGTCCGGCCATGGCGGACCCGTTTCCGGACGTGGATGAAGCGAACCCGTAAAGAACTTCGAGAAACCCGTGCGGACCAGGGTTGCCGATAGAACTTTTCCCCTGGGGGAGTAGAACGGCGACAGCTGTTATGCCGAGAGCCAGCAACGGAATAACCAGAAAGGACAGGGAAACGAACTTGATCTCCCTGTTTTCGATTTTTTTCCCAAGATATTCAGGTTGACGTCCAACCATCATACCGACCAGAAAGAGAGCCAGAAGGATCTCCCGGAGGAGGGTCAAGAAGCCGACCCCCTTTCCTCCCGGCACATCCCCCAGAACAATATAGCTCAGAAGGACGGAAATGGAGACGGGATTCATGCTGTCGATTGCCGAGTTGACGCCCCCGTTAAAGGTCGCAATCGAAGCGTTGGTATAGAGGGTGCTCTGGGTTATCCCGAATCGCACTTCCTTTCCTTCCATATTTTTGATGGATGGATTATTTGTTGTCTGGAGGAGTTTATGGGAGATCAGAATCGGGTTGGAGGAACGTTCTGCATGGTCGATCAAGAAGAATCCGGCTATATTGATGGAAAAGACTACCGCAAAGAGAATCCAGCCTTCGCGGGGCCGACCCACCATTCTTCCGAAGAAGAACGGAATAGAGAAGGTGAAAACCGACATTTCAAGAATTTCGATCATATTGCTCAAAGGGGTAGGATTTTCATAAGGGTGGGCGCTGTTGGTGTTGTAGAATCCTGCTCCGTTTGTTCCCAACTGCTTGATGGATTCGAGTGAAGCGACCGGACCCATGATGAGTGTCTGTGTTTGTCCCTCGAGGGTATGGGCTGTAATGGCGGTTCGCAATGTCTGAGGAGTTCCTTGCCAGACATGAAGTAACGAGAACAGAATTCCGAAAGGAAGGAGTCCCCGAACAATAATCCGCACGAAGTCCGACCAGAAATTTCCGAGAAATGGCGTACTGGAACGGCTCAGTCCCCTGATAAACGGAATCAGGAAAGTGATTCCCGTTGCCGGAGCCACAAACATGAGAAAAGTGACTGCTGCCGTTTGTGAAAAGTTGGACAGCTGGGCTTCCCCGGCATAGGCTTGCCAATCCGAATTTGTGACAAAACTTGCTGCAGTATTAAAGACAAGTTCAGGAGAAAGTGCAGACAGATGTCTTGGATTCAGCGGGAAGATTGCCTGTCCCCATAGAATGAAATATCCAGCGACGAAAAACAGGGCATTGGATAGAAGAAGGGTGAACGCATAGTCCTTCCAGGTCATTTCCTGATCGGGGTCGACTCCGATAAAGCGGTAAATCTGTTTTTCGACCGCCAGATGGCCGCTTTTGTAGATCCAGAACAGGTAGCGACCCGCCAGTGGAGAGATTGTAAGTATCAGAAAAAATGAAAAAAAGACCTCTTTCCAGCCGTGAGGGGACATCACAGGAACCTCCAACGATTCTGAACGTTATGGACCATTTGGAAATGGATCCCAATTTTTAATAAGGGAGAAGAATGGATTGCGGAAATCAGCAGTGAGGAGGTTTTGTTCGAAAAACGAGACATCTCCGTTCCCAGAGACCCGGAAAAAAATGGGGTTCAGCTGGCAAGAACCGGAAATCAAAAGATTGATGTGCCTGATGTCTGGATGAATCTGTGTTCACGACTTTTAACCCGATGTAGTTCGTTCAATGGGCTTAATTCGACAAAGTGAATGATTGTTCGAAATTTTAAAGACAAAATCTGCAAAAGACCATTGGTCAAGTGGCTAGCTTGCCATATGGGAAGGCTCTGTTACAGGCTGCCGGTCTTATGCAGGAAAAGCGGTTTTTAAAATGAAAAAAGGGCGGAGAGAGGTGCTCTCTGATTGTCACATGTCTGCTTTTTTATCGTTTCTCAGCGATGCAGTACCGGGTGAAGAAGATGCATAGTGCTTCATTTTATGCTGGATCAGGACTGCCAGGGATTCAAGAGATGCATCAAGTCTTTTCCGAAGATCTGCCATGCCGAAAACTCCCTTCCAAGTGCTATTCTTGTGATTGAGCTCCTGTCTCCCTCTCACAGTCTTTTTCGACTCTTATCCACCTGAGAGAGACAACATGCGGTTGTTTCTGTTTTTGACTCTCAGGATAAGACTTGTCTTTGCCTTCTTGCCCATCAAGCTGTATTCTGATCGGTCTCGATTCTTCCTGAAATCGAGAAAGCTGTCCTGTGGTTATAGAGTTAAAAAATTATCATTATCATGGAGTTAGACGGAATATGAGTTTGCCGGTGTCCAAAGCCCAGATTCTTCTGGCAAGTCTTGTGGGAACGACAATTGAATTTTTTGACTTTTATATTTTTGCGACCGCTTCGGTTCTGGTTTTTCCGGCCCTGTTCTTTCCTCCGGGAAATGCCACGACTGCAACTCTCCAGTCCCTCGCTACCTTTGCCCTGGCCTTCATTACCCGTCCCATCGGAGCTGTCATTTTTGGCCATTTTGGCGATCGTGTCGGAAGAAAGGCCACTCTGGTGGCGGCGCTCCTGACTATGGGATTGTCGACGATTCTGATCGGTCTTTTGCCTACGTATGGACAGATCGGTCTTGTTGCCCCTTTCCTTCTTGCCCTCTGTCGCCTGGGGCAGGGACTTGGACTGGGCGGAGAGTGGGGCGGAGCGGTTCTTCTGGCAACGGAGAATGCCCCGCCAGGCCGCAGGGCCTGGTATGGCATGTTTCCCCAGCTTGGAGCTCCTATCGGATTTATTCTTTCCACAGGAACTTTTCTTGCGCTATCTCACTTTACGACACATGACGAATTTACTGCGTGGGGGTGGAGAGTTCCCTTTCTATTGAGTGCGATTCTGGTGATGATCGGATTATGGATACGTTTGCGTCTTATCGAGACGCCTGATTTCAGACGGGCGATGGAGAGAGGGGAGAGGGCGAGCCTTCCGGCCCTTTCTGTCCTGAGAAATCACTTCGGTCCGCTCCTGGTCGGTCTATTTTCCCTCCTCAGTACTTTTGTTCTTTTTTATCTGATGACCGTTTTTGCTCTTGGATGGGGGACAACTCATCTGGGCTACTCGAGAGAGAGTTTTCTCATGCTTCAGATGGCAGGAGTCCTGTGTTTTGCGCTCATGATTCCTGTCTCGGCTCGTTATGCCGATCACCGTGGTTGTCGGGAGTCAATGATGATTGCGACGATCCTGATTTTTATTTTTGGTTTGTCGATCGGATCCATGATGGTCGCCAACCATCCGGGACTTGTCCTCCTGTTCTTTGTTCTGGGATTTTCAGTGACAGGATTGACTTATGGGCCTGCGGGCACCGTTCTGGCCGAGCTTTTTCCAACCCCCGTCCGATATACGGGTGCCTCTCTTGCCTTTAATCTTGCCGGAATCGTGGGAGCTTCTCCCGCACCTTATATTGCCACCAGACTTGCTGCGACCTATGGACTCGCTTCGGTGGGGTGGTATCTCTGTGTAACCGCGGTTCTGACCTTTATGGCTCTTCTTGCCGTAAGGCCCATCAAGGAGCCGTAAGGATGCCCGGTAACTTCCGGATAAAGATTGATAGAAATGTTAGTCGGGCCGACTCTCCAATTGGATGGTCGTAGTATTTTGGTCTACGGATAAAATTTCTTTCTCTGTAACGCATTATGGAATGTTGCCGCGGCTTCCAAGAGCCAATTTGTCAAAAAGTGGATTCCCTTGCCCCGCCCAAGGAGTCTTGGGAATGTTTCCGGGAGCTATTTGGAGGGCTCGGGATTCCAGCGGATCAGATTCTGGAAAAGAGTGTGTTCGGAAGCACCTCCACGATGTCGTCAGCTTGGGAAATTATGCAAACTGGCCGGGTTTCCTGGCGGTCGGCCGGTGTTGGGTCGCTGAAGGATTCTTGGCCAATTGACAGGCTTTCAGAGTGGTCCGCCCATGATGTATGATGCCAGTCAAGATTATTTGCGTCCACAATCAAATTTCAGGGGACCCATGGCACAATATGTTTTCACCATGAATCGGGTCGGGAAGGTTGTTCCGCCAAAGCGCCAGATTCTGAAAGATATTTCGTTAAGCTTTTTCCCGGGTGCCAAGATTGGTGTTCTGGGTCTGAACGGATCAGGAAAATCAACCGTTCTCAAGATTATGGCAGGAGTCGACAAGGATATTATCGGTGAAGCCACACCGATGCCGAACATCAAGATTGGTTACCTTCCCCAGGAGCCTGAGCTGGATCCCGAAATGGATGTTCGTTCCACGGTCGAGCAGGGGTTGGGAGAGGTTTTTGATGCCCACCAAAAGCTTGAAGAGCTGTATGCTGCTTATGGGGATCCTGATGCCGATTTTGATGCTCTGGCGCTTGAACAGGGGAGACTTGAAGCGATCATAGCGACTTCAGATGGGCATAACCTGACCCAGAAAATGGAAATTGCCGCAGATGCCCTGAGACTGCCTCCATGGGAGGCAAAGATCAAGCATCTTTCTGGCGGTGAAAAGCGCCGTGTCGCCCTGTGCCGTCTTTTGCTTTCGAGTCCAGACATGCTTCTTCTCGATGAGCCCACCAATCATCTTGACGCCGAGTCCGTTGACTGG
>JAKCCY010000010.1 GCA_021838765.1 Nitrospirota bacterium
ACCATCTTTTCAAGAAGAATTTTTTGAAACAATAAAACATCATCTTTGGAAGGAGAGAGAAATGGAGATCCTTCATACGGATTAAATGGGATCAGATTGACCTTGCTTTTGAATGGCGCCAGGAGACGTGCAAGTTTTTTCGCATCTTCCGGACGATCATTCACTCCCGACAGCAACACATACTCAAAGGTGACGCGTTGACGTTTTTTCAGGGGAAGCTGCCTTATAGCATCAAGGATTGCCCTGATCGGGTAATGCCTGTTGATCGGCATTAACTTTTCGCGAGTAGGATCATCCGCTGCTGTCAAGGAAACAGCGAGATTAACCGGTATGCCGGATTGGCCAAGCTCAATGATTTTTGAAGGAAGCCCCGATGTCGACACAGTAATTCTTCTGGGAGACATACCTAACCCATCAGACGATGTTAACGTCCTGATAGAGTTGATCACTTGGTCAAGATTGGCTAG
This sequence comes from Nitrospirota bacterium, assembly GCA_021838765.1. The sequence goes on from JAKCCY010000010.1 coordinate 468, forward strand.
TGGCTCTCCCATTCCCATAAAAACAATATGGTTTACCCGATTCAAAAGTGGTTGATCTTCCAAATTTGATGTCGAGCCATCCTTTATGGGGTTTTCCTTCAATATTTTATTGGCCATTATCACCTGACCGACAATCTCTCCCATTGTCAGGTTCCGGATCAGCCCCATCTCTGCCGTTCTACAAAACTTACACCCGATTCCACATCCAACCTGAGAGGATATACAAAGAGTCGCCCGATCACCTCTTGGAATGATGACCGATTCAATCATTTGTTCATCTTTTAGCTGAAAAAGAATCTTTTTGGTTCCATCTTTTGATTCCAAAACATTCAGCACTTTGGGTAATGTCAGGGAAACTTGTGATGATAGCGCTTCTTGGAGACCCTTCGAAAGATTTTTCATCAAATCCCATTCCGAAATCTCTTTTTGAAAGACCCAGTCAGCGATCTGGTCATATCTCCATTTGGGTAAGGAAAGATCCCTCAAAAGGAAAGGCCAAGTATCTGTTAAATGATCCAGAAGGTTTTCCATGTTTTACGCTTCTTTTCCCGTTTCAATCGTACTGGACTGGAATTGTTCAATCTTAGGCCGAAGATATCTGAGCACAACCCAGGAAGAGAGAGACCCGATAATGGCTCCAAAGAGAACATCTCCCGGGAAATGAGCACCAACATAAATCCTTGAAATTCCTGTCAAAAATGCCAACCCATACAGAAGAACGGAAAATCTCGGATAAAGCCCTGAAAAAAGAGTTGCTGCAGAAAACGCACTGAAAGTATGTCCAGACGGAAATGAGTTGGCCATGAGGTGAGGTCCGACGACGTGAACCGTGACTTGATGGTCGACAATCTTGTCATGGAAATAGGCAAGAGGACGGGGCCTTGCAATCTGTTTTTTCAGAAGTTCTCCGACTAAAAGACTCAGCAGGGCGGTTGAAGCCCATAAAGGAACATCTCGTTTCAAATGTTGCCTTGAGACTAGAATAAGAATCAGGAGGCCGATGGGAAATTGGTAAGCACCATTCCCCATATCCGTCACAGCTGTCATCACGGGATCCAGCCAATCCCGGGGAAAAGCTCCATTTATCAGTAAAAAAAGCTGGTGATCGAAATGAAGCAAATCAGAAAAAATTTCCATTCAACCTCTGCTGAAAAAAACAGCCCCCTCCAAAGCCAAATATAAAACAGACCACTCTGAACAATGAGAAACGACCTAGTCGCTCCGGTCCTTTCCCAAATAACTCAGAATCCTGGACTTAACCAAATTTTTTCCGGCATCTCCGGGAAATCCGACCTCAATCAGCCCACCCGCTTCACGAAACCCTTTTTTAGAAACAAGATACCTCACAACTTCAAGAACCTGAAGATGCCATTCATCCTGGCTGGATCGATCAAAGGACTCTAGGATCAGGTCAAAGAATTCTTCCTCTGTAAATAGCTCATCATGCAAGAGATAGATACGAACAGGATGGGTCCTGTCCCGGGAATAAAGTTCATAAATATGACTCATTCAACCCTCCCCTCCGTTCATTTTGGGATCTTTTTCGAAAAGTATATCATATCCAACCATCCGGGAAGCGAATAACGCCCGATTCATCCTACCGATCACAATCAGTCGCTTGGATAAAAGAGGTCCATGAGTCATTTTAGCGGAAATATTGAAATTCTCATTCTATTACTTGGTGGAACCATTTCAGGAATGATCTCGGGGTTGTTGGGTATTGGAGGCGCAATCGTCCTGATCCCATTTCTCCTCTTCATTCTTCCAATCGCCCAAGGTCCCCATCTCACGCCTTTTGTTGCAACACAGATCTCGTTATTCCAGGTCGCCCTTTCGGGAATTGTCGGATTTCTCTCTCATCGGATCAATGCCGATCTTCCAACAAAAAAGATCCTCCTTTGGGGGGGATCATCTCTCATTGGAGGTGGACTTGGAGGAGTGATTTCCCATGGTCTGAGGGGGAAAACAATCTTGATGATTTACGCTTTTGAAGTTGCCATCGCAGTTGGATTACTTCTCTTTGGCGAAAAGATCCATTCACTGAAAGGTGAAAAACACGCCAAGCCAGTTAAAGAGATGGTGATCATGTCATCGATTGGACTGGTCAGTGGAATACTGGGCATCGGAGGTGGATTCCTTTACTATCCAGTCATAACAGGCATATTGGGGTACGCATCAAGCGTCGCGGTCGGATGCGGATTAGCGCTGATGGTCCCCATGGCCATTGCTGGCTCCATTACAAAAACGATCACGGCAGGATCGATTCCTATAGAAGGGATTCCCGTGATTTTTGGTGCAATACTGGGAGCATTTCTGGGAGCAAAGCTTCACTACCGACTTACGAAACAAGCTGTCAAGCTGGGACAGCTCATTCTGCTTATAGCAACCTTGATACGAATCTTATGGGCACTATACTGATCCGACCCGTGCTTTTGGGCTATCTATTGATCCCCCAGCCCATATTCCCGAATTTTTGCATAAAGAGCTTTCCGGCTGATTCCCAAAATCTCTGATGCACGGGACTTGTTCCCCCTTGTCTCGATCAGTGCTTTTCTAATGAGACTCTTCTCTCCCTCTCTAAGGGATTTTCCATGAGTTTTCCCATCATGATCAGTGAAATCAGCAGAGGTGTTTCCTGATGAAAACCTGATCTTATCAGGAAGCATCGGAGGAGTTATCGTAACTGCCTTCACTCCAGAAAGGCTCGTCGCATTTTGAATCACCAGTGAAACCATGGCATTTCTCAGCTCCCTGACATTTCCCGGCCAAGGGTAAACCTTTAATAGCCGGGAAGCCTCCGGGTCAAAGGTCATGGCTGGAATTTCATCACCTGACCATGATTCCTCAATAAAGTGGATTGCCAGCTGTGGAATATCCTCGCTTCGCTCCCTTAATGAAGGCACATGTATCTCAAAAACATTGAGTCTGTAAAAAAGATCTTCCCTGAAGCGACCTTCCCTAATCAGCTCAGGAAGAGCTTCATTTGTGGCTCCTATGATTCTGGCCATAAATGGAATTTCAGCTGTTCCTCCAACACGATGAAAGGATCTGCTTTCAATGACCCGAAGAAGGGCTACCTGTGTAGCAGGTTCCATGGTCCCGATCTCATCGAGGAATAAGGTTCCTCTACCGGCAACTTCACACCAGCCTATCTTTCGCTCTTGGGCACCCGTAAAAGCCCCCCGCTCATAGCCAAAGAGCTCAGCACTCACGAGTTCCTTTGGAATTGCTCCCGTATTGACCGGTACAAAAGGTTCCCTAGCGCTTGGAGAAAGATCATGAATCATTCTGGCGATAACCTCTTTTCCCGTCCCAGACTCGCCTGTGATCAAAACAGGTACGGGATGGCTTGCGCTGAGATTGATTTTCTGTCTGATCTCAAGCATGAGGGGAGATTCTCCCAAGAGAACCGGGGGAGCCGATTCCGAACGTCGGGAATCAAGATGTGAGCCACCAGAAGGGAGAACTCGCCTTAACGTCTCAAGAAGAATGTCTTCATTTATCGGTTTTTCAATATAGTGAAAGGCACCCTTTTGAATGGCATCAACCGCTGTCGACACTGAAGCATGGGCGGTCATGATAATAATCGCGATAGAGGGACGAAGATCTCTGATGGGACGAATCAGATCTATCCCTGAACCATCGGGAAGTTTCAGGTCCAGAAGAACTGCACCCAGCTCACTTGCACCCTCCTGCCTGAGGATGGAAATCGCCTTCTCAGCCGTTCCGGCTTCCAGCACATCATAGCCGACATGACCGAGGAAGCTTTTGAGCCACGCCCTGGTATTGGAATGATCGTCAACAACCAAAAGTTTGGGACGACTCATTTCAGCGTGTTTTCAAGATTGGAAAGATCTTTGAAGGTTTTTCGGACCTGATCAAGCTTATGTGTCAAGATCCGGTTTGACTCCTCAAGCCTAGCGTTTCGATCAATCATCCTGAGAAGGATATGCGATGACTCACGAACATCATAGGGAACCCGATCGACATCCAGTGTTTTCAGAATTTTTCTGGCTTCTTCCAAGCGCTTTCCTGCAGGGGTCTCAATATCGACAAGTGCCTTGTCATATAAAAGCCTGGCCATGACATCACCCGGAATATCCTTTTCAGACAGCCGTTCGTTTAGTAATGAATCCAGCTTGTCCCAGTCATGAGCATCAAAAAGCTTTGAAAGGCCTGTCAGAAAATGTGATGAACCACCTCCCCAAAACGGCGATACCGCCTGAGGCAAGAAAACAATTCGGGGAAGATCCTCCCTGGGCGCCGGTGGATTGTGCATGGAGTTGCACCCATCCAAAAACACAAGAGGGAAGATCAGAAAAATGGCTCCAATAAAAAAACGCCCACTACTCATCTTGTCCCTCCTTCTCCTGAATGACTGGCTCAAAAGGAAAAGAGACGTGAAAAACCGTCCCCTTTGGCTCATTCTGACGAACATTAATGGACCCGCCCATTGTTAAAATAATCCCCCTGGTGATAGCCAAGCCCAATCCAAGACCTTCCCTTACGCGAGTATTAAAAGGAGTGACCTGGTAAAACTTATCAAACAGCTGAGGGATATGCTCAATCGGTATTCCAATACCGGTATCCCTTACCTCTATCTCAAGGGAATTCACTGACCGGGTGACCCAAAGAGAGATGGTTCCCCCACTTGGGGTAAACTTGAAAGCATTTCCCAGAAGATTTTCCAAAACTTGGGTCAATTTTCCTGGATCGGTACGAATGCGGACAGGAAGGTCCGGATCAAAATGCGTTTCAAAGTTCTTTCCGGTTTCATTACAGGCTAAACTCTGCCGCTCACTCAGACGCTCCAGCAAGCTTGGCAAAACAACTTCCTGTATTTCAAGACTAATCTGTCCAGACTCAATGCGACCGAGGTCAAGCAATCCATTAACAAGTTCGACCAGATGATCGACTTCTTCCCTGACGATAGCCAAGCTTTTTTCCTGATCAGGGTTTAAAGGGCCAAGCTGCCCTCGCTGTAGCATCTGTAGGAATCCACGAATACTCGTAAGGGGAGTTCTCAGCTCATGAGAAGCGATCGTTACAAACTCAGACTTCAATCGATTCACTTCACCAAGACGTCCTGCCATCTCATTAAGGGCTCTGGCAAGGTCCCCCAGCTCATCCTGATTCGGAACCGTAACCGGATTATGAAATATTCCGCCAGAGATTTTCCTGGTTCCCTCAATCAGAATCATCAAGGGAGAAAGGATAATGCTGGAGAAACTCCATAAAAGAAGCATGACAAGAAAAATCCCTACAGACAAAAGTTCGACACTGATGGTTGTCATCTGAGACTGCTCTTGGGTGGTCTGGGTAATCTTGTTTTCAAGATCCAGGGAGAACTCAGCCCTCAACCCTTTTAAAAGAGAGGCCAGATGAATAAGGATCGGAGAGGATTCTGTCTGAGAAATTCTTATGGCCTGGTCCCGGTGTCCGGAGATCAACGCAGCCCATTCACGATCAATGACACTTTGGTAAGAGGCAATATCTTTCAAGGACTCATTTAGCAGAACTCTTGCCTGTGGGGAAGGCGGAGCAAGGCCAAACAACAGGACCCGCCCCAAAGACAAGTCCTTCTCGACGGAAGGTCTTTCTGTGGGAGGCATCGGAGAAAAAAACAAAAACCGTTTTTCATCCGGCAATGCCATTCCGATCTGATGCTGCAGCTTGGAAACGGTAAGGAGTCCCCGAACCGAAGTATCTTTGAGACTAACAAGTATGACATGAAGATGATAAAGACTGAGAATTGCATATAAATTTGATAAAAAAATGACCCCGAGAAGAACAAGGGAAAAAGCAGCAACCTTACCTCTGAGCTTTAATGGACGAATACCGATCAATCCAGTCCTTTCGTCTTGGCATGAAATCACTCTCAAAAGGCAATCACATAGCCCCACACAGTTTCATTGTAATCACAATAAGCAGATTTTTCAAAAAAGACGGGAAAAGTGGCAGCTGGCAGTCATCAGGAAGACAGAACTCTAGAAATCGATAATATATCTTGTTGGATCAACCGGCACCCTGTTCCGGAGAACACCATAATGGAGATGAGGGCCAGTAGACAAACCGGTATTACCCAAGTAACCGATAATCTCTCCTCTTGTCACTTTTTCATTTTCATAGACAACAACCTGATCCAGATGGGCATAAAGTGTTTCAAAACCGTTTGCATGATCAATCCGGACCGACTTCCCAAATCCCTGGTCCCACCCTGAAAAACTGACCACGCCTGATGCAGTTGCAATAACAGGAAGACCGACACGACCTGCAATATCAATCCCAGGGTGAAAGTCCCGACCCACCCCGAATGGGGAATTTCTCCATCCGAATCCTGAGGTTAAAACACCATGAGTTGGCCAAATACTGGGCGTGCTCGCCCATAATTGCGCCCTGTCAATAATTTTTTGTTTGAGCGAAACCAGACTTCCCTCCTGATATCGCATCCCTGAACCGAGATGAGTAAACTGGCGATCCATTTCTTCCATCAACTCGATCATGCCGTTTTGCCCTTTCTGAATCAGAACGGCGGCAGCGGCAAGAGACTCAGGACCACCAACACCCTGAAGCTGACCAGCATCAGGATCGGTACCATCCGGATCCATAATCATCCGAATACGATCTTCTTTTTTGGTTAAATCCAGAAGCCTCGCATGAACCTCTTGAAGACGTGAGTAGATTCTCACAATCTCTTCTTTTTGTTGCTGGCTCTGATGGGCAAGAGCAACCATTTGGCTTTCTTTATGAAGAAGCGAATAGGCTATAACCGAAAAAGTCAGGAAAACAGTCAGGAAAACAGCAGAGAGGACCCACCCTACATAAAGGATTCTCGGAGAAATATCGACCCGGACAACCTTGTCTGATGGAGAAGGGATAAAAAGGAGCGTATATGTTTTTCGATTTTTTTTCGGCGACGGTATGTTCATGGATGGCCCATCCAATACATATTGGTTAATCTCATGCGATTCGAAGCTATTATAAGGAATAAAGCAAGGACCACTCTGGGTATCTGACCAACAACTCAATGGGCGATATTTTCTCTAAAGACGAAAAAAAAGTCAAACCTTTCATAATATAATTTTATATACAAAACAAAAAATGTTTTATTTTTATTATTGAATTTTTACAAAATTGATCTTTTTAGGTTCGCAGAATTGAAATCTTTATAGGAAAGCTTGTTTCAGGAATAAATTCATTGATCAGGATTTTTTGAGGTTTTTTTCATTTCCGGACAAGAGGCGGCGAATATTCTCACGATGATGCCACCAGATCAGAACTGAGATCATCGGCATAGGGGGAAAGATCACTGGATCAAGATGATGCGTTCTCACCAGGGCGGCAGCGAGAATTGGCAAGAGAAAATAGGAGACCAGAGCAGAAAGCGATGAAATTCTTGTCAGGGCAAATATCGTCACCCAGATCGCGATCAGAGTTACCCCAAGTGGAGGACAAACACCGAGAATCGCGCCAAATCCGACAGCAACACCTTTCCCGCCCCGAAACTTCAGCCAGACAGGGTAAAGATGGCCAAGAACAGAGAAAAGGGCAGCATAAGCGACAGACTCATGGGAATGAAAAATAGAGGCAGCAAGCATTGTCGCCAACAACCCCTTTCCCATATCCCAAACCAGCACCATCACACTCAGGAGCTTTCCAGAAAAGTCCTTCCCCAACACCCTGTATGCATTGGTAAAACCGATATTGCCACTTCCCTCTTTCCGAAGATCCACTCCCTTGATCTTCCCTGCAACCACCCCTGCAGGAAACGATCCCAAAAAATAGCCCATAAGGGCTGAAAAAAGAACTTCATGCATAGGATCGTTCATTCTTTTTCCTCTGAACCTGAAGAAGAGACTCCAGAAAGCCTGAGATACCACCTGAAATACCATACGCCTGACACAAGAGTTAATATCAGCGAAATCCAGAAGAAAAACATCCCTAGGGAATGAAGATTAACAGGATTTTTGATTCCGGGAATTGAAAGAAGTCTTTGATTCCAGATAAGGATGGTCAGGGAGATCGTCTGAAAAACCATCTTGGCTTTTCCAAGAGATTCCGCCGGAATGATAATTCCGTCTGCCGAGGCAATCGCACGGAGACCCGAGACAGCCAGCTCTCTTGCAACAATAAGGATCGCCAGCGCTACAGGAAGGAGATGCTCATCAACCAACAAAAAGAGTCCTGTTGTGACAAGGATCTTGTCCGCAATAGGGTCCAGAAGCTTTCCCAACGTTGTGACCATGTTGTAACGTCTTGCAATATAACCATCAAGAAGATCTGTAGAGGAAGCCACAACATAAAGGCATGCTGACCAGAAAGCTGTACCCGAACGCTCCCGGAAAAATAAAAGAACCAGGACTGGAATCAAAACGATACGACCAAGAGTGATTCCATTGGCAAGATTCATGGAGAATCTCCGTCCTGATTACACCTCGTCTCAGAAATATCGGCTGATCGTCCCAGAAGAATCCAGTCAGCGATTTCCCGTACCGCGCCATTTCCGCCAGGCAACCTTGTCACCCAATCTGCCTCGCGCCGAACAACCCATGGAGCTTCCGGAACTGTAATCGCAAGTCCAGAGATTCTCATTACGGGAAGATCGACCACATCATCCCCAATAAAAAGGATTTCTTCGGAAAAGAGGTTCCACTTCTGGAGGATCGATTGAAATATTGGAAGTTTTTCCCGAACACCCAGATATCCATCCTCAATACCAAGTTCCTTCATTCGGCGTCTGATTGCCTTTGAATCTCGACCTGATAAAAGGGCAAGCCTGACCCCCGCTCGTCTCAGAAGCACAAGACCATGGCCATCTCTCAAACTGAAGGACTTCATCTCTTCATCATCAACACCATATGAAATCAGGCCATCGGTCAATACTCCATCGACATCCATGACAAGGCCACGAACTCGCCGAAAATCACGAATCACCCTCGGTGACGGAGAAATCCTCATCAAACGATTTTCTCCCGAAGGCAATCATGAAAATGCAAGACTCCTTCCAACTTATTATCATTGTCTGCCAGTACAACCAGTTGGGAGATTTTTTTTTCTTCCATAATACGGACCGCTTCCGATGCCAGGGTATTACCACTGATCGTGACAGGATGGGTGGACATGAACTCCTCTACAGGGCGGGAGAGCAGGGATGAGCCCATTGAATCAGAGGAAATTTTTGAAACCATGGATATTGCCCGACGAAGATCTCCGTCGGTCAGAATTCCAAGAAGGGTGCCGTTTTCCGACAGAATAGTGGTCAATCCAAGCTTTTTTCCGGTCATTTCTATGATGGCGTCACCAAGTGAAGTCCCGGCTTGAACGGAAGGAATAGAGCTTCCCTTATGCATGATGGAAGAGACCCTGAGAAAGTATCGTCTGCCAAGAGCACCCCCTGGGTGAAGGTTGGCAAAATCCGTGACACCAAAACGTCTTTCGGAAAGAAGTACCAAAGCCAGAGCGTCACCCAAAGCCATCATCGCCGTAGTGGAAGACGTTGGCGCAATTCCATGAAGTCCTGCTTCAGTCTCGACTCCTGTAGCAAGAACAACATCAGAGACACCAGCCATTTCAGAATCGGATCTGGCGACCATTGAAATAATCGGAATCGAAAGCCTCTTCAGAAAGGGAATCAAGGCCATAATCTCCGCAGTGTTGCCTGATTTGGAAAGGGCAAGAACCGTATCTCCCTTGTCGATCATTCCGAGATCACCATGGAGAGCCTCTGCAGGATGAAGAAAAAAAGCAGAAGTTCCCGTTGAAGACAAAGTTGCCGCGATTTTTCTTGCGACATGCCCCGATTTTCCCAACCCGGTCACAACCACCTTTCCTTCTCTGGAAAGAATAAGACGAATCGCATTGGAAAAATCATCGCCCAGCCGGCTTGCCATTTCTGACAACGATTTCGCTTCTGATTCCAGAATGGCCCGGCCCTGATTAACGAGATGATCCTGCGGGGAAAATTCCATCAAGACCCACCCTGACCAAACAAAGGATCTGGCCCCATTTTTTTTCTGGCTTCATGAAAGGGAAGCAATCCGGCAATCAGAGCTTCCAGCTTTGACAAAGGTATCATGTTCGGGCCATCGCTAGGTGCGTGGTCCGGATCAGGATGAACTTCCATAAACAATCCCTGACACCCGACAGCAAGGGCGGCGCGGGCAAGCGATGGAGCAAACCTGCGATCTCCTCCCGACCTGTCACCACTGCCTCCAGGACTCTGTACAGCATGCGTTGCATCAAAAATGATCGGATAACCGAATGAAGACATGATTGGCAATGAGCGAAAATCGACGACCAATGTATGGTATCCAAATGAAATCCCGCGCTCACATAACATCAACTGATCGCACCCTGCCTCTTCCATTTTTTTCACAACATTGGACATATCTTCAGGAGCCATGAACTGACCCTTTTTGATATGAACAAGCTTTCCTGATCGGGCAGCCGCCTCGAGCAGGTCGGTCTGTCTTGACAACAACGCTGGAATTTGCAGAATATCCAAGACTGATGAGGCTTCCGCCACTTGCGCACCATCATGTACATCAGAAATAACCGGAAAAGAATATCTCGCCCGGATGTCTTCCAGAATGGAAAGCCCGGCACTGATGCCAATACCCCGAAAGCTTTTTCCCGATGAACGATTGGCCTTGTCATAGGATGCCTTGAAAACAAAGGGAAGGTTCAATCGATCCCGCATTTCCGCCAAAGCCCCGGCAATATCAAACGCATGCTCTCGAGACTCAATAACACATGGTCCAAGAATAAAAAGAGGGGGTGATTCAGGTCCTACAGTATATGCTCCAGCAGGTGTTTTAATGTGAAGACTTTTCACTATTTCCCCCTGCTTCCCCTTTTGGATGCTGAATGATGATCTGAACCACCAATATAGGAAATAGCTGCAGAGACAAAACCCAAAAACATTGGATTGGGAGCAAGAGGACGGCTGGTAAACTCGGGATGGAACTGTGACGCAACAAAGTAGGGGTGTGCAGAGATTTCCACGATTTCGGGAAGTTTTTTCTCCCCCCATGTAGCGGTGACAGACAGTCCATTCTCTTCCATCACCTTCCGGAACTCATTATTAAATTCAAACCGGTGTCGATGTCTTTCGGAAACAGTCGATGCCCCATAAAGACGGGCGGCTTTTGTTCCAGGAAGGATATCGACCGCATATGCACCCAACCGCATTGAGGCACCCTTGTCAACAACAAGGTCTTGTCCTGGAAGCAGGTCAATGACCGCACTTTTGGTATTCGGATCAAACTCCCGGCTGGTTGCATCACGAATCCCCAATACATTGCGGGCGAACTCGATAACCGAAAGCTGCATTCCAAGACATATCCCAAAAAATGGCACGTTGTGCTCTCTGGCAAAACGAATGGCGGCAAGCTTGCCATCGATTCCCCTGGAACCAAACCCTCCAGGAACAAGGATACCACCCAATCCCTTGAATATTTCCGGATTATCTGTATTTTTCTCTATTTCCTCAGAATCGATCCATTCAAGTTTGACTTTGACTCCAAGTCTCGCTCCCGCGTGACTTAATGCCTCAATCAGGCTCTTGTAGGAATCATGAAGGTCAATATACTTCCCAACTATGCCGATCGAAACGGTTCTCTTCGCATTCCTGATATTGGAAACCAGCTCTTTCCATGGGGCCAGTTTTGCTTGGGGAGTTGGCAGCTTAAGATATCTCAGGATCAAACGGTCCAGATTCTGTCGATGAAATTCCAGGGGAACCTCATATATAGACGGAACATCCCTTGCCGAAATCACCGCTTCAGAGTCCACATTACAAAAAAGGGCAATTTTTGAACGCACATCTTCCGGGAGAGATTCCTCACTTCTGCACATGACGATATTCGGACTGATTCCGATCTCTCTCAGTTTATGCACTGAATGTTGGGTCGGCTTTGTCTTGAGTTCGCAGGAAGCCCTTACATAAGGAACCAGAGTCAGATGAATATAGACAACGTTTTCCTTTCCAACCTCCCTGGGGAACTGACGAATCGTTTCGAGGAAAGGGAGACTTTCAATGTCACCGACCGTGCCACCAATCTCGCAAAGGACAATATCAACATCCTTGCCCCGGTCAAGAATAATTTTTTTGATCTCATTCGTAATGTGCGGGACAATCTGGACCGTTCCCCCAAGGTACTCCCCCCGGCGTTCCCGGGTGATGACGTCGTAATAAATTCGGCCTGTAGTATAGTTGTTGTTTCGTCCCATGGTCAGATTGGTAAATCGCTCATAGTGTCCCAGGTCCAAATCCGTTTCGGCCCCATCATGGGTTACATAAACCTCGCCATGCTGGTATGGATTCATTGTGCCGGGATCAACATTGATATAGGGATCGCACTTCAGAAAATTGATCCGATATCCCCTTGCACCAAGCAACATACCTAAAGAAGCTGAAGCGATGCCCTTTCCAAGAGAGGAAACAACACCACCAGTTATAAAAATATATTTCACAGGATGTTTCTTTTTTATGTCCATGCGGCATCATTCCTGGGTAAGAGGTCAAGATCTGAAGGAACATCAACCCGATAGGACTCATGCTCCGTTCGGGCTACAAAGATGGAAAATCCGTAATCAAGAGCTCTCAGTTGCTCAAGCTTCTCGAGTTCCTCCAGCGGAGATGTCGGCAAACGGGCAAACTCCAGAAGAACATTTCTTCTATAGGCATAAACTCCAAGGTGTTGGTCCCAGGAAAGATCTGGTCTTTGCGGAGAAATCTCATCCCTGTCAGCAGGAACAACGGATCGAGAAAAATAAAGCGCATATTGCGCCTGATTACAAACAACCTTAACGATATTGGGATTCATCCTGTCCATCCGGTTGGCCAGTTTTCTCCGGATTGTTGCTATGGGAACTCTGGGATCTTTCAGTAGAGGCTCGATCACCTGATCGAGGATCCTCGAATCTGAAAGGATTTCATCCGACTGAAGATTCACAAAAATATCCCCTGCCATCTGCGATGCAACTTCTGCCATGCGATCGGTTCCTGTTCTCGCTCCCCCTGACGTCATTCTGACATCATATCCACGACTTTTCATGACATCATGGATTCGCTCATCATCTGTCGCGATAATGACTTCATCCACAAAATCCGACTGAGAGGCCTTCCTGGCTATCCACTCGATCATTGGCCGCCCATTAATCTCATGAAGAGGTTTTCCCGGGAAGCGGGTCGAAGCATATCGCGCAGGAATAACTACAACAACATGGGGACTTTCATCATCATGGGCAAACGGAATTGAAGAGTGTTTTCCAGGAAAAGGAATGAAAAAAGCATTATCGGACAAAGGTTGATCAGCTGGACTCATTTACGGATTTCCGATCCATAACCCCTGGTCACAAAAGTCCCGGTTCTCCGGTCAAAAAGGGGAGATTGTCTCAAAACGCCTTCCAGCTCACCATTGGATATTGCCGCTGTACCAACGATTCCAACAACATATCCTGCAGCAATATTTGACAAAACAGCCGCTTCCAGAAGTGACGCACCTGATGAAAAGGCAAGAGACATTGAGGCAATGACTGTATCCCCAGCTCCTGTAACATCATAGACATTCTGAGCGACTGACGGAATATGAAAGACTTTCAGTTCGTCCGGATTTTCAAAAAGAGTCATCCCCATCTCTCCCCGGGTAATCAGGAGAGATCCACAGTTCAGTCTTGAAATCAGAGTTTTGGCTGCCTTCAAAAGAGACTCCTCCGAATCAATCTCGCATCCGGATGATTGGGAAGCCTCCAGATTGTTAGGAGTCAGAATGGTCGCACCATGAAAGCTGTCGATTGTCGCAACCTTTGGGTCGACAAAAGTTGGAACGCCAAGATCTTTAGCCAAAGCCATTGCTTTTTGTGCAAAAGATGGAGAGAGAACCCCCTTGGCATAATCGGAGAGCAAAAAGACCCCCGCTCCAGGAAGAAGTTTTTCAAGTCTCGATAAAAGCTCTTCCTGAACAGCTTCCGGCAACTCCCCACGATCCTCTTCATCATATCGCAGAAGTTGCTGGCTATGGGCAATCACTCGGGTTTTTGTTGTGGTGGGTCGACTTGAAATAGAAAGGACACCAGAAATATCCACATTTTCCTTTTCCATTTCAGTCAGAAGCTTTTGCCCGTTGGCATCATCACCCACAATAGACAAAAGTGACGAACTTCCCCCTAGTTTTTGTATATTGTGGACAACATTGCATGCTCCACCAAGTCGCACCGACTCGTGAGTCACATTAACCACCGGAACGGGTGCCTCTGGAGAAATTCGTGAAACCTTTCCCCAAACATAACGATCAAGGATGGAGTCACCCGCTACAACCACTCGGGAGTTGTTCATTCGGGACAAAACCTCAAGGAGTCGGTCCAGAGAAACCAGATCCTTTGATACGGGGACTTTTTCGATCAACAACAGCTCCTGAGTTCTGGCTAAAACAAGCCTGTGGAAGTGCTTCCCATCACCTAATGAATGACATGTCCGAGCCGATTCCATCGCGGATCCCTGCCAACATCATTCCATGACCAATAAATCATGAATGCCCTACCAAGGATTTTGTCTCTTTTGACAAATCCCCAATATCGAGAATCATAACTGTCATCACGATTATCCCCCATCACAAAGTATTGCCCGGGGGGAACAAGGGTGTCAGCCATAACATCCCTTCGTGGAACATCCTTCTCATCTGGGTGCAGATATTGGGTGTAAGGCTCCACCATAGGTTTGCCATTGACGTAGACGACCTTACCCTTTACCTGGATATGATCACCGGGAAGACCAATGACCCGCTTGATAAAATCTTTTGTCTCGTCAAAAGGGTAACGAAAAACAACAACGTCTCCCCGTTGAGGACCTTGAAAATGAGTTAAATAGAGCCCATTGACAGGATTATGAATTCCATAGGCCATCTTGAGCACCAGAATCTGATCTCCAACCAATAAGGTCGGAATCATCGACCCTGAAGGAATTCTGAAAGCCTGAATAATAAAGGCCTTCAAGACAAATGCGACCAGAATGGCCGTAATCAAAGCCTCAAGAAGTTCTCTCAAAGCTTTTTTGGCTGGAATCGGAGATTTTTCGGACATCCCTGAAGAACCCGGCTTCTGAACTATTTCATTCTCTTCACCCATCGTCACGAGACCCTTCCGAAACACGAAGGACAGCCATAAAGGCTTCTTGTGGCATTTCGACACGCCCGATTTGCTTCATTCGCTTTTTACCTTCCTTTTGCTTTTCAAGAAGCTTTCTTTTTCGGGAAATATCTCCTCCGTAACATTTGGCCAACACATTCTTCCGCATGGCACCAATAGTCTGACGGGCAATAATGCGCGAGCCGATCGCCGCTTGAATCGCAACTTCAAACATCTGACGTGGAATCACTTCCTTCAACTTTTCAACCAAGGCCTTCCCCCGGTTGTAGGCCTTGTCCTCATGGACAATAAAAGACAAAGCATCAACCTGCTCTCCGTTAATGAGAACATCAACCTTCACAAGGATTGACGGACGATATCCCAACCATTCGTAATCAAAAGACGCATAGCCTTTTGTGATCGATTTGAGCCGGTCATAGAAGTCAAGAACGATCTCATTCAATGGCATTTCATAAGATAGAGAAACCCTTTTGGCATCAAGATATTTCAGCTCTTTCTGAATAGCCCGCCTATCCTGACACAACGACATGACCGGTCCAAGAAATTCGGATGGCAAAAGGAGTGTTCCGGTTATGAACGGTTCAAAAATTTCATCGATCTGCCCCGCAGGTGGAAGGTCAGAAGGATTGACGACAGAAATTTCATCATCAGGACGACCCGCCACCTTGACCCGGTAGACAACTGTTGGGGCGGTACTGATAAGGGTCAGGTTGAACTCCCTTTCGAGTCTTTCCTGAATGATTTCCATATGAAGAAGGCCAAGGAAGCCACATCTAAATCCAAAACCCAATGCGAGAGACGTCTCAAGCTCATAAGTAAAGGAAGCATCATTCAGTCTCAGCTTTTCGAGGGCCTCCTTCAGCTCGTTATATTGCTCCGTCTCTGTGGGAAAAAGTCCACAAAACACCAGTGGCTTGGCTTCATGGAATCCCGGAAACGGCTCTGGAGACGGATCCGAATCCAGAACAAGTGTGTCTCCTATCCTCGTTTCCTGAACAGACTTGATTCCGGAAACAATGAATCCCACTTCGCCAGGGCCGAGACTCTCCAAAGAAATGCGCTTTGGAGTATTCGCCCCAATCGAGAGAACTTCATGGGTTTTTTGGGTGGAAAAAAGCTTGAACCGGTCTCCAACAGAAATCCTTCCGTTAAAAACCCTCACAAGAATGACTGCTCCCTGAAATGGATCAAACCATGCATCAAACAAGAGTGCCTTCAACATCTTACCGGGTGATGTCATTGGAGGGGGAACCAATTTGACGATCGCCTCAAGAACGTCAGGCACACCGAGTCCCTCTTTTGCTGAGATCAGAAGGGAATCATCCCCATCGACACCGACCGCATCAGATATCTCGTCTTTTGTTTTTTCCACCTCAGCACCGGGAAGATCGATCTTGTTGATCACCGGAATGATGTGGACATTATTCTCGATGGCAAGGTAGGCATTCGCGATTGTCTGTGCCTCAACACCCTGTGAAGCATCAACAACCAAAAGAGCCCCTTCACAGGCAGCAAGACTTCGGGAAACCTCATAGGTAAAGTCGACATGGCCTGGAGTATCGATCAGGTTCAACAGATAGTCCTGTCCATCCTTCGCTCGATAGACAAGCCTCACCGTATGGGCCTTGATGGTGATTCCACGCTCCCGCTCAAGGTCCATTGCATCAAGGAGCTGCTCCCTGGATTCCCGGTGTGAGATCGCACCAGTCATCTCAAGAAGCCTGTCGGCCAATGTTGATTTCCCATGATCGATATGGGCAATAATAGAAAAATTACGGATCCGTTCTATTGGAAAACTCAACATATTCCTCCATCAATAGTCATCCGGGTATCATAACAGAGGGTCTTCCGGGGTTCAACGAACCAATCATCAAACTCATAGAATGCACTTGCCCCAGAGCGGATCTGGAGGTACTCACAGATTCCCTTCCCATGGGTGCGGCTCAACCTGGGAAATGGAATCAAGCTCCATGAGTGTAATCACCCATTCTGCATGACTCCAGACCAAGGGGGAAACAGACAGTCGATCCCCTGTAACAGGATCGACCTGCTCCGGAAGCATTCCACTTCCCCCTGCACGCTCAAATACCCAGGAGAGGAGGCTCATCACTTGGGCTGACTCAAGAGGAGATGGGGTCGACCGCATGAACCAGCGGGCCATCCACAACGTTGAGATCACCCATGGATTAGAAGGCTGGTGATCACCGCTCCTATAGTAGTGATCATTGCTGTATCTGGCCACCCCACCAATAGGTCCGGGTGTCCAGAGAGACTCAAAAAGCCAATCCATCGTCCGAATAAGACGAATATCCTGAAGCGGTAAAACACCATATTCAAAAAGAGCATACATACTTGCATCAGGGGTAGGGTCCGGAAAAGTTTCTCCATCTTTCCCAAGGACCAGACCTCTATAAAAACATCCAGTAGTCTCATTTAACAGATATCGAAGGATTCCTTCCTTTACCTCAATGGCCGCCTGCTCAAAATACCGGGCTTCTGATGGGTCACCAAATCCTGTTGAAAAACTTGCAGCAGCCTTGAGACCTCCATAAACAGTGGCAGCGGTATGTGTTGATACCCCTGCACGCTCTTCCCAGAGGTCATATGAAGGTAGGGGCAATCCTGTTGCAGGATTCCGGAACTTTGCCATAAATCTTGCGGCTGGCAAAACAAATCCCTGAAAAATTGGACGAATCGAGTCAAGATCCCGATATTTTTTAAAATGCTCCCAAAGCGCCCAGATACATAGCGCTGTCTCGTCTTCCTGGATAGGATATGCAGGAGCACCCACAACACCAGATGGATGCCAGGAAGATCCTATTGAAAGGTTGGGGTGATACTTGTGAGCCAAAAAACCTTCCTCACAAATAAGGGTCGGCAACAGCTCATAGAATCGCCTGGACAGATCACCCAGACCAGCCTTGTCCAGCGCATGGGCAATCAAAGCTCCATCTCTGGGCCATAAATAGGAATAGGTATCCCTCGAATAGTTCAAAGAAACAGAATCAATCGCTGCAACGATCGACCCACTTTTTCCCATGTGGGTTCTGATCAAAAAGAGACTTGTCTCATAAAGTCTTATCCATTCAGAAGGAATGGCCTGAGAAGCCAGCGGATGTGAGGTAATCCAGAGTTTCCAAAAACCTGAAGTCTGGGAAAGTGATCTCTCCGGTGTTTTCCGCTTGACCTTTGCGTAAGTTGACAGAACCTCGCTTTGACTGGTTCCGCAAATTGTCAACACAGAAAAAGGTTTGTTTTGTTTTTCAGGTTTCAACATCACCGAAAAAACGGAATCCACCGTACCCTGGGCAATAGGGTTTCCACCAAGACTTCCGTCTTCGGCATCTCGCCATGTCCCTTCCCTGTTGCCATGCCGAGATCCGCATGCATACTCGAACATTGCGTTTTCAACAGCCCTTCCGGGAGACTCCATGAGAGCGCCCACTAGGAAATAACGTTGATCCTTATAGTGAAGAAGGGCTTCCTGCTGAGGAAGATACATGGCCGTATCACCAATATCCTGATGGCTGATGGAAAAATTCTGGTGGAAGAAAAAAGTCACCGTTTCATTGTCCGCTGGAGAATTGATCAACTCGACTCGGCGAAAATGCACATCGATGTCAAGATCCACCCAATCAGTCAAAACACATTCAAGCCCTCCCAGTTCGGGAAAAAAGAGCGATGCCTCCGAAACCATCACACCAGATCTGTAACGGCGCTTGCGAATATGGGAAGAGTTTACCCAGACGAATTTCCCGGAAAAGAAAAGACCTAGCCGAAAACCGTTGCCCCCGACATGGTTTTCCAGTCCGACATAAGGCCACGTCAGTTCTGATAACAAATGGGATTCATCAAAGGACACAAAAAGTCGGCCATTTGCGACGGGCAAGAATCGTGACATTTAACAACCCCTCATTATCCTGAAAACAGCTTCACAATCTTTGTGGGCAAAAGAGAAGACTGATTTGACATGGGCACCGAAGATTCTTGATGCCAATCCATGTGACAATGTAGTATACACTTTTACCCGAATTCAAAAATCATACTCCACCCTGCCTCTCGCGTTAGATCGGCAATTTCGTCCCGGAGAATAAGAATGCAGCATCCAAAAAACAACACGTTTATAAAAGGGAGTCGCCCGTGATTCATGCTCCCCGAGGTATCAAGGACCGAGTCCCCCCGGAAGAAGATCAGTTCCTCTCCCTTGTTTCCATCGCTGAGAGATACCTCCAGCAAGCTGGATTTAAAAAGGTAGGACTGCCAATCTTTGAATCGTCCTCCCTTTTCACACGATCCATCGGCGTTGAAACAGACATTGTCGAAAAAGAGATGTATCTTTTTGAAGACAAGGGAGGAGAACACTTTGCGCTTCGACCGGAAGGAACAGCATCCCTTCTTCGACTGGCCATCCAACACCATCTAATCGAACCAGCCCGCATCACCAGACTTTCCTATCAGGGCCCCATGTTTCGCCATGAAAGGCCTCAGGCTGGCCGATTAAGACAGTTCCATCAAGTCGGTGCCGAAATATTGGGCTCGATCACGCCACAAGACAACATTGACCTCCTCGTCGTGATTGACTCACTCGCCAGAAAACTGAATCTTCCGGGCACAACACTTTTTATCAACAACATGGGATGTGCCCAATGTCGCCCTGTTTTTCGAAAAGCACTCGTAGAATACCTTTCGAACAACCAGTCCGGTCTATGCACCACATGCCAAAAACGTACTGGAACGAACCCGCTGAGAGTCCTTGATTGCAAAGTGCCGGACTGTCAGCCAATCATTGAAAAGGCTCCTTCCATCATTGATTTCCTTTGCGAAATCTCCAGATCGCATTATGAAGAGGTTTGCTCGGGACTCAGGAACTTATCAATCCCCTTCACGGTCAACCACCGTCTTGTCAGAGGACTCGATTACTATACGGAAACAACCTTCGAGTTTGTATCCAATGCCCTGGGCTCTCAATCCACTTGGGCCGCCGGAGGTCAATATGATGGCCTTATTGGACAACTGGAAGGCCCTGATGTTTCTGGAGCAGGCTTTGCCATAGGGGTCGAACGTCTTGCGCTACTCGCCGAAAAGGCCGGAACGCTTCCAGCGCCACCCACCTACTCCCAGGACGTATCACTCCTTCCCCTCGGCGAAAATGCCATCCCATTGGTACAACGCCTCATCCGGGATTCAAGGGAGGCAGGAATTTCTGCCACCGGCATTTTTGGCGCCACCAAAATCAAGCAGGGCTTCAAACAGGCTGAACGGGACGGCTCACGCTTCCTGCTGATTGTCGGCGAAGATGAAATCGCAAAACAGGAACTTCTCCTCAAGGATCTTCTGACAAGCGAACAGATTTCGCTTCCTCTTTTCCCGCTGACAAGGCTTATAGAGCATATCCGCACTGTCCGGAACCAGGAAAAGGTCTCACCAGTCTTCTAGGAGAAATCAATGGCAAGAGACATACCGTTATCAAATGGATGCCTGTTTCTCTCGTTCGATCTGGACTATCAAATGAGGGAGGTCACATATCCTTTTATCGGACTTGAAAATCAAACAGAAGGGCATCCCCTTCGATTTGGTTTTTATTACGACGGGAGAATGGACTGGATCTCAAGATCAACCTGGGACTTAAAAATGGGCTACGAAGACGGCTCTCTTGTCACACTTGTAGAAGGCACGAATACGTCCCGGAACATCGTATTCAATTCCCGCGATGCAATCGATTTCTACGAAAACTTGTGGATCAGAAAAATCCATATCACAAATATCGGAAGCAATCCGAGGGAAATCAGGACATTTTTTTGCCCCGACTTTCATATCGGAGGGAATGAGGTTGGAGATACTGCCTTTTTCGATCCCTCCATGAAAATTATCATTCACTATAAAAGAGACCGGTATTTCAGCTTTGGACTCATGCATCCCGATAACGGTCCGGGCATTCGCTCCTATGCGACAGGACGAAAGGAAATGGAAGGCAGCGAAGGAACATGGCGGGATGCCGAAGATGGACTATTGTCACAAAATCCCATTGCCCAAGGATCCGTTGATTCCGCTTTCTCCACTTCCCTTGATCTCTTGCCTGGAGAAACAAAAGTCCTCTATTTCTGGATGGTTGCAGCAACAAGCCTGATAGAAACAAGATTGCTGAATCAGGCTGTTCTCGATCGACACCCGGACCAATTTCTCGAACGCACATCCCATTACTGGAATTTCTGGACCGATCCGGAAAAATGCTCAAAGAAAAAATTTGCGGACGATTCACAATCAAAAGCAGATCCATTTCTGGAAAAACTTCGTGACAGAAAAAAAACAAACCTTCTGATTCTTCGAACTCACATTTCAAAAAATGGGGCCAGCGCGGCAGCAATTGACTCTGACAGTCTTGAGCTTGCACGTGACAGCTATGCCTATCTTTGGCCAAGAGACGGAGCCAATGTCGCATTGGCCCTCTCCCGTTCCGGACACCATGGACTAGGGAGAAGATTCTTTGAGTTTGCCGGGGAGATCATTCAGCCGGAAGGATATTTCCTGCATAAATACAATATGGACGGAACGCCAGCTTCCTCATGGCTTCCCTGGATTCGGGAAGGGGCTGTCCAGCTCCCCATACAGGAAGATGAAACAGGGTACGTTCTTTGGGCTCTCAAGATGCAATTCCAAATCGACAGGGACTTCGATCTTATCACCCCCCTCTATAAAAAAATGATTAAACCGGCCGGGCTTTTTCTAAGAGACTACCGGGATCCTGGAACGGGACTTCCTCTGGCCTCCTATGACTTATGGGAGGAACGGCATGGAACATTTCTTCATACAGCCGCCATGACATGGGCCGGACTTGAAAGTGCAGCCTATTTTTCAGACTCATTCGGAGAAACCGTCTTGGCCAGGTCTTTTTTGAAAGCGGCCGATGAAATCAGGGAAGGGATACAGAAACATCTCTGGAATCCGGATGAAGGATATTTCTACCGTGGGGTAGAAATCCTCGACGGAGCAGTGTTGAATAAAGATCCAACTCCGGATATCAGTTCCCTCGTTCTTGTTGAAACCGGATTTCTTGATCCTTCCAGTCAATCCGACAGGGACCAGCTCAAGCTTCTCCTCCAGCGGCAAGAAAACGAACTCAAGATCAATACAGGAATTGGTGGCTACACACGATATAAAAATGATCCCTACTATCTGTCACAAGAATCCAGAAATGCCAATATTCTTGGGAATCCTTGGTTCATAAGCACGCTCTGGATGGCACAAGGATATGCTGCTCTTGGCAGTACCGGAGAGAGCGGAGCGATTTCAAAAACAAAGGAACTCCTCGCATGGGCGATGGAAAAGGCACTTCCGTCCGGAGTCATGGCAGAGCAGCTCAATGCCTTGAATGGAGATCCGATCTCTGTCTCCCCCCTGGCCTGGAGTCATGCGGCGTTTCTCAATACAGTCCACATGGCTGAAGAATACAAGATTATTCCCGCAACAGCCTGAAAAAAGATATGAAACGACCAGCCAATTTTTTTAAATGGGAGCTTTAGAAGGACACAGGTTCGATAATACACAAGACCCACAGAGTGGCTTCCTGGCGACACAAACATAACGTCCATGCAAAAGGAGACGACTCCCCGAATTAATCCAGTCTTCCCGGGGGATGATACTGCAGAGATCCGATTCAATTTCCTCAGGATCTGAGGATACGGTAAGACCAAGCCGGTTGGATACCCGAATGACGTGGGTGTCAACCGCGATTGCCGGAATATGAAATCCATAGGCCAAAACAACACTTGCCGTTTTTCTGCCAACCCCTGGCAATTTGACCAGTTCGTCGATATTATCAGGCACTTTTCCATGGAAGTGATCGACAATTGCCCGGGAAAGACCAATCAATTGAAGAGATTTCCTATGGAAAAATCCGGCAGAACGAATAAGCCCTTCCAGATCTGAAAGAGAAGCTCTTGCCATTGATTCTGGGTCAGGAAATTTACGGAAAAGGGTCGGGGTAATAGTGTTGACCGTTTTATCTGTTGATTGGGCAGACAAAACGGTCGCCACCAAAAGCTCAAAGGGTGAAACAAAGTCAAGCTCCATGGCCGGATGGGGAATCGACACCTTCAGTTTTTCAAAGATTTCCCTTACATATGCTGCATTCGGCTTTTTCAAGAAAACTTCTTTCCAACCTTGGACAAAACCGGCTTCTTCCGTTTTTTAATCGAGAAGCATTCATCAAAAATATCATCAATATGGGATACAAGAACGATCGTCAAGTCTTTCTTCACCTCCTCCGGAATTTCCAGAAGATCTTTGGCATTTTTTTCAGGAATAAAAACCCGCTTGATACCTGCCTCACGCGCACCGATCAGCTTTTCCTTGACTCCTCCAACGGGCAAGACTCTCCCGGAAAGAGCGATCTCTCCGGTCATCGCAAGCGTTTCCGGAACAGGGATCCCAGTCACAAGGGATACGATCGCAACAGCAATCGTAATTCCGGCAGAAGGGCCATCTTTTGGAATCGCACCACCCGGGACATGAACATGAATCTCATTCTTTGAAAAAAAATTCTGTTCGATTCCCAATTTTGCAATTCTGGACTGGACAACCGAAAAGGCTGTTCTGGCTGACTCCTTCATGACATCTCCGAGGTGCCCGGTCAGAATAAAGCCTTTTGAGCCTTCGATCGCAAGCGTTTCAATAAAAAGAACATCCCCCCCATTCGGAGTCCATGCCAGACCGGTTACGACTCCAGGAGCGGCCTTGTCCAGAAGATGTTCTGGTTCAACATACTCATTTCCCAGATATGTGGAAATGGACTTCGGAGTAATGATCACCTTTCGCTTTCTGGACATTTCCGATCGAACCCGAACCACTTTTCGAAGTAGCGTTGCGATTTTTCGATCAAGTGTCCTGACACCCGCTTCACGAGTGAACTCCCGGATCAAGCGAACCAGAGCTGGATCGTCAAGACGAAATTCAAAAGGGTCAATCCCAAGCTCTTTCATGACACGAGGAATGAGATATTGCCTGGCAATATGACGCTTTTCCTCCCATGTATAACCTGCAAGACGGATGATCTCCATTCGATCAAGCAATGGTGGTGGGATCGTCTGAAAGACATTCGCTGTTGCAATAAAAAAAACTTCTGACAAGTCAAAGGGAAGATCAAGATAGTGATCCCTGAAGTCCTTGTTCTGAGATGAGTCGAGAACTTCCAGAAGCGCTGATGCAGGATCCCCACGCTGATCTGATCCCAGCTTGTCGATTTCATCCAGCATAAATACAGGATTATGCGTTCCGGCTTTTCTCATTCCCTGAATAATTCTTCCAGGCATCGCACCGACATACGTGCGACGATGTCCCCTGATCTCAGAGTCATCCCGAACTCCTCCGAGAGAAACCCGTACAAAAGATCTCCCCATTGCACGGGCGATTGATTGACCCAAGGTTGTCTTTCCGACCCCAGGAGGTCCGATAAAACACAAAACAGGTCCCCTGTTTTTCCCTTTTGCCCGAAGGTGAACAGCCAGTTCATCCAGGATGCGGTCTTTGACTTTTTCAATTCCATAATGATCCTCATCAAGGATTTTCTGAGCCTTTTCAATCGAAAAAGGTTCAGTGGAATGTCTTGCCCATGGAAGATCCAGAACAACGTCAAGATAGGTTCGAATGACACCAGACTCTTGCGACTGCCCGTTTCCAAAGCGAACCAGTCGATCAAGCTCCCGGTTCACTTCTCTCAAAACCTCTGGAGGAAGCTGGCTTTTCGCAATTTTTTCCCGATAACGGACAATGTCCTCATCACCCTCTTCCCCGTCACCAAGCTCTTTCTGGATTGCTCGAACCTGCTCCCGAAGGAAAAAGTCCCTCTGGCTTTTCTGAACATCATCCTGAATTTTGGACTTTATTTTTCCACCAAGTTCAAGAAGCTCTATCTCGCGCTCGAGATGTGTCGACAAATTCGTCAATTTGGCTTCAGACGAATCAATTTCCAGAATTTTCTGACGATCTTCAACTGGCAATTTCAAAAACGTCACAACGAGGTAAGCCAGGTGATGGGGGTTGTCAATGTTTAAAGCCATTGTCTCAAACTCGTCCGGAAGGTAAGGCGCAAGCTCTGCCAGTTGCTTGACCTGCCCCAGGATCAGCCTCATCAACGCTTCGGTTTCCACGGAGCGATCCGGTGATTCTGGATCCGGATGAACCCTCACCCGGACAACCGGATCCGTCTGGACGATCTCATCAATTTTCACTCTCCTGATTCCCTGGACCATGATCGCAACCCCACCTGCAGGGATTCGAAGGAGTTTATGAATGAGAACCATCGTCCCGACCTCATGGAGATTTTCAAGCTTAACCGGAAGCTCCGGAGAAACAGTCTCCAGGGAAGCTGACTCTTCTTTTCCGGAATTTCTTGCAGTCACACAGACCAGAGTCTTTGGCTCCCGATTCATGGCCTCATCGATCGCAGCCAGATCCATCGGGTGGTGAAAGGCAAGAGACGTCAATATATGAGGAAAAACAACGGAATCCTGCAAAACGACCAAGGGAGATTCACCAGGTGTCCGAACCTGTTCTTCAACCATTTTTTAACTCCTCTCCGTCGGTAACCTGAACAGTCACAATTTGTCTTGGGGGGCGTCTTTTCACTATAACCCTCAAAAAACCAAGCGAATACTCGGCCCGAACACTTTGCGGATCCAACCCTTCAGGCAATAAAAAGGCCCGCTCAAACTCCCCATAGTTAATTTCCATCTGGAGATAGTTTTTTTTCTTTTGAGGGGCGTAACTTTTAGATTCATCCTTTCTGACACCCCTTACCAACAGTCGGTTTCCATCCATCCCGATCGATATTTCTTCCTTTGGCACGCCGGCAAGCTCAATCTTGATAACAACCTCTCCTTCGGTTTCATAGATATCCGTCATTGGTTGCCACCTTGGCTCCCCCGATGACCGGAAAACAATTTCAGGAGTCAATCCCCTGGAAAGGGCACCCGCCAACTGCAAGAAAAGTGTATCTATATCATGAGGTTTCATCTTTTCACTCCTGAAAAGGTTATTTCCGGACAGAAGAAGGTTTTTCCCGTTGGGACCTCTGGGACAAGCTTCTCTGCAAGTCAAACAAGGAAACAATTTCGGAGACTTCAGTCGCATCTTCGGGTTTTTTATCGGCGCGCACAAAAGAGACCATTCGTGGAAAACGAAGGGCGTAGCCTTCGGGGGTTCCTTCCGTGTTCGAAAGGTAATCCCTGCCAGCGGCATGCATTGAAGACCTGCTGATTTCATCTGCCCTTACGGTGACAACAAATCGTGGAAGGACCCAGAAGTCTGGAACAACATCGCTCATCACATCTACAGGACGTTCCGGCACAACGATTTCTCTCAGCATTGCCGAAAGCATCATCCATTTCTCTTCCGTCAAACCGGATCCGATGCGGGCAATGGAGGCAAACGACTTTGAATCTCTATCCCAGACAGCGGCCAAGATTGCCCCTATTCCCAATTTTAGCCTCTGGCCTTTCCCCAGATAGTACCCGATAATGACCAGATCCAATGTATCCGAAATTTTTCCCTGATAGCTTTTTTTAAGCTTGATCCAGTTGAAATTTCTTGACCCCGCAGTATAAATGCCGTCCAGACGCTTCGCAATGATTCCCTCAAATCCCTCCTCAACCACTTCTTCAAAAAATTCGTTTACCTTTGAGGCCTCATCCGTAAAAATAAGTCGGGAAGAGCCAATAACTCCCGCAGGAGGTCGCTCCACTTCCAAAATATCAAATTTCTCCGCGCCAAAAAGGGTCTCAACCTTAGCTCTCCTTTCGAAGAAAGGCCGCTCCATCCAAGAAACACCATCAAGGTAAAGGAGGTCAAAGACCAGAAGCCTCAAGGGAATCTCCAGGGATTTTTCCAAAACATTATGCTTCCTTTTACGGGTAATCGTAACCTGGAATGGCTGGTAGGTCCCTGTTTCCGGATCAATTCCAAGGGCCTCCCCTTCAAAAATGGCGCTTCTATTTCCAAAGATTTCCTTTGTGGCTCGAACGATTTCCGGAAACATGGATGTCATGGAATCAAGATTTCTTGAAAAAATCTCGACTTTTCCTGCGATGATATGGATCTGGCATCTGAAACCGTCATATTTGCTCTCAATCGAACAGCGTCCGATCTTGGCAATAATGTCTTCCCCGGAAGACAATCTTTCGCATAACGCAACTCGAATCGGAAAGCCGGGACTCGGTTCCAGGGATGACAGGCTTTCAAGACCGCCCTGCTTGATCTTTCTCCCGACAAGTCCCAAGTCTGAGCAAATATTGTAGGCCTTTTCAACGATAGACTTGGTGGCTCTTCCTCCGCCAGAAACAGCCAATGCCTCAATAATGGTTGAATCCCCAACACCAAGTCGAAGTTTCCCCATGACAAACCTTGCAACAAAGCGGGCGGACAATGGGGATAGCCGGGAAAGAAGCGTCGCCAGCTCACTGACCTTGTCGACTTGGGACCCTTCTCCTTCCATTTGGGAAAGCCGCTCAAGAATTCTAAAAACGTCCAGGAATGAAAGCCTTGAAGGACTATTTTGAGAGAGGACCTCTTGTGCCAATGCCCCTGGGTCACCCAAATGAGCGAGCATTACATCCAGGGATTTTTCCATCTTTTTAGCTTCTTCCGGATTAAGGTCGGAGAACGTTTTTTTTGCCTTGACCTCGGAAAGCGCTCGAATCAAAAGCCTTGAAGCCATTCCCATCGGTTCACCGCGAAATGGAGGGGACAACTGTCCCTGAACCACATAGACAAGGGGGGCAATCTCTTCCTCGTCGCAACGGAGAAAAAGATTGCCGAGGATCCCAGCCAATTCGGTCCTCCCTTTTATCGCCTCCATTTTGCTGAAATCTTCACTAATCTCATCTATGCAAAACCCCACACAAACCTCCGTGATTTCGTGTTAAAAAATTTTTTCGCCTTCACTCCAAAAAATGGAGTATACTGAAAGACACAAGAGAGAAAAAATCTATCCTTAATAAAATAAAGATAGCGCAGAAGGTGGACGTTATCAGTGGTCTGGTGTTCGCAAATGATTTTAGTAATTTTCGGAGCAGTTCCCCTATTGGGTAGAACAGTGAGGGTCTCCATGTCCAGAAAAACGATTGTCCGTCAAAGGAGCTTCGGTCAATTCCTCTTGATTTCCCTTCTCGTTGGCTCGGTTTTTTTTAGTGGAATAGCCTATGCCGCCGATAGTGGCACAACCCCTTCCAAAAAAGCCTCTAGTGCAACAAGTGAAAAACAAAAAATTCGCCAGGAGATGGCACCTGTCAATCCGACTCCTCTGGGGCTCGAACCCATGGGGGCAGGACCGGAGAAGTCTCCGACAAATTCCCAGCTACAGTCCGAAGGAACAATGGACCGGGTTCTGCACCATCTACTGGGTGGGCCCGCAGCAGCAGGTGCCTATACCCCACCACCTTCACAGGGCACGACAACCGCAGGAGGCGTTCCAGGGGGAAACTGGCCAGGGAACTGGTGGATAGAAGGCCAAGGAGGAGGATTTAATCCCAACACATCTCACTAGCCACCCGACAGGCTTTTGTGAGTTTGCCGAGGGGGTCCTCTTCTTTCCATCATGATATCTGTTGATCCACCAAAAATCACTTCAACTTAGGGTTGTTCATAGAGATTGGGATGTTTGATTTTGCCAATTGACACATTCGGTTTAAAGCGATGAAAGGTGCCGTGGGCGAGTCGCTTCTTTTTGTCTTGTCAGGATTTTTTTTAGGGTTATTTTTTATCCCTGACAAGATTTCTCCAATGCTTCTGCCCATGCTCCCCTTCCTGTTTGTCCCATTGTTTTTGACGAACTTTTTTCTCTCTCCGGAGCCCAGTCCTTTTTCAAACGGAGCCCGGATACGAAGTTCAGGCAGGTCGTTTTTTTTGGGGTGGATTTTTGGAGTAACCGAAGCACTGACAAGCTTATGGTGGGTCGTCCAGACCATTCATCATTTTGGACATCTTCCATTCATCCTCTCCTTTTTTTCCCTTTTTGTCCTTTCTTCCTATTTGGGACTTTTTACAGGCTTATTCCTGTTTGGTCTCGACATCTGGAAGAAAAACGATCTGAACAATCCTTCAAATCCTGTCGTTTTGGCTCTTTTTGGAGCCTGTCTGTGGACTATTCTGGAGGTTCTCCGATCCGAACTCTTTACAGGATTTCCCCTAAACCCACTCGGAGACCTGATATGGGGGCAAGAACTGCTTACGCCCGATCTATCCATCCTTGGTGCGACAGGAATGTCTTTTGCCATCATTTTCATCTCCGGCCTTCTCTCCGCAGTCATTCTCCCCATTATCAACAAACTCTCCGGCAAAACCTCAGCGGATCTTTTTCGGAAACAGTCACTCCCTGCCATTGCCATGTCTGTACTGACTCTTTCTGCTGGTTTTGGCTCAGCCGAACTACTTTCAAAAGAATCTTCAGCACAGGAAACACAGCATATCAAGGTTGGCATTATTCAGGGCAATATTCCCCAAGACCAGAAATGGACATCACAATACTTAAAAGATACGATACGAACCTATCATCAACTTTCCAAACAAGCGCTGTCACAAGATGCGAAAATTCTTTTATGGCCTGAAACAGCCATCCCTGTTGTGATCGACTCTCCACCCCGGTCCATTGCAAAAGATCTGCAAAAAGCCCTGAACCTGCCAGTACCAATCGTTACAGGAACAATCGGACTTCACAGGGAAGCGGATCGTTTTCGTTATTCTTTTTCAAATGATGCCGCCCTGATATCCAACAATGGTGAAATTCTCGATCGCTATACAAAGATCCATCTTGTTCCTTTTGGTGAATATATCCCTTTCCCATCCATTTTTGGCTGGCTAAGAAACATGACAGGCATCACTGGTGACCTCATTCCGGGGAAGCATCAAAAACTCTTTGCTCCCTTCAAAGAGGAGGATTCAAGATCCCTTCCCGAATTCTACAAAAAGATCCGAATTGGTCCGGTTATCTGCTACGAAGCCATGTACCCCTCTCTCGTTCACCAACTTGTACTGAAAGGGGCAAACCTTCTTGTTGTCTTCACGGACGATGCCTGGTATGGAAAAACGGCAGCTTCCCATCAGCTTTACCAACAAACAATGATACGGGCAATAGAAGAAGGCATTCCATTGCTAAGAGCAGCCAATAGCGGGTACTCCGGAGCCATTTCTGGAAGGGGAAAACTGATAAGGACATCCGGAAGATTTACAAAAGAGTCAATCACCTTGACCGTTCCGCTTGATAGCCATGAAACGTTTTACCAAAAATATGGCGAATGGGTTTTTCGGTTTTCTCTCGTCATTTTTTTATTCCTCCTTGCGACTCGTGCAATGGAACCACATAATGATGGAATAAAATCTTCGCCTCTCCTTGACGACATGCACTAGGTTAAAAGGATAAATCGTCCCAACAATAAGGTTTTTATACTTTGAACAACATTATTTTCATGAGAGGAAATTGAATGAACGAACCGGTCGCATCCATTGAATCACTCCGAGAACAATTCCAGGCAGATGAAAAAAGACTGGACCAGATCCGGAGGCATCTTTGACCAGGGAAGACTAAGGGGACAACTCGAACAGATCGAATCCCAAACGCAATCTCCAGAATTCTGGAAGGATTCCTCCCGGGCAACAAAACTTTTGAAAGAGAAGTCCACTCTCGAAAAGCGACTCGAACAGATCAACGCACTTTGCGCAAAAGAAGAAGAGATCAAGGCACTGATCGACCTTGCTGATGATCCGGAGTTTTTAAGGGAACTTTCAACAGTTGGTCCTGATTTCTCCCAGTTCGTGCAGCAGTTTGAATTGAATGAAATACTCTCGGACAAGGAATCGGACAACCCTGCCCTCATCGATATTCACCCAGGAGCGGGAGGAACGGAGTCCCAAGACTGGGCACAGATGCTCCTTCGCATGTATATGCGCTGGGGAGAGCGCCATGGAATGACCGTCGAGGTCATCGATCTCCAAAGCGGCGATGAAGCCGGAATTAAAAGTGCTACCATCAGAATCAAGGGGGAGCATGCCTTTGGCTACCTGAGTTCTGAAGCAGGAATTCATCGTCTCGTCAGGATCTCTCCCTTTGACTCCAACAAAAGGAGACATACATCATTTGCCTCAGTTTTTGTATATCCGGAACTTGATGATGATATCGTTGTTGATATCAGGGATGAGGACATCAGGGTTGATACTTTTCGCGCGTCATCAGCCGGCGGTCAGCATGTTAACAAAACATCTTCCGCAATCCGACTGACACATATGCCAACAGGAATTGTGATTTCCAGCCAAAACGAACGCTCTCAGCTTCAAAACAGGGAAATGGCGTTTAAGGTTTTACGGGCAAAGCTCTATGAACTTGAAAAAACGAAACAAAAAGAAGAGCTTGACAAGATTGCCGGGGCACAAAACAAGAAAGAAATTGGATGGGGACACCAGATAAGATCGTACGTTCTACAACCTTACCAATTGATCAAGGATCATAGGACCGGATTGGAGTCTTCGCGGGTCAACGATATTCTTGACGGAGAAATCGATACATTCATTCGAGGGTTTCTTCTTGCCCGATGGGAGGGGACTCTTGGCTCAGGAACTGGTCACGATGACCTTCCAGAGAATTAAATCATTAAGAGATCAATCCATTTACGACTTCAAAGTTTTTTTCCATGCATTTTTAGCGTCACGGAAAAGCCCATTGATGCCCAGGCAATATTTCTCCCTGGATCATCTTTTGCCATGACCTCAAGAATCTGGACCTTCCGTTCAGCCATCCAATCCATCAGGACACGGAGAAGTCTTCTGCCTTCTCCGTGTCCGCGATGCTCCGGAAGCACATACCAGTGCAAGATCTGTCCAGCAAAACGGGGGGAACCGTATGGCCTCTCATACGTATATCCGAGAACGAATCCTACGGGGGTTCCCTTATACTCCAGAATCTCACCATGAACACGATCTTTGACCGGCAACATGTTCAAAAGGGATTTTTTACAGTCAGAAAAACCAGTCGGACCAGCCTCGGACAATGGGGGAGCCTCCTCTTCCATGAGCCGGACCCAAAAGGAAGCGAGAGTGTCGACATCCGAGATATCTGCCGATCTAATGGCATATTCCAACGACGAGACTCCTTCAGTACAGGGTGGAATTCTAGAAAAAGTTGTTCAAGCTTCCAAGAAAAGGCTATCATTTCCCAAGAGTTTTGTCAGTGATACAGTGAATTGAACAACCTCTCCTTTTTTTAGAAAATGTCTAGGAGGACTTTTTGTCACAACCACAAAAAGATGCGGACAGTGCTTGGACTGCGGCACTCAAGATCATGATCTCCCAGATCAAGGTAATGGTCATACTACTTGTTGTGTTAATGACGTTTTTCAGTATTTGGGGCAAGAATCACCTTCACGACCGAAGCTATCAGACAAAGATTGTGCAAAGCCATCATCTCGTTAAAGTTGGGGAATACCCGGACCTTGACCAGACAATGAGTCATCTGTCAGAAAGAGTCTCAGGAAAGATATTGACCTTCACCTATTCACCGGACATAACTGTCTGGTTTGGCAACCTGGCTCTATTTGGAATCGCATTTCCTGATGAAAAAGGCATTATCAAGAAGAGTAATGGCAAATATGTTCTCTTCCTGGAGGATTGAGAAGAACAGCTCACCTTTTGAGATATCATTACCGATAGGATATTCGACAATCCTGACTCATTTCATATGCGGAGAAAATCCATGAATATGACTGTTCCTCTCTTTCCCTTGCCTAATGTTGTCCTTTTTCCAAAAACGCTCAGACCGCTCCATATTTTTGAGCCTCGCTATCGCGCCATGATTGCCGAGGCCATCTCCGGCGAAGGGCTAATAGGGATGATGTTCTTAAAAGATGGCTGGGAAAACCAATACGATCAGAATCCACCAATGGAATCGATTGGGTGTCTGGGAAGGATCATTCAACACAATCAGCTTCCTGATGGCCGCTATTATATTACCCTTCTGGGAATATCCTCTTTTGAACTCATCTCAGAAATTCCCTCAGAGCCATTTCGAACAGGAATGATTGAGACGAGAGAAGAGCTTTCTGAGGAAATACTCTCTCCACTCCTTTTTGAACGACTCTCCAATGTCGTTGATGAAATGGTCGAGACACTTGATTTGACAAGAGAGTTATCTTGGATCAAGGAATCCAATCTCGACCATGAATCACTCGTCCATCATTGGTCTGCGTTCCTTCCTTTTACGCCAACGGAAAAACAGTTCCTGCTGGAATCTCCCTCTATCCGGATTGAGGCAGGCCGCCTGTACGATCTCCTCCTGTTTCGGAAATTTGAACTGCTTGAAGACACATCTTCGATCGAACCAGGGAGCGGAACATGCGATCCGTTACTCTAGATGCTTGACAGGCAAGCAGCCGTAGGAGCTCTCTCCAGGGAAGGTCTTGTCTTCCGACTCTTGTCAGAACCTGGTGGAGGCTCGGTGCTATATCCGATCCACCACCCAAGAACCATTTTGGCAGAACAACTTGTTGGAATGGAAAATGCTTCCAAGCAGTTGTTCCAGAACCTTTTGGGGATAAGGACCGGTCTCAACCCTCTTCCAACACTGATTGAAGGCTTCAGGGGCACAGGAAAAACTTCCCTCGCCCTTGCCGCATGGCAGAAGCTGAACACCCCCCCTTTTCCTATCCATAGCGCCCCTTGTCATCTTGTCCAGATAGCAAGGGAGGGTATCCATGATATTGTTCCTCTGATTGATGTGCTTTCAGAAACAACGGCTCCTTCGATTATTTTGATCGATGATCTTTACTTCAGAGAAGGAGATCCTCTCCTTCATACTTTCCGGGGAATCCTTGACGGAGGCATCATGGAATTCCCCTCCCATGTCGCACTCATTGTGACATCCAATCACCGCCATCTGCTCGAGGAAAGGCACTCTCTCCGGGAGGATGCGATACGATCATCCGAAATCATCGATGAAACAATGGCATTGTCTGACCGATTCGGATTGACCATATCCACATGGGAACCGGATATGAAGGTCTATATGCAGATTGTTCTCTATAAGTTGGTTGAAGAAGGAGCAATAGGATCTATCCCTGCCGACTGGGAAAAAGAGTTTTCCCTATTTGAAAATCTAGAATGGGTTGTCGGCCGCTCAGATCATAAAACCCCTCTGTCAGAGATATTCATGATGGCCAAAAAATTTGCTCTTGAGAGAGGATCCAGATCTGGAAGAACAGCAACCCTGTTTGCAAAGATGGTCCGGAGGGGTTTGATTGAAAACTGGAAAGAGCCTCAGTAAACTGTCCAGAACAATCTTACAGGATGGCTTAGGCTCCGTGCTTTCCATGCCGAACGAGCACCACTCTTGATCCGGAGCTCCCCCAACGTGCCGGATGGCCCTCTTTATCTTATTGCCATCGACTGAAAAAGGATCAAGCCCGAACCTCCCTTCTAGCCACAGGTAAACCTCCAATGAGGGCTTTGCTTCCCGTGGTCCCGAGCCCCTTCCCTCATCCGGAAAATCCCGGCAGGGATGACAGCGTCCTCTTGGCAATTCCTCACATCAGGATCCGGGTTCTTTCTCTTTGCTTTTGGTCATCAGAAAGAATGCTCTTGGTGAGGAAGCACGAATTGACCAGATGGCTCCCTATTCTTGTGGGTCATCGACTGTGGCCGGCTTGACCCTCCAGAGTTGCTGGAGGGTCAAGCTTCGACCAATGCCGGATGTCTTCGCCCATATTGACCGACAAGGAGATCCTCTCTGCCTTCCCCTAAACGGTTTCTATGTGGGGGAGAGAAACTCATCCGACCATTCGCTCTCTCTCAAGATGATATTTCTTGATGTGGCGAAAGTTTGGTAACGCTTTCATGGCTTTGGTTTTTCAAAAGTCAGGGGATCCTTCACCTCCATTCGAACGTGTCCATTTCAGCACCATATCATTCACGTTCGTCGGTCATATCAAACGTGGCAGGCGCAATGGATTGACCAACTGCCGGATAACCCCGGAGGAAACAGGAATACTGATACATTCTTTCGGATAGAGTCCAAGCGCTTGAATAGTAAAGTCTCCGGGGAAAGAGCTATTCCAAGCCACCAGCTATTACCCGCTTACCCAGAGAATATTTGACCCATCCATCCAAAAAGGAATATCATTACCAGATATAAAATTTTAAAAGAGAGGTCAGAATGCTTCAAGAACCCGTCCCGACTGGTCTAACCTTCGATGATGTTATTCTCGTCCCACAATATTCAGAGTATATGCCAGGCGACGTTGATACAACGGTTACAATCGTACCTGGGATCACTCTTAACCTGCCCGTCTTGTCAGCTGCGATGGACACGGTGACCGAAGCCCGAATGGCTATAGCCCTTGCACGCGAAGGCGGAATGGGGATCATTCATCGGGCAATGTCCGCTGAAGACCAAGCCCATGAAGTAGATAAAGTCAAAAAGTCTGAATCCGGCATGATCACCGATCCCATCACGATTGGCCCTGACCAAACCGTCGGGGAAGCCTTCGGGATCATGAGCACTTTTAGAATATCCGGCATCCCTGTGATCAAAAACAGGAAGCTTGTTGGCATTGTCACCAATCGGGACCTGAGATTTGAAACCGGCTCTACCAAAAAGATTTCTGAGGTCATGACCAGCAAGAACCTTGTCACAGTCCCGGTCGGAACAACTCTCGATTCGGCAAAAGAACTTTTCCAGCATCATCACATTGAAAAGCTTCCCGTTGTCGATGAAGATGGTCACCTTCAGGGATTGATCACCATCAAGGACATTGAGAAAAAGATCAAATACCCCAATTCTGCAAAAGACTCAAAAGGTCGATTGGTCGTCGGTGCAGCCGTGGGAGTCGGAGCATCGGCAGTAGAACGAGCAGCCCTTCTGGTAAAAGCACAAGTTGACATTCTGGTCATCGATACCGCACATGGCCATTCGAAAGCTGTTGTTGAAATGATCCGTGAAATTCGTAAAAATCATCCTGATCTTCCAATCATGGCCGGCAACATCGCTACTGGAGAAGCAGCTGAAACATTGATTAAAGCTGGCGCTAATGTTCTTAAGGTCGGAGTTGGTCCGGGATCCATTTGCACAACACGAATTGTTGCCGGAGCAGGCGTTCCACAGCTAACAGCCATCTCCAATGTCAGCAAAATTGCAAAAAAACATAAAGTCCCCATTATTGCCGACGGTGGTATCAAATACTCCGGTGATATCACAAAAGCCCTTGCGGCAGGAGCAACTGCCGTCATGCTTGGCTCCCTTTTTGCGGGAACAGAAGAGTCTCCTGGCGAAACGGTTCTCTTTCAGGGCAGATCGTATAAAACCTATCGTGGAATGGGCTCCATCGGTGCGATGGAACGGGGAGGAGCCGATAGATACGGGCAGGCCGGAGCAAAGAAACTTGTCCCAGAAGGTATCGAGGGACGGGTGCCTCATAAGGGGAAGCTCGCCGATATGGTCTACCAGCTAGCAGGTGGCCTCAGATCCGGTATGGGTTATTGCGGTTGCAAAACGATTCCGGAACTTCAGGAAAAAGCCTATTTCATCAGAATCTCCTCCTCCGGTCTAAGGGAGAGTCACGTTCACGATGTTATCGTTACCAAAGAAGCCCCCAACTACCGCCGGGAATGGGACGAAAGCTGATTTTCCATCTCTTTCCATCCAAAAGATTAGTTTTCCCGCCTTTAATCGGAGAATTTGCAATTGAATAATCTCTCAATACCCCGGCCTGTAGTTATCTTGGACTTTGGATCCCAACTGACTCAAAATGTTGCACGAAGAGTCAGGGAATTAGGAATCTATTCCGAAATCCATCCCTTTTCGACATCCATTGACCAAGTCAAAGAAAAAGCCCCTCTTGCCATTATTCTTTCAGGCGGTCCATCCTCTGTTTTTGAACAGGACGCACCTTCCATAAACCCGGATCTGTTCAAGCTTGGGATCCCTGTTCTTGGCATCTGTTATGGGATGCAGATCATGGCCAAGACTCTTGGTGGCAAGGTTGTTCCTGCCGATATTAGGGAATACGGAGTGACAGGTTTTTACCGTGAAAAAACCATTTCTCCCTTATGGACGGTATTTCCTGATGGAGATCCGGTCCTGATGAGCCATGGTGACAGTATTATTGACCTTCCCCCAGGTTTTTCCGGGGCAGGACATACAAAGACAACTCCTTATGCCGCCATGGAGAATCCCAAAGCAAAATTATTTGGAGTTCAGTTTCATCCTGAAGTGACACAAACAAGAAGTGGCATCAAGTTTATTCAGACATTTCTGAAGGATATCGCTGGAATAGAGCCCAACTGGTCACTTACCGGTTATATCGATCGAAAAGTTGAAGAAATCCGAAATTCGGTGAAAAAGGATTCTCTCATCTGTGCCCTTTCAGGCGGAATTGATTCAACGGTAACAGCCCTTCTTTGCCATAGGGCGGTAGGAAAGCAATTCACCGCGGTTTACGTTGACAATGGGCTCATGCGAGCAGGAGAAACACAATCCATTGTCAGGGATCTACAATCCTTGAAACTCCCTTTGGTGGTTTCCCACAGCTCCGAGTTATTTCTAAAACGACTCGCTGGGGTGAAGGATCCTGAACGCAAAAGAAAAATCATTGGTCGAACCTTTATTCATGTTTTCCAAAAAGAAGCCAAGCAGTTGGGAATGCCGAAATATCTCGCTCAAGGTACGCTCTATCCTGATGTCATCGAAAGTGTATCCAGTAAGGGCTCGTCCAGCGTAATCAAAAGTCACCATAACGTGGGAGGTCTTCCCAAAAGAATGCCTTTTTCTCTCGTTGAGCCCCTAAGAGAGCTTTTTAAGGATGAAGTACGCATCATCGGTAAAGAGTTGGGATTACCAGACCATTTTGTTCATCGACAACCTTTCCCTGGTCCGGGGCTTGCCATCCGGATCCTTGGATCCATCACCACGGATCGCATCCGAATGGTTCGCGAAGCCGACCGTATCGTCCGTGAAGAACTTGATGGTACAGACACCGGGCAATCTCTTTGGCAATATTTTGCAGTTCTTCTTCCTGTTCACTCTGTTGGAGTCATGGGCGATCAAAGAACTTATGAGAATGCGATTGCCGTGCGGACAGTCACAAGTGTCGACGGCATGACAGCCGATATTGGAGAAATTCCCCATAATGTCCTCATCCGGATTTCCCATCGGATCATTTCAGAGGTCAGGGGAATTAACCGAGTCGTTCACGATATATCCCCCAAACCTCCCAGCACGATTGAATGGGAATAGAACGGTTAAAACACCATGCCTGATCAGGATGATTACCAAATAAACAACAATAATGGAAAAAATGACAGCGAATATCCGACAAGCTTATCGGGAGAGGTCAGACTGCAAAAGCTTTTGGCTCACCGTGGAATCACTTCCAGAAGAAACGCAGAAGAACTGATTGCCGGAGGACTTGTTACCGTTAATGGGAAAGTAGAAACAACTCCAGGAACAAAAGTCGATCCAGAAAGGGATGTTGTCGTCGTTGAGGGGAGAGTTCTTCCAAGGGAAAAGGAAACATTTCTGTTTCTATTCTACAAACCCAAGGGGGTCATCTCAGCTGTATTTGATCCAGACGGAAAGCCAACACTCAAGGACTTCTTTCCGAACATATCTCCACTTTTACATATCGGCAGGCTTGATTTTCAAACCGAGGGGGTACTGCTCCTGACGAACAACGGAGATTTGTCCCAACGAATTCTCCATCCAAGGTTTGCGATTCCCAGAACCTATCTGGTCAAAATACAAGGAGGCGTCGACCCGAGACACCTCGACCTCATCCGGCTTGGGAAAGTGCGCCTTGACGGACACCCTGTTGCACCGATTGAAGTCGAACACGAACGGACAACTGAGACGAATGCCTGGTATCGGATTACTCTCACAGAAGGACGAAATAGAGAAGTCCGACGGATTTTTGAAACATTTAATTATTTTGTTCTGAAACTTACCCGCATTTCGTTCGGGAATCTCGATCTCAAGGGTCTTGACCCAGGTGAATTCAGGGTTGTTTCCCCCGATGAAATCAAACAGCTTTTAACGCCGGAAGGGACTTATCCTCAAAAGAACACACAAGGGAACCCTTCCAGATTTCCTACACAACAAAGAAAGGTTGATTTCTCGTCAGAACATTCAAATCACTCAAGGCAATTTGTGGATCAAAAGAAAAAGACTTCAGCAAATCCCGGAATTGTTGAAATAGAAGATCCGTTATTGGCAAAAAAAGAGTCTTATGAGCGGTCTGGAGAAATCACATCCGATACGAACGAAAATAGATCTTACCAGAGGTCCTTTTCCGATCGA
Organism: Nitrospirota bacterium; assembly: GCA_021838765.1. The sequence goes on from JAKCCY010000010.1 coordinate 39,937, forward strand.
CAAGACAGGCCCTCAGGGGATCGCTTCCAGTCCTGGGACCGCTCCGACAGGCCAAGAGATACCGGACATTCGCCTTCCGCGGGACGCTTCGATTCCGGCCGCCCGAAGAGATCCTTCTCCGATCGACAAGACAGGCCTTCAGGGGATCGCTTCCAGTCCAGGGACCGCTCTGACAGGCCAAGAGAATCTGGTCACGCACCTTCTGCAGGACGATTTGACTCCGACCGCCCGAAGAGATCCTTCTCCGATCGACAAGACAGGCCTTCAGGGGATCGCTTCCAGTCCAGGGACCGCTCTGACAGACCAAGAGATACCGGACATTCGCCTTCCGCGGGACGCTTCGATTCCGACCGCCCGAAGAGATCCTTCTCCGATCGACAAGACAGGCCTTCAGGGGATCGCTTCCAGTCCAGGGACCGCTCCGACAGGCCAAGAGAGTCTGGTCACGCACCTTCTGCAGGACGATTTGACTCCGACCGCCCAAAGAGATCCTTCTCCGATCGACAAGACAGGCCTTCAGGGGATCGCTTCCAGTCCAGGGACCGCTCCGACAGGCCAAGAGAGTCTGGTCACGCACCTTCTGCAGGACGATTTGACTCCGACCGCCCAA
>JAKCCY010000125.1 GCA_021838765.1 Nitrospirota bacterium
ATCTGGGAAGCGTGCGGGACGTCTATATGGCCCAGCGCTATCTCGACATCGTGAGAGACCAGCTCCGGCGGGAAGTCTTCTTCCGGATCACCGTGGCCGAGATCGATCTGTCCGACTCCAACGCCTACGGCATCAACTGGTCCGCCATGGCGAAAGGCATCTTCAACTCGACCCTTTCCTTGACAAGCGGAGCGGCATCCAATGCGGGCCTCGCCGCAACCGGAGGCGTGGCGACTCCCTACGGGGCTACGTTCGGACAGGCCGCCGTCATCTCCGCCCTCGACACCATCGGACGGGTCCATGTCCTGAACCAGCCCTATGTCGGCACCGTCAGCGGCCAGCCGGTTTCGCTCAACGCCACGACCAACATCCCCTACCTCCAGGGAGAATACCCGTTTTTTGCGGGAGGACTGTCTTCGGCGACCGAAACGATTCCCCAGATCGCCTATGCCGCCGTCGGGGTCAATCTCGAAGTGACGCCCACTCTGGAAGGCGACCAGATCCACCTCCATGGAACGGTCGTCGTCAATACCCTCCAGCAGATGGTGACGATCAACATCAAAAATATCGGCGAATTCCAGAATCCGGAGATCAACACGCGCTCCGAAACCACCGAAATCACGGCGAAAGACGGCCAGACCATCGTCATCGGCGGCCTTATGGCCAATACCAAAAACAAGCAGTTCTGGACGGTTCCTTTCCTGGGATCGATCCCCGGCCTCAAATGGCTCTTTTCCGGATACAACTATCAGAAACAGGTCACGGAACTCGCGATCCTCATCACGCCGGAGATCCGGAAGACGCCCCGGCTTGACGCTCCGGAGACGAAGGAACTGATGAACCCGGGGGGACTCTTCTACAAAAAATCCTTGCCCGGCTCCTCCCCTCTCTCTGTCCCGTCTGCCCCGTCCATTCCGGGGTACAAGTAAGATGCCCCTCGCGCCGAAAGAAGACTCGACCGGCATCAAGATTCCAACGGGTCCCCCGCGCCCTCCGCTCATTGTCCTGATCGGAGAGGCGGAACGGGCCCTGGCCCGTTTCGTCGAAGACCTTCGGACAATCCGGGACAACATTGAGAGCAAAAGAAAAGGAGTCCCTCTGTGACGACCGGAACCTCTTCTCTCAAGGGAAAAAACCTGTCGGAGATCTTCGAAAGCGCCGGTTTCCTGACGAAAGACCAATCGGCCCAGCTCGCCTCAGAATCTCGGGCTTCGGGACTGAAAATCGCGGAGGCCGCTCTGGAGTTCGGGTTCCTCTCCGAAGAGAAACTCGTGCAGGCAATCTCCCTCCAGAGCGGATTCCCTGCCATGACGCCGGAGGCGCTCGATCCGCTCATTCACAGGGAGCGTCTTTTCGAGCATCGGGACGTTTTCTTCCGCTACACGGCCATTCCGCTGTCGAACGGCCGGATCGTGCTTCCCGATGCCCAGGCGATCCCCCAGATCGCCAGGGATCTGGGAGTGGACTCATTCTCGACATCGAAGTGGTGTCTCGGACCCCGAACCTATCTCGGCTTTCGCCTGACCGATCTTTTGGGACTTTCCCAGGTCGACCGCCTGGGGGCTCTCAAGAACGCCTTTTTTCAGAACCCCTCCCCTCCTCCGCCGCGTCTTCTCGAAATCCTTCTCGAAACCGCCTGGGGACTAAAGGCTTCCGACATCCACATCGAACCCTTCGACCGCTTCACGCGAATCCGGGCCCGGGTCGAAGGACATCTGCGCTTCTGGGCCTCGGTCCCCAGAGAACAGTTCGAACCGGTCGGAAATCTCGTCCGAACCCAGGCGGGACTCACCAACCGGTCGATGATGAAGTCGCACGACGGGGAGTTCACCTTCCTCTCCGGACGGACGGAAATTCCGGTCAGGCTCTCCCTTATCCCCACGATCTACCGGCAGTTTTCCATGGTTCTCCGGCTTCTCGGATCGGGACCTGGCGCCTCGATCGTTCCGGAGATTCTGGGATATTCGGAAAAAACCCTCGCGCGGATCCGGACGGTCGTCGACCAGGCATCCGGAATCACATTCTTCACCGGACCGACAGGATGCCATGCCAAAGGCACGAAAATTCTCATGGCAGACGGGACCGTGACGAAAGTGGAGGACATCCGGGTTGGAGAGCAGGTGATGGGACCGGATTCCCGGCCAAGAACGGTTCTTTGTCTTCACCGGGGAGAAGGTCGGATGGTCCGGATCGTTCCGAACAAAGGAGAACCGTTCGTTGTGAACGACGATCACATCCTGGCCCTTAGACGAACCTCCGACGGATCCTCTCTCGATGGTAGGATCCTCTGTCTCCCTGTCGGGGAATACGAGACAAAATCTAGGACATTCAAGCATCTCCACAAACTCTGGAGATCTATTTGTGACTTTCCGGAAAAGAATCTACCAATATCGCCTTATCTCCTCGGAGTCTACTTGGGAGACGGGTGTTCTTCACGCACTAATAACAGGACTCCTGTGATAACGAACCCAACACTAGAAATATTGGCTTCGGTGGAAGAAGAACTTCATAAAACCCCCGGAATGACGATCAGCATTTCCAGAAAGGGGGAACCCACCCAATCCTATCGATTAAAAAGGATAGAAGGGGAATCTGAAAATGAGTTCGTCCAACGGTTGAAAACACTTGGACTTTTCGGACTAAAATCCGGGGAAAAGTTCATCCCGTTTGAATATAAAACTGCTTCTGTTAACCAACGGCTTGACCTTCTGGCGGGGTTATTGGATACGGATGGACACTTGAGCGGCGGCGTTTACGACTACATCACCAAGTCGGAACGATTGGCGGAAGATGTGGTATTTCTCGCCAGAAGTCTCGGATTCGCTGCCTATTCTCATTCTTGCAATAAATCCTGTCCCGGAAGATCCGGGACTTTTACGGGAATCTATTTTCGGGTAAGTCTGTCAGGAAATATGACAAAGATTCCAAATCGTCTTTCTTTGAAACATTGTTCGAATCCAAGACGTCAGAAAAAATCGGTTTTGGTGACAGGATTTCGGATCGAGGAGGCCGGATACGGATCGTACTACGGGTTCGAATTGGACGGGGATCATCTCTATCTCACGGCCGATTTTATGGTCCACCACAACTCCGGGAAAAATACCTCTCTTCACGCCATTTTCCGTCGCATCCTCGAAAAACATCCGGGGAAGGCCTTCGTGGAGGTCGCGGACCCGATCGAATACCGGCTGGGCCAGGGCGTCCAGGCCCAGGTCTGGAGATCGGAAACCGATGCCTGGTCCTACGCCGCCGCCCTAAAATCGACGCTCCGCCACGATCCGGACATCATCATGGTGGGAGAAACGCGGGATGCGGAAACGGCGGCGATCGCGTTCGATGCCGCTCTCACTGGCCATCTCGTACTGTCGACCCTGCACGTGACGGAAGCCGCCGGGGTCTTCGACCGGATGGCCCGGCTCTCCGTCCCGCCGGCAGACCTTCTGTCGGCCCTCCGGGTCGTGGTCAACCAACGGCTGGTCGGACGCCTCTGCCCCTCGTGCAAGGTCGATGTTCCAGTCCCCGACATTCCCTGGCTTTTCGATCTGGCGAAGAGACGGGGAATCGGCTCCTTCAAGGACGCAGGTAATCCCTCCTGTCCTGCATGCGGAGGATTGGGCACGCTCGGCCGGTACGCGGTGGCGGAAACCATGACGATCACGCACGAAGTCCGCCGGACGCTCTCGAAGACGGGGGCCTTCGGGGCGGTCACCTTCCTCGAAACCTATCGGGAGATCGATCCGGAGTACGAAACCCTTGCGGAAATGCTGGTCGACGATGCCGCCTCCGGAAAGACGGGGCTTTCCGAAGTCCTTCGGATCGTGGGGACGGTCCTTTGATGGATCCCGCCACGCTTCTGGCCCTCGTCGGACAATGTGCGGGTCCAGAAAATCCCCCGGCTCTCGTTTATGCCGTCGCAAAGGCCGAATCGGGAGGACACCCCTTTATCATTCGAGACAATACGACGGGAACGGTCCATCGTTTCCATTCCTATTCCGCCGCCCTCACATTCGTCAAAGCCCATGCCCGACACAGCCTGGACATCGGCCTCATGCAGATCAACACGAAAGCCCACAAGATCCGGCCGGAAAAGGTTCTCGCCCCCTGCGAGAACGTTCGGGAAGGATCGGAGATTCTGTCCCGGGACCTGGACAGGTCTGGACAGAATCTTCGCGCGGCACTCTGTCTTTACCATCGGGGGAAGATCAACTGTGGGGACTATCCGGAAAAAGTTCTTGCATTTTTCCCTGGTCAAATCCGGAAGGTGCCCCAAAGGGATGTCAGAATGTTTGCAAAGAAACCTTCCCGTCTTCATCCTCCCGGGGCGACAATGACCCCGGAAAGAATGGTTCCCGTTTTCGACCTGGCAGATACGCCACCGGAAGGGGATAACTCCGGGGAGAATCCGGCCAAAGAACTGGACCCCCAACTCAGAGCCGCCGATGTCGATGTGTGGAGAGGGAGATAAAGACTAAAACGAAGGGATGCTTTCCAAATCTTTGTAAGAAATACGAATGATTTGATTCTTTCCAAGAAAACGCCCCAGTGCCAATTTTAGAATCGGGAGATTTTTATCAGAGTTGTATTTTTCCCTTTTGATGTAAAGTTCAGATCCGGAATTGAAAAGGATCAAACCATCGGATATTTTTTGCTGACATTTAGCAGGAACTTCAGAAACGATCTGAACAGGAATATTCCCATATCTGGCCCATGAAAAATAAGAATCTGCAAATCGGGACCATAACAATAGCCTTGGATAAATAAAAAACAAAAAAATCACGAACAACCCAATAATAATTAATTTCTTATCTTTCATATTTTTCAATGTAATCCAGAAAGAAAACACACTAATCATCATAGATATAAAAACACAAGAACCCATCAAAATTAGTTTAGTTTCATAATGGTAATTATGCACAAATTTAGATAAAATAATGTAATATATAAAACCTAAAAATCCTCCACCAAACACAGGTAAAATCAATGTAATAATAAATTGGAAGTATTTTACTCTTATGCCTTCCATAAATTCATAAAGGATTAAACCATTCGAAAGAAACAATATATAAATAATTAATAGTAAATAAAAAAATTTACCATAGACGGCAATAGCCACCAAAAATACAATGAATACGAAGGAATAGCATTGATAAGCAATCTCATTCATTAATGTTTTTTTAAGCCACAAAATCGGTTTATCACTAGAGGAAGCGGGTTCTCCTTTTTCCACTGTCTTATCTACATCTTCGCCTCCATCCCCCCGTGTACATTTAGTCTTTTCCTTTAACTCTAACCCCGATAATCCTCCCAAAATTCCTAAGCTTGCTGGTAAAACAAGAACAATAAAAATCGGAATAAAAAACAGCAAAAATGTATTGAATGCGATCTTCGAAAAAACAAGCGGCATCAAAAATGTCATCTGATGATTTTTGCAGTATGCGAAAATGATAATTGGAGTGGAGATTGCCGACAAAATCGTTCCGGAAAGAAGAGGAAACTGTAAGAGTTTGATTCCCCCATCAAGATATGTCCAAAGATCGGGCTTTGTATCGGCACTGTTCTCTTTATCGCTCAAATTCCTTCCTTTCCAAAACGATTTTTCCAGGAACAAAAGATCCCACAAGCTTTTTTACCGGAGCCGAAGAATAAAACATTCATCGATCCTTCCGTTTCCGACGATTTTGCGAAAATCCTCTCTAAGGAGTGAGGGCTAGAAAGCGATTTGGCCCTGTTTCAAGAGCATCATTAATATATGACAAAGATGAGCACGTTGGAACATCAAGATCGTCTGAGAAAATGAATACCTCTTTTCCCTTATATACCCGAGAAGCGTTGTACTGTAGATCATAAAGGAAAGCTCGTCTCTCGCTATAGTAATTCAGAATATCGGGAACGCCATCATAAGAAACAACCCATTTCCGAAATAGTCGATTTTGAATAACCTTCGCAATCCGAGCATGATCATCACTTTCATAGTGGTTCAAATAGAGCCGATGTGATTTTTCGAAGTATGGTGGATCACAATAAACCAAGGTATTAGCCGGCAAGCTAGGGATGTATTCAAGAATAAATTTTTCTGCATCCCAATTTTGAAGACTTATTGAATCTCTTCTAGACGCAATGATTTCGATACGGCGAATCAATTCATTTCTTGGAAACCGAGCATCCATCCTCCACGTGCCGTGTTGACCAATCCCACCAATTAACCCGCCGGACAACACTCCCGAACGATTGCAACGATTCAAAAACAATGCACTGAATCCCACATCAAGGTCATCATGCTCAGCTGGAGATTGAACTATCGCTCTTCGCTTTTTCCACTCTTCAACCGTCAAGGAGGCACTAGCGATGCGACGACAAAGCTCGTCTGGGCGAAAAAGAACAGATTTCCAGAAAGCATATATTGGAACAGATGAGTCATTAAGATGAATATGGCTAACGTGATTGGAAAGAAGGAGTTCCATAGCAACCCCGGCTCCACCCGCATACGGCTCCACATAATGACTACCGATTCCATCGTTTTCAATCAACAGTTCCAGAATAAAAGGAGCGAGACGTTGCTTACCACCTGGATAACGTAGTGGTGTTCGATGCTTGCTCATCAAAAACTCCAGAAAATTTGAGCCACAGGCATTTTGGCATCAAATTGAACATTCTTTCTCATTGATTCATCATCTTCAATAGTGGAAAGACATTCCCAAACACTATGGCAATATCACCCACTGTAATCGAAAATTTTGGATTATGAACCAGTTGATTCATCGAAGTTACGGAGAGAATTCCTTCTGGTTTTCCTAACTCAGTCATGGCACCATGGAGAGCCTTTATCTTTTCTTTTTCAGCTAGTTTCGCTAAGTGATCTTTAATTTCCCTTAAAATATCTACTAATTTTTTATCAGTGCCATCTTTTTTTGTATATGAAAGGCCATCGCTTGTCTTATGATCATCACAATAAACCTTGGCTGATATTTCGAACATACTCCGGAGAAGAAAACAAAAAGCAATAGGGTTATCTTGTAGTTTCAGTTTTAGTGCTTCATCACGAAGAGCCACAATCTTTTCCCTGTTTTTTCCCCGTGGAACAAACGCCCTTAACTCCCGCTTCACGGATCGAGGATCATGAGTCGCCACAGCCACTACCTTGTTTTCTGAAGATACCCCTTGGTCAGTAGCTTTTTCCGTCACTTGAGTCTGTCCACCAGTTCCATTTTGTGTTCCGGCTGATGGATTTTGGGGTGGGGATTTGATATTAGAAGATGTTGGCGTTGATACCGGAAGACCGTACTGGGAGGCAAAATCCTCTCTCTTGCGGATTATCGGAAAAGTGATTAATGCTAACCCAATGTCTTTGAGAATATTCTCTAATGCATCTCGAAATTGAATCGATGATGGGTAGTTTTTCGCCAATTCTGCGGCGCTGCCAACACCAAACCGTGCAGATAACTTTTTTATCGATTCATCAAGAACGGTAAGAGGATAATCTCCGGACCAACGTTCTGATTGCTGAGGTGTGAGATTCTTACCCTCTTTCAGATACTTCTCCAAAAGATCCAACCCAGGCTCGGAAAGCTTATTTACGTTTCTATTGTGGCGTGCTCTGGCCACCGCAGTCCATTGGTCTTTTCCAGCTTTTTCACCCTTACCGTGAGCCAGTGTAACTATTTTGTCCACAACTGATTCTTCTGTAATCTCGTAAATC
>JAKCCY010000126.1 GCA_021838765.1 Nitrospirota bacterium
GAAATGTCTGCCGTTCACGAAGTCATCCAGGAAATGCATGCGACGGAAAGTCGTTTGCTCAGGGAACGAAGCGCCGCCGCCCAGGAGGCAGGGGTCGAGACCTTGTGGGTCATAGGGGCGACGGTCGTCTTCCTGGTCGCCTTGCTGACCGGATTCTTTTGGCGGATCCGGTCAGAAATGCGCGACCGGCGCGAAGCTGAAACGGTCCTGGAAGAAGCCCTGCGCATTGAAAAGAGCCAGGGGCAGATCCTGGCTCTTTTCAGCAACTCGGCTCTCGGGTTGCCCGATCTTTTGCAGAAGGTCCTGGGTATTCTGGCAGAAAACCACCCGTTTCCCGTTTCTGCCTTTTACCGGTACGACGAGTGGCAGGGGAAATTTCTCCTGATGGCACATCGGGGGACCAACGATCAGGTGACCGAAAGCTTCCTCCGCGGGGAAGGCGTTCTGGGAGAGGCGGCGATGGCAGATCGCCTGCAGCGATTGAAACAGCCCGGCGAGAATCCGGGATTTCTGATCGAGGCGGGAATCTGCCATTTCCAGCCGATGGAGATCCTGATGGTTCCGATTCGCTACCGGGAGCAACGATTCGGGGTCATGGTGGTGGCCTCCCTTCGCACTCTCTCAGAAAGAGAGACGGCTTTTCTTGAAAAACTCTCTCTTGAGCTGGGTTCTTCTATCAATAATTTTGTCCAGAAGGAAAATCAGCAGATCATGGCCGCCGAACTCCGGACCCACAGCGGAGAACTGCTTCAGAAAAATCAGCAATTGAGACTGGCCGACCAGGCCAAGTCGGATTTTCTCGCCAACATGTCCCATGAGCTCCGGACACCGCTCAATGCCATCATCGGCTTCTCCGAGTTGTTGAAAGACGGGATAATGGGCGAACTCACCCCTGAGCAGAGAAGCGCTTCGAGCGATATCTTCATGAGTGGGCAACACCTCCTCTCCCTCATCAACGATATCCTCGACCTTTCAAAGGTCGAGGCGGGAATGATGAAGCTTGAACTGGAGATCACCAATCTCCCTGACCTGCTCAAAAACGTCCTCGGCATTGTGAAGGAAAAAGCCTCCGCCCATCAGATCTCCATCAGCGTCGAGGCAGATCCGGACCTCCCGCCCATCTACCTGGATCTTCGAAAGACCAAGCAGATTCTCTACAACCTTTTGTCCAACGCGGTGAAGTTCAATGTTGACGGTGGCCAGGTGGTTCTCCGGGGACGCCGTCACACTGCTCTTCCGGGTCCGGAATACGCGGCGTTTCCGCAATGGCTTGAAATCAGCGTGGCCGATACGGGGATCGGCATTTCCAGGAAAGATCTGGGAGGTCTTTTCCAGCCGTTCGTCCAGGCAGACAGCGGCCTGAGCCGCCGTTACGAGGGGACCGGCCTCGGCCTCTCCCTGGTCAAGCGTCTCGCGGAACTGCATGGCGGTCTGGTAACGGTTGAGAGCACTCCTGGAAAGGGGTCCGAGTTCCATGTCTGGCTCCCCTGGAGGGAAGAGGGAGGAGATGCGGCACCGCTCCCGAGCATTCCGGAAGAGAAACCGGGACGGCTGGTTCTGGTGATCGAGTTTGACGATACGGTTTCAAACCACCTCGAAGGATATTTGAGAAATGAGGGCTTCCGCTTTCGGCGGGCCGTTTCGGTAAGGGAAGGTCTTGAAATCGCCGGGGAAGAACGTCCGGACCTCATTATTCTGGAAATGAACATGCCTGGCATGGACGGCTGGGATTTTCTGGAAGCCCAGCGCCAGGACAAGCGAATCGCGGATATTCCGGTGGTGATTACCGTCATGGATTCGGAGCAAGGCGCGGGATTTTCCCTTGGCAGTGTGCAGGTTCTTCAAAAACCCGTCGACACCAATTGTCTTGAAGAGATCCTGAAAAAATTGGGGCTCAGGTCGACCACGCAAAAGGAACGCCATGTCGTTCTCGTCGTCGATGACGACCCTCATGCCGTGGAAATCCTCCGCAGACAACTCTACAGCGGGGGATATGACGTGCTCAGTGCCTATGGTGGGCGGGACGCGGTGCTCATGGCCCAGCACTTTCATCCCGAACTCATCCTGCTTGATCTCATGATGCCGGATTTTAGCGGATTTGATGTCGTGGAGGTGTTGCAATCGGATCCGGAAACCGTTGCCATTCCGATTCTTGTCCTGACGGCCAAGATGATCACTCCCGAGGATCGCCATCGACTCAATGGTCATATTCTGCAGATTATGGAAAAAGCCGGGTTCCAGCATGACCGCTTCCTGGGAGAAGTTTATCGCGCATTGTCTGGGCGCATTAAGCCATGATCGAACCCTTTTGTTCTCCCTGCCAGAGTCTCGGGATCCATGGCAACGATGCCGTAACAGGTGGGCGGGTTCATTTCCGCGTCAGTCGAGCTTTTCTCCACTCATTCCATCTCTTTTCAAGGTCCACCTCCTGCTCATCCCTGGCCTCATTGTTAAAGCGGAGAACCTGTACGCTACAACCCCGGACAGATGACGCGCGCTCTAAATATTGTAGGAGCCGTCACTGTGCAACATAACGTGATAACCTTAAAATATTTCGGGGTTATTCGCATTGCCGGCTCAAAGATGCGGCAGGATGCGCTCAATGTGTTCGATATAAAGAGGGAAGCAGCGGCCGCGAGAGAAAAGAGCCCGCCTCGCGGCCGGCTTCTTCCACCGATTCTTCCATGGGAGATCTCCACTTGCCTAAAAACATCCTGATTATTGAGGATAATGAAGTGAACCGAAAACTGGTGGAAGTGATCCTGACCAAATCCGGATATGCTGTTTTATCGGCTACCGATGCGGAGGAGGGGATTTCCCTGGCACGCAGAGAGCATCCGGACCTGATCCTCATGGATATTCACCTTCCGGGAATGGATGGGCTTTCTGCCACCCGGATTCTCAAAGGAGAGCCATCGACCATGGATATTCCCATCATTGCCCTGACAGCCCTGGCCATGAAAGGAGACGAAGAACGCAGTCTGGAGGCCGGTTGTGATGACTATATCGATAAACCGATCCGGCACCAGTCCCTCGTAGACGCCGTTGTTCGTCTCCTGAAGACAGGAGGCAAGACCCATGCATGAACGAAATCCCCTCATTCTGGTCGTGGACGATGAGGGAAGCAGCCTCCGCCTTCTCACCGCCCTTCTTCAGGCGGAGTCTTACAACGTACTGACCGCGTCAAATGCCAGCGAAGCAATGGAACAGCTGCAGGACTCCCTCCCCGATCTGGTCCTGACGGATGGAATGATGCCCGGAGTCAGCGGGTTTGAACTCGCCGCGAAACTCAAGAAAGACGCTCGTTATGCGACAATCCCCATCATCATCGTCACGGCGCTTGATGACCGGGAAATCCGGTTGCAGGCCTTGAAGGCCGGTGTGGACGAGTTCCTCTGCAAGCCTATCGACCGGGCGGAACTGCGGGTCAGGATCAGCAATCTTTTGCGTCTCAAGGAATACAGCGATCGCATCCGGCGGAACAATGAAATTCTGGATAACACGGTCCGGGAACGAACGTCCCAGTTGCACGACAGCTATCTGCAAACCATTCAGACACTCATCCGCGCCGCCGAGAAAAAAGATGAAGAAACGGGTGCCCATCTGCAGAGGATTGCCTACTACTGCAAGGAGTTGGCTGAAAAGGTGGGGATGGATTCCGCTTTTACCGACCTTATTTTCAGGGCCAGCCCCATGCATGATGTCGGAAAAATCGGAATACCGGACCGGATTCTCCTGAAACCGGGAGCCCTTGATTATGACGAGTGGGCCATCATGCGCACCCATACAACCCTCGGAGCCAACATTATCGGGGAAAACAACGTCTCGGAGGAGTTGAGGATGGGCTGGGAGATCGCTCTTGGCCATCATGAGCGATGGGACGGGAGCGGCTATCCTTTGGGCCGAAAGGGAGATGAAATTCCCTTGTGTGCCCGCATGATGGGCATGGCCGATGTCTATGATGCGCTCCGAAGCCGGCGCTCCTACAAGGAGCCTTTCGACCACCAGTCTTCTGTGGAGATTATCCTGAAGGGCGATGGACGGGTCAGCCCAGAGCATTTCGATCCGGAGCTTCTGGCCGTTTTCCCAAAAGTGGCCTCATCTTTTTCCGAATATTACGCTGCCTTGACCGATTCACATCCCCTCTGAGCCCAAAACGGAGAGATCCCGGCCGTCTCAATCGCTTGGAAAGTCCGTCTGAAAAACTTTTCACGTATTGCAAGGAGCCGCATCCATGGACAGTGGAATTAAAAGGGTCATTGCCCGAGAAATCCTCGATTCCCGGGGCAATCCCACCGTTGAAGTAGAGGTATTTCTGGCCAACGGCACCCGCGCCCGCGCTTCTGTACCCTCCGGTGCCTCCACCGGCACCAAGGAAGCAGTCGAACTGCGTGATGGCGATCTACACCGCTTTGGCGGGAAGGGAGTACAGAACGTCGTCCGGAATATCAGGGAAATCATCGCCCCGGCCTTTAAGAATCTTGATGTGCTGGAACAAAAAGCCATTGATGACAGACTTATTGATCTGGATGGCACTGAAAACAAATCCAAACTCGGCTCCAATGCCCTCCTCGGCGTCTCTATGGCCTGCGCCCGTGCCGCAGCATACCATAGCAACCTGCCCCTCTATGCCTACCTTGGCAAACCAGGTACCACTCGTCTTCCGGTGCCCTGCATGAACGTCCTCAATGGTGGAGTCCATGCCCACTGGCAGGGAGCCGATTTTCAGGAATGCATGCTGGTCCCTTACGGTGCTGACAGCTTTCGCGAGGCTTTGCGCTGGGGTGCGGAAATCTACCACGCCCTGCAAGCCGTTTTACTGGAAAAACATCTCTCTGTGGGGGTCGGTGACGAAGGTGGTTTTGCACCAATGGTTTCCTCCAATTATGAGTCCTATGATTTACTCCTGGAAGCGATCAGAAAGGCCGGTTTTGAGCCAGGACGGGACTGTGGCATCGCTATTGATCCTGCCTCCTCCGAGTTCTTCAAGGACGGCAAATACCAGCTACGGTCCGAGAAGCGCGCCCTCAGCAGTGTCGAGATGATCAGTTATTATGAGGAAATCGTCCGAAACTATCCCCTTGTCCTGCTCGAAGACGGTCTCGCCGAGAATGACTGGGACAACTGGAAGCTTCTGAACGAAAAACTCGGAGGTACCATTGAACTTGTAGGTGACGATATCTTCTGCACCAACCCCAAAATCATCGCCCATGCCATTGAGGAGAATATTGCAAACGCTACCCTCATTAAATTGAATCAGATTGGCACGGTGAGCGAAACGATCTCCGCCACGCGGATGGCTCAACTCCACGGCTGGGGCGCCTTTGTCTCTCACCGTTCAGGAGAAACCACCGACGATTTCATTGCAGACCTTACCGTCGCACTCGATACCGGGCATCTTAAATCCGGCGCTCCGGCACGCGGGGAACGGGTGGCCAAGTACAACCAGTTGCTGCGGATTGAAGAAGAGTTGGGAACTGCGGCCAGATTTGCCGGTAAGCAGGCCTTCTGTCGGCCGGTAAGGTTTTAACCCAAAAGCGCCTTAATTCCCTCTCAGGGAGGATCATCAGGACCTATGGCACACAGTTATCCACTTCAAAGTTTGTCATACCTGTTTTCGGCTCCCCTTGAAAAAAAGCGACCAATGCCCCCATAAACAGGCTGGCAAATGAAAGCGTCATGCCGGCGGAAAGCATTCCCTCCTGATCGGCGATCTTTCCCCCGACCACCGGACCAATAATCTGGCCCAATGAAAAAATGACGGTAAAAAATGCGAGAGAGCTTCCCCAGAGCCTTTGGGGCAAGGCTCTTTGCAGAAAGGCTGTCATTGTTGCCGGAACATTGAGGAAGGCAAGGCCGAAAAAAATGGCAGAGACAATCATTGAAAAAAAGGAGGTCGAAAAAAGAGGGATCAGACTCCCAAAAGCCGTTACTCCCATTGCCGCTGCCATCGGCCTTCCACCGATCGATCCGGACAGTGCCCTTCTCCATATGGGCGGTGAAAGGATGACTGCCAATCCCAGAAGAGCCCAGAAAAAGGAAACCTCTTCTGCGGAACGACCACTCTCCCTGATCCAGGCCACAATATAGGTCATATAGATGATGTATCCGGCTCCAAAAAGAAAGTAGCCGGTCAGAAGCGGAATAAAGGAAGCGATATTCCATGAGCCCTTTTCCTGATGGGCATTTCCTGACGGGATCGGGCTCCTGGCGCTGGACCAGGAAAAGACCGTGCATAAAAGACTTGCGATCCCAAGTCCTATCCACGCCAACGGCCAGCATCCATCGTTGCAGCGGGACAGGGCGATTGGCAGAGTCAGGCCGGATAGAAGGATTCCAAGACCTCCTCCCGACATGTAAATCGAAATCGAGACGGCTGTCCGTCCGGCATTTCCCGGAAAGAGCCCAGCGGCCAGAACGCCCCCGCAGATGAAGGAGATGGCTCCAAAGATCCCGGCCATAAGCCGGAGAAGGAGAATTGGGAGTTCGGCATGGAAAAGCCCTGTTGCCAGGACAGCTATTGATGTCAGAAGAAGTCCCGAACGAAAGATTCTCTGGACTCCAAAACGTCCGATCAGCGCTTTTGCAACAATGGCTCCCAGTAGGTACCCGACTGCATTGGCGGTATTCAGCCATCCGGCTTGGGTGAAGTTTAGAGCAAGATCTCTTTTCATCGAAGGAAGAATCAGTGCGTAATCGAAGCGGGAAAAACCAAGGGCGACGGCCGTTCCGAGTCCAAGAAGTCCAGACGGGAGAAACTCCTGGAAAAGCGATGGTTTCACGAATGCTCCGTCTTTTCCCGAAGACTGTGGTTGATCAGTTTTCTGGCGGCATCCACCGCAAAAGAAACAATTTCCGGATCCTGATGAATATAGGACTGGGTCATGGAACCATCCCAAAGAATCATCAACTGTCGGGCAAGAAGCTCCGGACTGTCTGCTCCGGACTCTTTTGCTATTTCAAGAAAGGTTTCCTGGATCATTTGCTTGTGTTTGGCAACCCTTGCGTGAATGGGATCTGCTGGTTTTGCCCTCTCTATCGCCGCGTTGATGAATGCGCACCCCCGGAAGCTCTCTTCGTTGACGATATCTTGCAGGATCAGGAATAGTGCCAGAAGCCGTGACTTTGGAGTGTGGCTTCCGGAAAGGGCGTTCCCGATTGCCTCGATCCTTTGCTCAGAGATATGGTCGAGTACGGCCAGAATAAGATCGTCCTTGGAGGAAAAATGATGATACAGGGACATTCTGGCCACCCCGGCTTTCTTGATGACCTCGTTAATGCCGACATTGGCAATTCCATGGAGGTAAAAAAGATTGGCGGCCGTTTCGAGAATGCGCGTCCGAACTACGTTGGAGGGAGTCCTTCCGGGATGACTGGGCTTTTTCATGCGTTCAATGATAATAGATAGACTGGTCTATATTCAATACTCTTTGGAAGATCACCAAAAACGATCCTGATCAGACTGGATTGCCTTGTGAAAGACTCTCTCCTTATCAGCCATATCCTCTTGAACATCTGCCCGGGCATTCCCCTTCTTAGCCCGAAGGGCAAGAGGGGATCAAGCGGGCGGTTTTGTTTTTCTTCTTCCTGCTTTTTCAGTCGTTCCCTGAGCTTCCACATAGCGTCGGACCGTTTCGAGTG
>JAKCCY010000127.1 GCA_021838765.1 Nitrospirota bacterium
TCTCAAGCCCGTTTCTCCTGTCAAAAATGCGACCACACCATGAATGCGGATCTCAATGCCGCGTTAAACATTGCTCAAAAGGCGAAAATCAACCCGCCTATCGCAGTCTGAATTGAATGCTTGAACTGCAAACCCCCCACTACAGCAAAAGCTTAGTGGCGGGTGGTTGATGTGTTCGGAATGCTAATTGCGGATTCGCCATTTTTTTACCGTTTTCAGGCTGTTGATCCGCGTGGAGTCCTTGCCGCTCATTCAATGAGGCTGGGAGCTCGATCCCGCTTTTGGCTTTTCCCGTTTTTCTCCTTGCGGGATGAATTCTCACATCAGCTTCTGAGGGGCTGTGGATAAATATGTGGATATTGATTGTTTCGTAACATGGAACAAGTGCATAGGGCTCTATGTATAAAATCTGGTCACTTTTGGGAGATGGGATAAAAACCTGTCAAACACTCAAGCCGCTTCTTTTTTTAAGACTTTTGGGTTCTAAAAGTTTCGAGGATGGATTTTAAAATCAGTGATCAATAAAGGAGACTTTTATTTTCATCAAACCGACAAAAATGTTTGTGGCGGCTCCCTTCATTCTCCCTTCATCATCCTCCTTCAATTTTTAGCAAGAACTGGATAATATTAAAAGACTTGATCATGGGCGTGGCAAACATCGGGAAATGGGATGCAGCCTCTCCAGGCATATGGCCTGATTTGGGGGTCCGGAAGACCGGAAACCGGGTCGTTCGACTGCATGGACTCATGTTGTGTGGAAAACGGTATTCAAACGGATCGAAGAATGTTAACCGTCTGGCGAACCTTGCAGGATTTTTCTGGCTCTTCGGAGTCCAAGTTTTCATTTCGGCCCGTTTGGGCCATCCGGCACCTCCTGTCTTCAGGAAGAGGTGAGGGGATCAAGTCTTTCGTTTGTCCATGAGACCATCTCCAAACAATAAACTTGCTCCTGGCATGATTGGTTGATGGAGGCGTGGGGTTCCTTTCTTGGATGAATCAGTTCTTTTATTTCTTGTTTCCGGGTGGGGAGAATAATCATGGCTTTACCAAATTGAAAGAAGGATATTCTGCGTCACACACTCTCTTCCCAATCCGATTGACCCGTAGATCTCTTTTTTTGGGGAACTTCCTGGTTCTTTATGTTTATTTGGTTCTTGTTTTTTGTGTTGGATTCTTTTTTCCCCACTTTTCTCCCTTTTGGCCTCCCGCTGCCGTTGCCGCTTTTGCCATCCTGGCTTACGGGTTCAGATTGGCGCCAGGAGTTTTTCTGGGAGCCTTTTTGGGCAATGCTTTCATTCTGCACTGGTCTGTTGTTGAATCCCTCCTGATTGCCTCCGGAAATACCCTGGGCCCGCTGCTGGGTGCCAGATTCCTCCACCGTGGGAATCCTTCGTGGAACGGGTTCGGGACAGTCAGGGATGCGCTCAGATTCCTTGGTGGAATGGGTGTTCTCGGGAGTGGCCTGACTTCGATGATTGGAGCGCTGGTCCTTGTTGACCTTTCTCCAGGTGGCCATGAACCGACGCTGCTTGCGGCATGGCTTGCCTGGTGGACAAGCGATTCCTGCAGCATCTTCATGTTTACTCCGGCCATTTTTGTCTGGAGTTTTCCTGAGAGGGATGTTCGATCTATTGAATCTTCTGCGCCTTCGAATATCGTCATCAGTGCCCTGATCTTGTCCATTTTATTTGTGGGCGGGATCATCTATTTTTTCCCCGGCCTGCCGGAAATGACAAGCCTTGGTCTGACTGGCCTGTTTCTGCCGATTCTTGTCTGGGTTGCGATGACGCGTTCCCAGCGGACGGCTTTTTCTCTTCTGGCGTTTGTCCTTTTCCTGCAGTTTGGGGCAACAGCCATGGGTTTTGGTCCTTTTGCCCACCTCGTGAAGAATCCACAAGATGCAATGATCGGCATGGAGCTTCTCGGAATGATGACCGGATTTGCTGTCATTCTGGTCAACATATTGACCCTTGAAAGACAAGCGGCGATGAATCAGCTGGAACAGATGAACTACACCCTTGAGTTTAGGGTTGAAACCCGGACAAAAGACCTTGATCTGAAAACAAGGGAGTTGGGGGCACAGCTCCATTTCCGTCAACTTCTTCTGGATTCTCTTCCTGTCCCGGTTTTTGTCGCGGATTCAGGGGGGCGTCTTGCTCTTTCGAACCAGAAACTTGGTGAATTGTTTGGTGTTCCTTCATCTGATCTTCTGGGAAAGCCGGTGAGTGAGCTTTTCGATTCCGGATTTTGTGAAATGGCTCTGGATCGTCCAGATTCTTTTCCGGATTCCCCTGAAGGGGAGAGGGAAGATCTCATCATGCTTTCAAACGGGAAGAAGCGGACATTTATTGCAAACAGGGTCTGTATCCAGAGCCCGCTTCGGGGAATGATCGTTTCCCTCCAGGACATCTCTGAAAGAGTTTCTCTGCAAAGAAGCATCGAGGAAAGGGAGCAGCTTTTTCGCCTGATCGTCGAGACGCTTCCTCTTCCCATGATCATTTCAAGAAAAAGCGATTCAGTGCTCCTGTATGCCAATCCTTCGGTAGGGGAGCTGTTTCAGATTGATATCGGATTATGGATTGGAAAACCTCTTCTTCCATTTTGGGGAGAGAGCTATGACCGGGACCTGTTTCTCTCTGAAGTTCGTCAGAAAGGTGTTGTCATTGACCGGGAATTTGAACTGAAAATGCCATCGGGGGAAAGGCTCTGGATGGCGTTGTCCGGCGGTTTTTCCCAGATTTCAGATGAAGAGGTTCTGATCGTTTCTTTCAGGGATATCCATGAGGACAGGCAACGGCAGATGACTCTTCATCAGGAAATCCGGACGGATTTTCTCACTGGCCTGGGAAACCGCAAGGATTTGCAGGAAACGCTTCCGTCAGCTATTGTTCGGTCCAAATTTCTTGTCGTGTGCATTCTGGATCTGGACGATTTCAAGGAGGTTAACGACCGTTATGGCCATGCTGCAGGGGATTTTCTGCTCAAGGAAGTCTCGCAGAGGATGCGCTCCTCCCTTCGCGCCGGAGATTATGCGGCAAGACTGGGAGGGGATGAGTTTGTCCTGATCCTGGAAAAGATGGAGTCAAGGGAGGATCTGTCCAGGTTTCTGGGCAGATTCAGGAACATCATTGAACGTCCGATATCTCTTCCTCAGGGCGAAGTTGTTTCTATCGGATTGAGTCTTGGGCTTACGATCTGCCGGGAAGGGGATGCCGACCCGGATCTTCTGATGAGGCAGGCAGATGAGGCCCTCTATCAGGTCAAGTCTCAAAAAGGATCCAGAGATTGCTGGTGGAAGAGCTATTCCTGAACAGGAATAGCTAAAGATTTTTTTTCAGAATAAGGCTTTTTCTCTGATGGTTGTAGCTTTCTCTCCTGGAAGGGGGAAGCTCTTCCAGGAGACAGGGCGTAAATCCTCTTTCTGAAAACCAGTGTCCGGTTTGTGTTGAAAGCACGAAAATCGTTTTCATGCCCTCCTCCCTGGCTTTTTTTTCAAACCAGGAGAGAAGGTTCCCCGCCCTTCCACACCTTCTGTAATCGGGATGGACCGCAAGACAGGCAATTTCACCCATTTTTTCATCCGGAAAAGGATAGAGCGCTCCGCAGCCGATAATGTTCCTGTCTCTTCGTGTCACAGAGAATCGTGAGATATCTGTTTCGATTGTTTCCCGGCTTCTCCCCTTGAGAATTCCTGAGGCTTCAAGCGGGCGGATCATTTCAAGAATGCCGGGGATGTCATCAAGCGTTGCGGAGG
The DNA here is from genome assembly GCA_021838765.1 of Nitrospirota bacterium. The sequence goes on from JAKCCY010000127.1 coordinate 3,755, forward strand.
AGATGGATTCAAAGGGGTCGGAAGAAATAAGCGTTCCGCATCCGTCTCTTGTAAAGAGCTCAAGCAAGAGGGCTCCATCCTGAAGCCGATTGACAAGGTGAACCCTATCGACCCCTGCCGAGACGGTATCGATTGCCCGAAGAAGGTGCTCTTTCTGGTTTTCTGAAAGGGAACTGGTTCCCAGAATGGTTTGGGCCTCCCGCGTTGTCAGCTCTCTTGCCTCTTCTCCCTTCCGTTCGGAAATCGCTTCTTCGTCCATGAGAAACAGAAGCTTTTGTGCACCCACCTCTTCTGCCACCTTCTGTGCGACATCCCTTGCGTCAAGAAAGAACAACTCTCCGGAAAGAGAGACTCCAAGCGAAGAGATCAGTACAATTTCTCCTGCTGCGATATGGGATTTGATGAACTCCGCACGAATATGGCGCGGGTTGCCTGCGAGGAAATGGTCGACTCCGTCGATAACACCTACCGGCTGGGCAATGACGTAATTTCCGCTGACGACTTTCAACTGGGCTCCGCTCATGGAGGAGTTGTCGCCCCCCCGTGAGAGGGCGGATTCGATCTCGAAGCGGACGCTTCCGACCGCTTCCCTGATGATACGGAGGATTCCCTCCGGTACAATCGGACCGGAGGAGTTTTGATCCAACGACAGCTTATTTTTTTCCAGCATCTCTTTAATTCTGGAAGATGCTCCAAATACGAGAATCACCCCTATCCCGAGACTCCTTAAAAGGGCGACGTCGCTTGCGATGGAAGTGATCGTTCCATCGGACAGGGCTTCATCCTCCAGGCTGATAACAAAGGTCTGGCCCCTGAATCGGTGGATATAAGGTGATGATTCCCTGAACCCTCGAATAAACTGTTCCTGATCCATTTTTCCTGCCTTCACGGGATGGACTGCTTTTTTGTCTGCATCTGCCCAAGTCTAGCAGAATCAATGATGATTGAGTACCCGATGCCTTGCAAAAAGGAGATCTTCCAAGACAGAATGGTGCAAGAGCATTTGGGGAAGTATTTGTCGGCTTTTTGGGGAATCAGTCTCAATTGTTGCGGCAAAGGCGGGGAGGCCATTCTTTGCGAAATATTGGTCGTTTTTTTTATATTGGGATCTTTTGTGCTTTTTTAGCCGGTTGCGCCTCTTCAGATGGGGGATCTCCCGACAGGAATCTTTTGCTTGACCAGAAATCGACACGGTTTTATGTCATTCAGGTTCCGCAGCCAAAACCCCCGGATCACCTCATTCTGGTGGGCTACTCCGCTTTTACGACGGATCATCGGATCAGTTTTACTGAATTTCTTCGATTGTCTATTCCTCCCCATTCCCCTGGGCATTACTATCTGACCAACTACTCGCGGACGGTTGAGTATGCATCGACTGCCCATCCTGGCCCTGGATGGGTTCATCCATTTTTTGGCCATCCTTATCGCTATCGCTACCAGGGAGATCTGGTGATGATCGCTTCGCAATGGGCCAAAATTCAGCAAAAGCGGGAGAAAAAGATTGTCAGGGAAGAAAAGGCCGAGAAACGGGCCGCTGAGATGTCGACGGAGAAGAAAGTCACCGGACCCGATGGCGGAGAGGTGATCCAGGCGGACGAACATTCCCTGACGGAGGTGCTCCCATCAGGGGCCTATATCGTCCATCCGAAGCGCGAACTGGTGAGGAGAGGTCTTTACTGGAACGGGAGGGGATGGGTTCCTGTCATCACTAACGGTCACTGATCGAAATGAGCTTAGGGGGAAGGAGTCCCGACCAAGACGACCCCCCGGGCTGTTTTGGGGTGGAAATCTCCAAAGAATGAATAGGTCCCTTTTGGTAGTGGGCGAATCGGAACCCGGATAGTCTTGTGCGGAAGGACGAGAATCTCGAACTCAAGGTCATAGCTTTCAAACTCTTCCGGATGGTTGTCCTTGTTTTCAAGGACGATCACAAATTTTTTGTCTGGAAGAACCGATATCTTTGCCGGAGTAAACCGATGATTCTGAAGGGTCAGCGTTACATTTTCGCTTGTGCCGGAGAACGCTGTTCCCGGCAGGATGACCATCAGGCCTATGCCCAGAAGGGCTGTCCAGCCGGTCCTTTTTGGGTATCCGGTCATAACTTTTCCTGACTCAATGGGCAGGTTTCTTGCCGGATTGTTCGGCTCTTCGCAGAAGCAGGAACATTCCTGTCAGGTAGATGAACACGGTAAGGATCATGATCAGTGGCGGCTTTGACCGGTAACCCAGAAAGTCGGCAACCATACCGCCGAAATAGGAATGTTCGCTCAGTATCCTGCTGGTATCCCATGTCTGGAAGATGATCGGGGGAAGAATCCCCATGGAGACAAGTCGTCCTGTGCCGGCAGCAAGCATTCCTCCGGCCATGATGATCAGAAGGACCGATGAAATTCTGAGAAATGTCGATATGGGAATGTGTTTTGTCGTTCTGAACAGGACGACGACAAGAAGGATCGCGGTGGCTGATCCGGCAAGTCCGGCAAGCATTGGAGCTGTTACCGATTCACCCGGACCTGATTGAAGGGAGATCCCCCAGAGAAAAAGAACCGTTTCAAGTCCTTCCCGGAATACACCCATAAAAGCCAGCAAAAACAGGATCCATACATTTTCGGTCCTGATGGCCTCGGTCGCCTTTTTTTTGAGCTCTCCACCCTGTTCGCGTCCATTTTTGGCCATCCAGATAACCATATAGGAGAGAAAAATTGTTGGCAGAAAAAAGACACATATATCAAGGATGTTTTTTGCATTGCCGGAGAGAAAGGACTCAAGGTGATCGGCAAGAAGCCCAAGGACCAGACAGCAGGCAACGGCTATTGCCGCCCCCATCAGGACAAACCGCTGACCCTTCCGGTCGCCCAGACGCTTAAGCGTGGCAAGAAGTATGCCCACAAGAAGTGACGCTTCAAGGGTTTCCCGTACGAGGATCAAATATGTCTCAATCAAGCCCAGTCCCCCTCACTAATTGAGATTCATTATCATGATCACATTCTATCCTGTGGAGGTGATGCTGTCAAATTGAGTCGGAAATAGAATATTTTAAAAAATAGAAGTCATTCCTCAGGATCAAAAGATTCTTCACCGAAGAGAAGTAAAGAGGACGGAAAAGAAACTGTCATGTCTTGCTTTCAGAGAGCTCCGATCACCTTTCCCGTTTGATGAGCATGGCCCAACGAAGGAGATTGCCTGATGGCTCTGGATGAAGAAACCAGTCGTATACTAAAGGAAAATGAATCTCTCAAGAAAGAGCTTTCATCCGTCCATGAGATTTTTGAACATTAGCCCGCGCATAATGGAATGGTCCGTGCAGCCTGGGGTGGGATGCCGGCTCCTGATCGGGTATTCTTTCCCGGACAAAAATAGGGAGAGGCGCCAAGAACGCCTCTCCCCCAAACGCAAAACACCCTTTTCCATTATGTGAGGAGAACGCATGAAAGTCGAGACCCCAAACACGACCTGTTAGTAGCAAGTAGAATTGTCCGGTTTTGTAGCAAATGATTTGTCCGCTTTTTTCGATTTGAGAAATCAGGGGTTCTCCCGTTCTCAGACCAGAGCTTCAACCGGGCGGATTCCGGTTGAAGGGGCTTTGGCACGTGGTTCCTTTTTCGTTGTTTTGTTCTCCGGTTTTTCGAAAGGATAGTCGGCAAGCTTCCGGGGCCCATGGAATAGGGAAAGCGATCCGTCGGGATGCCGGTGGATCCGGACCTTGGCCCGGACATAATGGAGCCGGTAGCGGTCCGAAGGAATCTGCAGGATCCGCCCCTCGAAAGACACGCAGTTGTCGTTGCCAACAATCCGCTCGAAGTGTTCGCAGAGGATCTCGTCAAGAGATTCTCCGATCCAGGGGACGAAGGCCGATCCCGCCT
>JAKCCY010000128.1 GCA_021838765.1 Nitrospirota bacterium
TCCCACCGGATTCGCTCGGAGGGTTCAACGGGACGGACGACCAGCGTGTCGAAACGGTGCCGGTTCAGAGAGTTGGAGTCGAAAGAAGGATCCATGGAGCGAGAATACAGAAGTCGAAGGGAAAAAGTCAGCCCTATTTTCTAAAGCTGGCGCGCCCACTCACAGGGCAGGCTGAGTGCGGCTGACTTTGACATGGCCGTGCAAGGTGCAGGGTGACGCTCGAAGATATGACCGGCCAGATGGAAATGAAAGCCCATGAAGGGAAAAATGCTACTTCCCGGCTGAATGTCGCGATGTCGGAAATCCTGGAAAGAACTCCCGTGTCAAGAGTTCAAGTGAAAACCTTTCGGGCCAGGTCATGGAGGATTGCAAGATTGTCTCTATCATCCGGAAGAGTGCTCTTTCAGAGCGATTTTCTTGCCCTGAAGTTTCCCGGCGTATTTTGATTGTTGCCACGCGATGGCTGCTCATCGGAAGTTGCCGTGCGAAGGAGGAGAGTGCCCATGCCGTAATCCTGTTCAGAAAAGGTTGTACGGTCCTGGATTTTCTTGGATCCATTGCGGCCAATACGGCAGAGGTCTTTTTCCTTAATAACATAACTGAAAAATTTGGGAGATTGCACGGATTTTACCCAACGGGCCTCCCCCGCATTTTTCAAATAACCTCAGAACCCTGAAGGACTTTTTCCTGTGAGAGTATTTGTCCGTCAAGGCGTTTTGCGGGGAGGACACTCATGATAACGCTTCGCAGTGATCAGGGCGCATTTCCTTGAATGTTCAAGCTTTCGGTTGACCCCCGTCCTAAATCTTTTGAAGCCTTTTCGTACTGATCCTTGGCTTTGGCCGTATTGCCCATAATGGCATATTCACGTCCGGCCGAAAGCCGAAGTTCCGCTGCCTTTGTGTATTTTTGTGATGCGTCAAGATGGTTCAAATCGGAGCTGTTTGTTCCGGCTGTCGCTTCGAGCTTCTGAGCCTGGTCGCGAAAATGCTCGGCACGGCTTGCTCTGTCGCCGCTGAGTGAGGCGCAGGCTCCCAGGGCCATGCTGACAAAGAAAATCCCTGCCGATAAAGAAGCAGTCAATAATTTATTTTTTTTCTTGTTTTCCATTTTGTTCTCCTTGGGTTCAGGATTGTTTGAGGCAATAAAAACACTTGTTTCCTAAGATAAAATAAGGTTAGAGAAAAACTAACTCATAAGTTATTATTTATATAATGACATGTTTCCCATTGCACTTCAAGCTGTTCGATGAGTCCTTCGTAATAGGGCGAATGGCAGGCGTATTCTTGGACGGACTAAGATTCCGGATGGGAAATGTGCAAGTGTTTCCGGATGCAAGGTCTCTGAAAGAGGAAATCGTTTGATTGATAGCGTGTTAATTCAGCAAAAGAAGAGTGATCACATGTTGTTGGTGTGCCCCCAAATTTTCTGTTCACTCTTTTCTTCGCGCGCATTCCATCATTTTTCAATGATTCATGGCGATACTCCCTGTTGGTGAGTGTGGCTTCCGGGCATAAAAGATCCAATCCATGGGGATCTGCATGTTCTTAATCAGAAAGTCGTATCTGTTTCTATCGAATGGTTTTTTAATTGGAGTATCCAAATGATGGGTCTGAATCATTTTTCCCGGAGAAATCGACAGGCAGGGGCCTTCGTTTTTGCAGCACTTCTGATTGCGATAGCAACGACAGACGCGATCGGCCAATCAGATGAGTGGTCGGTTCCTGTGGCTCCGGGAGGTCCTTTTGACCGTGTCTATTACCCCCAAAATGCTCCTGTTGGCCCGGATGCCGCTTTTGGCCCCCGGAGCTGGACACAGATGAATCAGGGGCCGGAACACAACGCTTCCGTTGATGTTCCCCAAAAATCCCCGGACTGGTTTCATCAGGGGGTATTCTGGCGCTATGCCGAAGCGCGTGCTTGGCCTCTGTCCCGTCGCATCGCTTTTGGTGCAAAAACCTATGGCGAGGTCGAGGCCGGTGCTGTCCAGACCCAGTTCTACGGTAATGCCCTTGGTGTCAGTGTCGTTGACGGGGTTGTCTATGCAGAAAGCGATGATATGTTTGCCTATGCACTCAATGCCCGGACAGGACAGCTGATCTGGAGGACGAGTCCTGTGGGAAATCACCTGATGGGCAATCCTCTGGTCAAGGGCCGTTATGTCTATCTTTCTGCCGGCGGTGTTGGGTTCAATTTTGCGAATGTCGAGCGGTTTGCGAAGGAAGGCAGGGCTGTTCGCGGGATGGATGTCAGCTTTAACGGGATCTACGCTCTCGATAAAAATGACGGACATCTGATCTGGCACCGGGGGACGATGGGCGAGGCAATGCCCACTCCCGCCATTGACGGAAATGTTCTCTTTTTTGCAACCGGTTCAGGGTCGGTTCATGCCCTTGATCGAAGAACGGGACGTCCTCTCTGGACGACTCACCTCAAGGGAAACGACAATATGTCGAGTCCTTCCTGCGATCACGGACGGATTTTTTTGGCGATGGCGACACCTCCAAGACTTTACAGCCTTTCTGCAAAAACAGGAAAGCTCTTATGGAGCAAGACGATCAAGGGCGCAGCCAACACAGGAATGGGCGATGTCAGTCCAGCGGTTGGAAGCGGCATTGTCATCATGGACACGGTTACCAATCCTGCGATGATCCACGGGCAGCCTACCCTTGAACCTGTTGTGGAAGCCTTTGATGCCAAAACGGGAAGGTCCCTCTGGATCCGCTCCCTGGGGCGCGGGCCCAAGCCGCCCGCTTTCAAGGGGGGCGTTCCGATGATTCACGGAAATACGGTCTATGTGGGATCTCCCGTGAACGGGATCTATGAGGCGCTTGACCTGAAGACAGGAAAAGTTCTTTGGAAATGGAGCCGGATCAAGGCCGCCCGGGGTGCCCCAACGCTCTACAGGAACAGGCTTTTTATTGCAGGAGGCGATACCCTTTTTCTTCTTGATCCGGAGACCGGAAAAGAGATCAATTCGCTGAAGATTGGTGGGAGAATGGGGATCATCAGCCCAACGATTGTCGGGGGAACAGCCTACTTGGCCAATAGCTGGGACTGGATCGTTGCCGTGCCTGTGGGTGCTTTGATGAAGCGGTAGCGCTCCTGGTCAGATCGCTGACTCTTTCCGGGCGAAAAAATGGTAGAACAGGAGAAAAAAAGGGGGAAGCAGCGAGAGCACTATGTCTCTTGACGCGAATCCCGTAAATCCCCACCGGGAAATCATCTCTCCCGCAGTAAAGCTCCCCAATACTCCTCCCAGAACAACGGCAAGATCGATATATCCCACGAACTGGTTGAACACCTGATTCTCCCGTGCTCTTTCCCTTGCCCAGATCAGGCTTGTCATGGCAAAAAGTCCCGCTCCCCATCCGTCGAGAAGGGCAATTGCAAGGATTGCCTGGGGAGAATGGGCATGAGAGAGTGCGAAAAGTCTCAATGGCTGGGCAAGAAAAGAGGCAAGAATCACTCTGGAGATCGGAAGAGTTGAAAGCCATCTCGAGTAGATCAGGGACATGACAACCATGGTCAGCTCCGCCAGGGCGGAGACCAAAGGAATAAAGCTGCTGTTTTTGGTAATTCCCCGCAGAAACAGTTCGGTAAAAGGCAGAAGCGGTGCGTTCACGAAGTGGAAGGAGAAAAAAGCGAGCAGCATCCATATCTCGGCCTTTCCCGGGAAAAGGAATGGAACGCGCTTTGTTCCTCCGGATGGGATCCTGTTTTCTGCCGGGATATATGTCGATACGATCCAGATATTCAGGACGAGGGTCAGAATGCCGACTCCCACCAGGGCTTGGGTAATGCCGATGAAATAAAGTGCTGCGCCGGCCAGAAGCCCGACAATGCCCAGGATAAAATGCTGAACAAGAACAAAGGAGTTCAGGACTTTTCGTGAGGAAGGGAGTGTGTTCTTTTGGTTGAACAGAGCCAGTGAGAGCGGAAGGTAGGGGAGCCGGCCCACCCATAGAAGAAGGGCAATGATCACCCCGTAAAGGGCGTCATGGATCGAAGAAAAGCATATGAGAAGGATCGGGAGAGGGAGCAGGAAAAGGAGTAGCATGAATCTGGTGGGAGATTCAATGCGGTCAAGAAGATAGGCAAGCGGGATCCTGAACAGGAGAGGCAGGAGGTTTCCGAGTCCGAGGACAAGACCGATTCTCCCTTCCTGAAGACCATTGCCTTGTAGAATGATGCTGATGAATGGCCAGACAAACTCCCCCATCAACCCATTTGCAAAAAGCGGAACCCAGACGATCCCCGGCCAGCTTTTATGGCGGATTGTGTTTTTTGTGGTCTCCATGCAATCGGTCTGCTCCCTTCATCCGTTTTTTAGCATCATGCCATGAAAAAGGCAGGTGACAAAGTCCATCTTTTCTCTCCTTTCATCCTCCAGCCAGATTTTCCGGTGCATGTTTTCTTAAAATGACCTCTTCTTGATTCTCCTGTTACAAAAAGAACTTATTGTTCAAGGCAGAAACTCATCTGGCATTCGGCTGGAACTTCGATTGTGAAGGAGCCCTGTCTGGCAAAAATCATGGTGCTGTATGCCTCGATCGGCAGCGGTCATAAAAAGGCGGCCGAGGCGATTGTTGAGTCCCTGGTTTCTGGGGGGGAGAGGCACGATGTCTGCCTGATCGATGTCCTTTCCCTGATGAATCCACTGTACAGAAACCTCGTTCCTCGGGGATATATCTGGCTGGCCAGATACTTCCCCCCTGTTTTGGGGTTTTTGTATCGTTTTTCAGACCATTCCTTCTCGATTCTGCCTCCTGCAAGATTTTTCCGGTCGCTTCTATCACGTCTGTTTTCCAGCGGATTCAAGCGGTTTGTTCGTGAGTTTTCCCCCAAAATGATTGTCTGTACCCATTTCCTTCCGATGGAACTTTTGTCGTCGGACTTGATCTCCGAGGGGTCCCCCCTTCTCTATGTTTCGATAACGGACATTATTCCCCATGCATTCTGGGTTGCTCCCGGGGTTGAGCGGTATTTTGTCGCCGCCGATGAATCGATCAAGAGGATGAAGGACTTTGGGGTGCCGGAGGAAAAGATCAGTGTGTCGGGAATTCCTGTTCACCCTTCGTTTAAGAGGGCGAGGGTGGCATGTCCGGCGGTAGCCGAAAGAGCGGTCCCGTTGAAGCTTCTCGTCGTGGCCGGAGGGGCTGGAGTTGGTCCCATTGAAAAGCTGCTTGAAGGGCTCTCCGGATCTCACCCGTCGATCTCCGTTACGGTTGTCGCCGGGAGCAACCGGGCTCTCTTCAGAAGAGTTTTCCGGAAAAGGTTTTCCTATTCTTTTCCGGTCGAGGTCAGGAGATATACGAAAAGAATGAGCCTCTTGATGGAGCAGGCCGATCTTGTGCTCACAAAGCCCGGTGGCTTGACGACAGCGGAGTGTCTTGCCATCGGAAAGCCGATGATTCTTTTTTCTCCGATCCCGGGCCAGGAAGAAGACAATCTTGATATTCTGAAAGCTTGGGGGGTGGCCAAAAGTCTTTCTCCGGCAGAGAAGCCACCCTGTTTTCTGGAGGATTTGTTAAAAAACCGGCAGGAATTGTTTTCCATGGAGGAAAGGGCAAGAGAGCGCGGGCGTCCGGACGCTTCAAGGGTCGTTTGCCAGGAGATCCTGCTCTCCTTTCATGAAACCAGAAGCAAGGATGGGGGAAGCTCCTTGTCATGGAAGCTTTATCGGGCTGGGAGATGGGCGTTTTCCAAATGGTTCTGATTTTGCGGGGAGGATGTGATGGCAAGATATCGCTCGATCTGGATCTCTGATATCCACCTGGGAACAAAGGGGTGCCAGGCAGAAAAACTGCTGGATTTTCTCCGTTGCACGGAATCAGAGTACTTGTATCTTGTGGGGGATATTATCGATTTCTGGAGCCTCAGGAGGAGCTGGTTCTGGCCGGAAACACACAATACCGTTGTCCAGAAAATCCTGAGGAAGTCCCGCTCCGGGACAAGGGTCTTTTATATTCAGGGCAATCATGATCCCATGGCGGACTGGATGGTATCGATCCTGAATTCCGGACATGTTGCCTTTGGCCCGATCAGTCTTTCCCGGGAAGCGACCCATGTTGCCGCCGATGGCAAGATATTCATGGTCCTGCACGGTGACCAGTTTGACTCCTGCATGCAGTATGCGCCCTGGCTTGCCAAGCTGGGAGACAGGGGGTACTCGATTCTCCTGGGGGTGAACCGCTTGCTGCTTCCCCTTACGCGATTTTTGGGCATTCATGGGCGCTGGTCCCTCGCCGGCTATGTAAAGAGGTCAATGAAAACCGCCGTTTCATTTATCAGCGATTTTGAGGAGATTGTCGCGAGATCCGTTCGGAAAAACGAGGCTCATGGCATTATCTGCGGGCATATTCACCATGCAAGCATTCGTCAGATTGACGGAATTTCCTACATGAATGACGGTGACTGGATTGAAAGTTGCTCTGCGCTCTGTGAGCATGAAGACGGTCGCTTTGAGATCATCAGATGGGATGACCGCTTGCCAGATGGCGAGATGCCGGAGGTGGTCCGGCAAGGATGCGAGAAAGGGGTTTTAGAAGAGGAGCCTACCGGGGTTTGATCCCCTGCTCCTGGCAAATATCTTCGGGAGGGGGTGTCCGGCGGTATGGGTCTTTCTGCCGCCGGAACTCCGTGTGGGGGGAGATCTAGGCGGGCTGCCTAACGTTAAAGGCAGAGTTTGGCAGGCGTGTCGGCTGGAGGTGTCCAGCCGGGCGGGACGTTGAGCCGGCAGTCAACGTGGGTTCGATCCTGATCTTCAATGCTTCCATCCGCTCAATCCTCGACGATTTTTTTTGCGTGGAGGAGATTTCGATCCGGTCTTCATCTGTTGCCGGATCGATCTCCCGAAGCCTGTCTCCCGAAACGCTGACACACTCACCCGGAGAAAGTTTTGTCACGTCGGGGGAAAGCTGTTTTTTCATGATGACCATGACCCCCTGTTCCGGATGGTAAACAACCGATGGGTCGACCACGATGTCAACCATCTTTCCGGTTGAGGTGTGGATGCATCCCGTCGATCCGGACTGTGACGACCTGATTTCCATATTCGTGATTCCGGATTTTCCCGTCCTCATCTCGACAATGACTCCAACGAGGTTTTCCGGGCTGTTTTTGGAGAGGGCATATTCCGGATGGCTCGTTGCATGCCGTTCTGCGGCTTCGGCCGACTGTGCATTGTTTCCTTCCCAGAGGATGGAGAGGAAGAGGGCACCGGCCAGAATGGTTCTCAAAAATCCGGTTTCAGAATTATATGGTCCTGTCATGGCTTGCTCTGACTGGTTTTTTATGATTGATCTCTCGTTTTTCATCTCAGCCTCGTCTGTTCTGTTCGTAAAGGGCTCTTGTTCAGAATTGCATCGCCTTCGCTGTTATCTAAGCAACATCTGTGCCATTTTTTTAAAAATTTGTTTTAGAATGACTTATGCTTTTATAGCGTAACTCGAAATGACAATAATGTCAACATGTCAACATAATTTGGTTTGGCAGACGATCTTTAAAATTTTTCAATCAATGGGATTCCCCCGTTTCCCTGGAAAGAGTGACTCAAGGACATCCCATTTTTCAAACCTGATCAAGGATCCTTCTGCAGTCCCATGATTTG
>JAKCCY010000011.1 GCA_021838765.1 Nitrospirota bacterium
GGCGTTTTGTCGACGAAGAGACCGATCTTTTCGATGATTCCAATAAAAAAAGGGAGTCATTCACAAATTCCTGATAAAAAATGGCTTGATGAATGCTGGAAAAAAGGAATAAATCCTTTTTTCCAGAAAAAACTCTCTGGTTTGGGAGCATATCCTCCGGAATGAGTTGGACTGCAATGCCGGATCAGACCGGACTCACAGGAGAGGCAACCTTGAAGCCAGAGTGATCTGACGGAATCCGTTTTTATCTGCCCACCACACCTTCTCCCATAGCCTTTATCGGGGCTCATTCCAGGAAGATCCAGCGCAATTTCCAGAATATTCAACAGCTTTGAAAATCGGATTTTCAAAGGGCCATCAAGTGATCTGGAGAGCCCTTTTCGGCGATCGGAAATCGATGGATCGCCATATTTTTGGGACGTATTTCCTTTTAAATAAATTATTTTAATTTATCAATAAAAAAATAAATTGACAACAAAAAAATCTGATGCCAATATGCTCTCAAGTTTTTTTATTTCGTTAAAGTGTTCAAGCGTTTGATTTTTTTTGTAGTATTTGCTTGGCTTTTTTTGTTTAACGATCTTTTATTTTTATTATTTTTAAAATTAATGAAATTTAAAGGAGAATGAACATGGAAAATCTTGAGACAAGAGAAGCTTTGACGGCACAAGTTGTTCCCTGCCCTTCCTATTCACAGCTTGCGATCACCCATGATGCCGCATATCGGACAGACTGGTGTTTCATGAAGGGAGATCCCCGTCCATGTTTTACTCCGACGATGCTCAAGGAGCTTCAGCATTATGCGAACCATCTGGCGGTGCAGGCGGACAGGGAGGTTCATTACATGGTCCAGGCCTCTTCGGTTCCGGGGATCTTCAACTACGGGGGCGACCTGAATCTTTTTCGGCAACTGATTGCCGAGAAGGACCGTGAAGCTCTCCTCTCCTACGCCCGCTCCTGCATCAATGCCATCTATGGTGGCGTCATCCACTTTACCCGGGATATCACTGCCATTGCCCTGGTGGAAGGGGATGCCCTGGGTGGAGGTTTTGAATGCGCACTGGCCTGTGATGTCATCATTGCCGAAAAAAACGCCCGGATGGGACTTCCGGAAATTCTTTTCAATCTCTTCCCCGGAATGGGTGCTTACAGTTTCCTTTCCAGAAGGATTGGTCCGTCAAAGGCGCAGAGACTGATCGAGAGTGGAATCATCCATACGGCCCAGGAGCTATACGATATGGGAGTGGTCGATCACCTTGCCGAAGAAGGTCAGGGGAAAAGTGCGGTCTATAACTATATCCGAAAGGAAAACAAGTTCCGGAATGGAATGATGGCGATCAGGGAGGTCAAAAAATATGTCGATCCTGTCTCCTATGAGGAGTTGATCCATATTACCGAGATCTGGGTTGATGCTGCCCTTCGCCTGACCGATCGGGACCTTCGCATGATGGAGAGGCTGGTTGCCAGGCAAACGGCAAAACCCATGGGAAACGGGTAACATTTGTCCATTATAACCCCCGCGAAGGGGTTCGATGAAAACGAACGGTTCCTTCAGGAGACAAGGGCTATCGAGGAGCGTGTCGGAGGGGGGTCATTTTTCCTTTTCCCAAAAAAGGGTGTCGTTGATCACCGGGAGCATCCGTTCGACGCACTCTTCTCCTTCCCTGATGGCTTCTTGCGCCCGATGGAAATCGAGTAGTCCAAGCTCCGAGAGCCTGGGGGAGAGTACGATGTCCGGCGGGTCGCCAGCCATCCGGCTCCTGGTGATCCGGTCTTGCATGATATTGATCGAACTGGCCAGTACTTTTAAAAGTCTGGGAACATCCGCCGGAGTGTCTTTGGGAACGGGTTCGCTTTTCCCGTTTGCGAATCGGCTTTTGAATTGCGAACTGATATTTTCCCAGAAAGAGATCTCCCGGTTCTCCGTTTCCTTTTCTTCAGGGATCGTCTGAGCGGGGGGAATGACGCGTTCCCGGACTCTTTTCACCAGATCGCCGTTCAGGTTGACCGCGATGACGATCTCGGCTCCCATGGCACGGCACAGTGTCACTGGAACCGGATTGACCAGACCTCCATCCACAAGCCAGCGCCTTCCAAAGGCGACCGGCGAGAATAATCCGGGAAGGGCGATTGATGGAGAGACCGCATCGACAAGGGGGCCCCTTTTGATCCAGACCTCCTCCCCTGAATCAAGATCTGTGGCAACGGCCGCGAACTTTTTGGGGAGCTCTTCGATCAGGATTGATCCGACCTCTTCTCCGAAAACCGGAAAAAGCTTGTCGCTTGAAAGAAACGTTCCTCCTCCGATCGAAATGAGGGCATAGCGGGCGATGGTCTTGGGTGTGAGCTCCAGAGCCCATTTTTCAAGATGCTCAAGCTTTCCGCTGGCGTAGGCCGCTCCGACAAGGGCTCCAACAGATGTCCCGCAGATGATGTCCGGTTCGATGCCAAGACGGGAGAGGGCCTTGATGACCCCTATGTGAGCCCATCCCCTGGCAGAACCGGAGCCAAGCGCCAGTCCGATTGTAAAATCCCTTGCCATTGTTTTTCCTTTTCTGGCTTGGAGTGTTTGCATTGATCCCGGCTGTCCGGAGATGGGCGCATTGGCCCTTCGGAAAAGAGGGTGAAGATCCAATGGATCTATCGGGTTATTTTGACAAAGAATTCTATTTTCAGGAAGATATCCCAATCTCAGTCATCGTCATCAAAAAACGGTCTCGTTTCGTCGCCGGACAGTCTTTCTTTTTTAGGGACTGATCTGGCGGATTTTCCTTTGGCAAATCCTGTACGGTGTCGAAAACCGAAAGGGAGGGCTTTTGGAACGGAAACCTCTTCTGGTCTCGGTGGTTCTTCTGGCTCTTGTGATGATGGGGTCGGTGGCCTTTATCTCTTGGGAGAGCGTCTCTTCGTTTGCCCGCCGGGAAGAGCTTGTCTCCCATTCTTACCTGATCATGACCAATATCAACCGGATGCTCTCCTTTCTGGAGGATGAAGAAACCGGAGAGCGGGGCTATTTTATCACAGGATCCTCCTCCTACCTTACCCCTTACAGTGAGGCGATCAAACGCTCCCGAAACGAAATCCTCCTCCTGAAAAACCTCACGAGAGATGATCCCTTCCAGCAAAAAAATCTCGATGAACTTCAGAGTCTTTCCGAAAGGCGGCTGACCTACCTGAAGGCGGGTGTGAGCATAAGGCAAAAATATCGGACACCGGATCCGGAGCAAAGCCTTCTCATCATGGATCTTGCCAAATCGGACATGGACCGGATCCGGTCGGTTATCAAAAGGATGCGCAGTGAAGAGTCTTTGCGGGTGGCCAATTACCGGAAGGAATCGGATCTCCATTCCGACAGGGTCCACCGGGTCATTCTGGCAGGGTATCTTCTGGCGTCCGCGATGATCATGATTTCGCTCGCGTTTTTGTTCCGGGAGCTTTCGGCCCATGAAAGGGCAGAAAGGGAAAATCGCAGATTGACCAGGGAGTATGAAGATCTCTATGACTATGCTCCATGCGGCTACCATTCCATAGATAAAAATGGTCTCATGGTCCGGATCAACAAGACGGAGCTTGGCTGGCTTGGATATGAAGCGCATGAGGTGGTCGGCGTGAAACATTATCATGAATTTATGACACCCGCCTCCCGTGAAGTCTATGAGCGGGAGTTTGACCGGTTCAAGGAATCCGGAATGGTCAGGGATGTCGAGTTCGAGTTTGTCCGAAAGGACGGAAGCCATTTTTGGGCGCTCTCGAATGCGACGGCCATCAGGGACCTGAAAGGGGGGTTCCTGTTGAGCCGTTCGGTGCTGATTGATATTACGGACAGGATCCGGGACCGGAAAGTGATCCTTGACCTCAACGATCTCCTGTCCTCCCATGCGAAGGAGCTTGAAGAGAAGAACAAGGAACTCGAGGGATTTACCTACTCTGTTTCCCACGATCTCCGCTCTCCTCTTCGGGCGATCGACGGTTTTTCCCGGATTCTGATGGAGGATTACGGAAAGGGGCTCGACAGGGAAGCCATGAGGCTTTTGGGGATCGTACGTGAAAATACCGCCAGAATGTCGCAGTTGATCGACGATTTGCTGACTCTTTCCCGAATGGGGAAGGCTCCTCTTGAAAAGCGGTGGGTGGATATGACCTCCCTGGCAAAGAAGGCGGTGGGGGAGGTTGGGGTTGTTTCCTCTTTTTCAGGGAGTATTCTGGTTGGAGATCTCCCCAGGGCGTTTGGCGATTCTTCCCTTTTGTTTCAGGTGTTCCTGAATCTTCTGTCGAACTCCGTGAAATTCACGCAAAAGACAGAATCCCCCCGGATCAGTGTCGAGGGGCAAAAAAGGGACGGAGAGGTGGTTTACTCCATCTCCGACAATGGGGAAGGTTTTGAGATGAAATATTACAAAAAGCTGTTTGGGGTCTTTCAACGGCTTCATTCCCAGGAGGATTTCCCGGGAACAGGTGTTGGTCTTGCCATTGTCCACCGGATTGTCTCCAGACACGGTGGCCGGGTCTGGGCAGTGGGCAAGCCAAAAGAGGGGGCCACATTCTTTTTTTCCATTCCGGTTCCCCTTGTTCCGGAAGATGATCAGGAGACTTTTTCCGGAAGATCGTTAGAAACCGCCACCATGGATACAAGAGAGGATGCATCATGAGCGAGTTGGTGGGGCCTGTCGAGATTCTCCTTGTGGAAGATAACCCCTTTGATGCGGAACTGACGATGAGGGCCCTTAAAAGCCATCATCTGACAAACAGCATCTATTGGGTGACCGATGGTCAGGAGGCGATCGATTTTCTGTTTTGCCAGGGGCGATTTGCCAATAGGCCGCCCCATCCTGTCCTGAAGCTTGTCCTTCTGGATATCAAGCTTCCGAAGCTTGACGGGACTGAGGTGTTAAAAATTCTCAAAAGCCATGAGGAAACCCGGTTCATTCCGGTGGTGATGCTCACCTCGTCGACCGAAGAGGCGGATCTTCTGGAGAGCTACAACCTGGGCGTCAACAGCTATATCGTCAAACCGGTGGAGTTTGAGCAATTCATGAAAACGGTCTCCGATGCGGGGCTTTACTGGACAGTGGTGAACCGTCTTCCCGATGGCGCTCCCGGAAACGAGGGGGAGTGAGTGAAAAAGTTCCTGTGACGGAAGCGGGTTTTTGGATTTTCCGCTTCTTCCGGGATCCTGGCAGCTGGGATGAAGAATGAAAGGATGGGTGGTCGATGTCTTCCGGGAACGAGGAAAAAGTCTTGAAAATTCTGTTTTGCGAGGATGTGGCAACCGATGCTGAGCTTGAAATCCGGGAGCTGACAAGGGCAGGGCTTCATTTTAAGACGATGGTGGTCAAGTCGGAGGAAAACTTCAGGAAGGGGATCCTTGAGTTTTCTCCCGACGTGATCCTGTCGGACTACACCCTTCCCGCTGACTTTAATGGACTCAAGGCTCTGGCCATCACACAGGCGCTCTGTCCCGATGTCCCCTTTATCTTTGTCTCAGGGACCATAGGGGAGGAGCGGGCGATTGAATCCCTCAAGATGGGAGCAACGGATTATGTTTTGAAAGATCATCCGGACAGGCTCCCTCAGGCGGTGTTGAGGGCGGTTTCGGAGTCGGAGGAAAAAAAGCTTCTCCGGGAAACGCAGGAAGCGCTTCGTGTCAGCGAGGAGCGCTTTTCCCAGTTCATGAAGCATCTTCCCGGTGCGGCTTTTATTCTCGATCAGGACGGGAACTATCTTTACGTCAATCAGATCTGGGAGCGGCGGTTTCTGAAAAGACCCTCCAGTTTTCTGGGAAGATCGCTGAAAGAGGTTTGGGGAGAAGAGGTCGCCAATGATCTTGAGGAAAACCTGAGAACCGTTCTGGGGACGGGAAAGCCCATTCAGACGGTGGAGAAGTTTGCCGTTGATGGGGCGATGGTCCGCTGGCTTTCAACGATGTTTCCGATTCTGGAACCTTCGGGTGAAGTCCGCATGGTGGGTGGGATCTGGCTCGATATTTCGGACCGGAAGGAGTCCGGGCTTTGACGGGAACACAGTGCAGTATCCATCATGACCTGAGGGTAACAGATCTGTTGGGGCAACCATTTTTCGACCATGAGAAGGTGAAGATGGATGTTGTTCTGAGTGGTCAGACCAAAAAGGCCGAAGATTGCATGGCCGTCCATCATGTGGTCAGGATCAGGGAGCAAATCCGAAGAAAAAGAGACGCGGCACAGCCGGGCTTCTCTGATGGTCGTCTGGATCCTCTTCCATCAAAGACCCGGATGGGGGTTTTCGATGGTCTTCCGCGTCCGGGTTTTTCTGGACTCTGGGTGGCCCGCCCCTACCCTTCGTAAAGCGATACAGATGGTGCAAGCCCGGGAGGGGGGATGGAGAAAAGGCGATGGGGAACCAGGGAGCGAAATCCTATGGAGGGGAATCCAGAAGCTTGACGACATCTCCGCCATGATGGCGATTTTGATCGACCTTCCGAATCTCCCCATGGAACTGTGTCCTGACGGAATCGGTATGGGTAAACTCAAGAGCAGAGGTGGAAGGTTCAAAAGTGTGCGTGCCGCTCAAAGAGCCATGCTCAACAGATCATCTGCCCCCATATAAGGGGGAGAGACTCATTCAGGGGGGGAAATCCGATGCGTCGAATCGCTCTGTTCAGAAAAATTCGCTGGATTCGTCCCGCGCTTCTCCTTGGTTTGATGGGAGCCTTATTGGGATTGAGTTTCCAGACTTCCCATGCATCGGCCGATACAACTCTTCCTCCTCCTGACGCCGCCACGATCCGCCAAGGAGAGTATCTGGCCCATCTGGGCGATTGTTTTGCCTGCCATACGGCACGCGGCGGGAAGCCTCTGGCCGGGGGAGTTCCCATGAATACCCCTTTCGGCATCCTCTATTCGACAAATATCACGCCCGATCGGGATACTGGGATCGGGGGCTACTCCCTGGCCCAGTTCATTCGGGCCATGAGGGACGGAGTCGACCGGAACGGGAAGAATCTCTTCCCTGCCATGCCTTATCCTTCCTATGCAAAAATCACCGACCAGGATCTGTATGCGCTCTATTCCTACCTGATGTACGGGGTCAGGCCCATATACCAGAGGAACAGAGAAAGCCGGATCCATTGGCCCTTCAATATTCGCCTTGGGCTGTCCGTGTGGAAATGGCTGTTTCTGGAGGACAGACCCTATCGCCCGGATCTTTCCAAATCCGCGGACTGGAACCGCGGGGCCTATATCATTCAGGGACTCGGCCACTGCGGCTCTTGCCACACTCCTCGCGGCCTCGGATTGCAGGAGAAGGCCATGGACGAAAGCGGCCCGAACGGACGGGAGTATCTGAGCGGGGCCACCATCGATTCTTGGTATGCCCCAAGCCTCAGGAATCCCCGATCGATAAAAGGGATCGAAGCCTTTCTGAAGACCGGGCGCAATGGACAGAATGCGGCATTCGGGATCATGGCCGAGGTGGATCATTTTAGCACGCAGAAATATACGGACAGTGACCTTCACGCAATGGATGTCTATCTGAAATCGCTCGTCAGGAATTCCGGATCCTCTCCCGGCGGACCACAAGAAACCATATCACCGAGCCAGAGTCATTCCGCTGCCTCTCTCTTCACGACAGCGGGCGGGCTCGGCTATGTCCAGTTCTGCGCCTCCTGTCACCAGCTCGACGGAAAGGGGGTGGCCAATCTTTTCCCCTCACTGGCGGAAAATCCGTCCATCCTTTCTCGCAACCCTCTCTCGGTCGTCCATGTGATTCTCTCCGGTTCCCGCTCCGCGGTGACCGCGGAGTATCCGAAGTCTTTCGCCATGCCGAACTATGGAGGACTGACAGATGAGGAGCTGGCCCAGATCGTCACATTCATCCGTACAGCGTGGGGAAATCATGCTCCGATGGTTACCCCGGAGCAGATCGGGAGAATCCGTTCTGAAATCACTCCCCGTCCCTCTTCCGCGGGATCCTACGCTGCCCCTCGCCTCGCGGGGATCCTCAAGGATCCCCATCGTGACGAGATCCTTTACGGAATGCGCCTGATGATCGAGACGAAGACTCTTCTTGCAAAAAATGTGGGGGATGAGCTTACCTGCGCGAGTTGCCACCTCGATGCGGGAACCATGGCGTATGCCTCTCCCTTTGTCGGGCTTGCCTCCCAGTTTCCCTCCTATTCATCCCGGGCGGGGAAGGTGATCGATATGGCCGACAGGATCAATGGCTGTTTCCTTCGCTCAATGAATGGGGTTGCTCTCGACAAACACTCAAAAGCCATGTCCGCCATGGTGGCTTATATGAACTGGATGAACGATGGTTTTCATCGACACGATACGATTCCCGGGCGGGGGCTTGGAGGGATCAGCAAGAGACTTGTGCCCGATCTTCCTGATGGAAAGAAGATCTACCGGCAAGACTGTGCATCGTGTCACGGAAAGCAGGGAGAAGGTCTTCTGGATGCTCACGGTTCCTATCTATTTCCTCCGTTATGGGGGCCACATTCCTTTAATATCGGGGCAGGAATCGCCAAAACCTATACCGCCGCGGCCTTCGTCAGGAACAACATGCCCATCTCCCACTCCATGGACACGCCTCTTGGACAGGGTGAGCTGACGGATCAGGAAGCTGTCGACGTATCGGCTTATTTTACCCATATGCCCCGGCCGGATTTCCCGGGGAAGGTCAATGATTGGCCTCACGGGAAAAAACCGTCTGATGCTCGCTATTGATGTGATCTAGGACTATAAGCCCCCCGAATCGAAGGGTTGCGGCGGGGATTGAAGTGAAGAATTCCGGGCTCGGCTTTCCGGGTCCAGAGACTAAGGAGTCTTCTTTGATCAGGACCGTTAGAGGGGACAATTCCCCGAACGGTCGACAGGATTTTTCTGTCAGGATTTGCTTTCTGTCACTCGCTTTGTCTTGGAAAAAAATAAGCCTGTTTTCACAAGATCGGCCTCAGAAACCGGTCATCTTCAAAGACGGGGGACTCTTTTAAACCAGAGAATAGAAAAATCTTCCTCTTGGAGATCATCTGGTTTGTCTTTTGACCGGAATCCTTCTTTGCGGCGTTGTGTCAGCCTTGGTCCAGATTCCAGATCCGGTCAATTCTTCTGATGAGGTCCTGATTGATTTCCCTGATTGCGCTTTTGAGCGCCTCGAATGCCGGATGGTCTTCCCTGTCCCGGGCTGAAATGGCTTGGCGGATATGCTCGTGAAGAGATTCGTGAGCCTCTTTGTACTCTCTGAATTCTTTTGTGTCTCCATAACGGAGAGCTCCGTTTCCGTCGATCCACCTCCCCTGGAGGCAACGGTGGGAGTCGATCCACTCAACTCTTGTTTCACCGGGAATTCCGATTCCAGAGATGAAGTTTTCATAAAAAACACGAGCCGCTTCCTTGGCCATCAGAAGGGGATAGTCTTTCGGTTCCCATGGAACCTTGTTCCATTTGGTCCATGACTCAAAGGGTTGATACTGTCTGTGCCATTCTGGAATGTTTTCCGCGGACATGGGGTGCGCGATCGCGAACCCCTGACCGATCCGGCATCCCCATTTGAGAAGAAGATGGCCTTCTTCTTCGGTTTCGATTCCTTCTCCGATCACATCGATGAGCAAGAGTTGAGCTGAGGTGACAAGACTCGCGACGATGGCCATATCCTGGGGGCTTTTGGGAAGTTTTCGGACAAATTTCTGATCGATCGACACCCGGTCTATTCCAAGTGTCTGGATGTAGGAAAGGGATCCATGATCTGTTCCGATATGGCTGATGGTGATGGCGACTCCGAAGCGCCTGCATTCATCGAAGACCTCTTTGACCTTCCGGATTTCCTGAAAGGATCTGGTTTCAGAAACGTCGAGTTCGAGGGATTGTGGGCGAATGTCGGGGTGGTGTGAAAAGGCCGACCGGAGATCTTCGATAAAGCTTCCCGAGAGGAGATGTCGGCTACTGACATTCATCCGGACCCTGGGGCAGATATTTTGCTTGGCCCAGATCGGAATATGGGAGAGAATCTCCTCCAGAACCCATCGTTCTACGTCGATAATGAGATCACAGCCTTCCAGAACGCCGATAAATTCTTCTGATTTCATCTGTCCCCGGTCGGGGTGGTTCCATCGGAGCAGTGCTTCCATTCCCTCGATCTTTCCCGAGGTCATTTCAACCTGGGGCTGGTAATCAATGGAAAACCGTTTTTCCTTGAAGGACCTGGCGAGCTCTTCCTTCATCCGATGGGCATTTTCGAGAGATCTGGACATGATCGGCTGAAAGACCTCCCAGCCATTCTTCCCATGTTCCTTGACCACATACATGGCGAGATCCGCATGCTTGATCAGACTTTCGTCACCTCCTTCATCGGGAGGAATGATCGTGATTCCAAGGCTTCCGCCGACCGTTGCGAGCTCTTTTCCCAGCGGGATCGGAAGTGCGAGGGAGGCGATGACCCGATCGAAGATGGCGGCTTCTTTTTCTCCTTCCAGGTCTGAAAAGATGATTCCGAACTCATCTCCTCCGAGCCTTGCGAGGGTGTCTGTTCCCCGAAGCACTCCTCTCAGGCGCTCGGAGACTTTCACGAGAAGTTCGTCTCCTGATTGGTGGCCCAGACGATCGTTCACCAGCTTGAATCCGTCAAGATCCAGAATCCCCACTCCGAACCGTCCTTTGGATCGAAGATGGCGATTGATGGTCTGGTTCAGCCTGTCCTGAAAGAGTCTGCGATTGGGAAGACCGGTGAGGGAGTCGAACAGGGAAAGTCTTGACACCTCCTCTTCCCGGAGCGCTCTTTCGTCATCTTTTCTTCGGTTTTCGATTGCAAAAGTGATATTTTGGGTGAGAACATCGACCAACTTTATGAGTTCCGGATCGAAATAATCTTGTTGGTTCGAATAAACGATCAATGCTCCGAACATGTCCCTGTCCAGTAAAACAGGAGAAGCTGCTATGGACAGGATGCCATTTTCCCGGAGAGTCTGAAGAAGGGAGGGATTCTTGATCTGCTCCTCTAATTGATTCCAGACGATCGTCTGTTTTTTCTCCAAAAGCTCTGTCCAGAGGGGATTCTTCTCCGGATTGGCGGGGTCGCTTGAGTGTTTTCGACGGATGAAATTCTCTGTGGCGTTTCCAAAATGGGTGAGGACGGTTCCTTCTCCGGACAAAGGGTCCATCTTGATGAAGCGAGCCAGGAGGAGACCTCCTTCCTCGACGACGATCTGGCAGGCTTCGGGAAGGAGGTGATCCATGTCGGGCAATGTCAGGATGAGTTGGTCGATTCGGGAAAGGGCTTGATGGAAACGGTTCTGCCGTGTGATTTTCCGATGGAGCCGGCTCTTCTGGTACAGGTAAATGAGTCCGCCCAAGGTTGTGGCAAGGATGATGATGGTCCTTTCAAAGTCCAAAAGCCGGATTTTCTGGAAGAAGGTAGTCCGTTGGTTTGTCGCCCATCCGGAAAGTTCGGTAGATAAAACCATCAATCGGTGATCTGTATTGACGAGATCGGAAACGGGGCCGGAAGAGATGATCTCTTTCCGGAAATGGTCGAAAAGGGAGGAGGTCTCTAGGAGGACGGCCCGTTTTTTTCCGGAAAGAAAATCATCATTGTTTGTCATGGTGGACAGGACCGTTTCTCCTTGCGATAACAGGCCGTCGCGATAGCGGGTCCACAAAACCCCAGGAAGAGTGGTTCTTGAGATGGAGTCGAGTGTCAGGGTGTCGTTGATCTTTTCAAGGAAGACGACCGCATCGGTGAAGCGGGCGATTTCGAGAGTTTTTTGAGTGATGGCGGCGCGCTCGATCGACAGAAAGCCATAGAGGCCTGCCATCAGGGCCAGGGCCCAGATGAGCCATAGCCCTGAAAGGCGAAGCTCTTTGAATACCTGGTGACTTTCAGCCGATGCGGATGGAGGCAATGCCAATCCTTTCATCAGGATGTGCGCTTTTCACCAAGCGGGATGGAGTGGATAATCTCCTGGGGGACCGCTGGCGATTCAGGAATCTTGAGGATTTTCTATAAGTATCACTGATACGATTTTTCTGCAACGTGAGATGTTTTCATGTGAGATGGTTGCTGTTTCCCGAGAAGAATCCATAACCTTTATGTCGGGAA
Source organism: Nitrospirota bacterium (assembly GCA_021838765.1). The sequence goes on from JAKCCY010000011.1 coordinate 12,073, forward strand.
AACGGCAAAACGTGTATGAGTCGAATCTGCCAGAAAGAAAGCCCTCTGCTTGTTCTGGTCGGTGGCTTTGGCCTGATCTTTTTTGATAGGGAAGAGGGGTTTGACCGGTGTCAATCGACGACAAATCCTGCCGGTCTTCATCTCGCGAGGCAATGTCCACCAAAGTCTCTTCCTGAATGCTTTGCTCTGCCTGATTCTGCTGGACCGGAAAGAAAGAATTCCTATCAGGGGCTCGGACGATTCTTGACCCGTACTTTAGTCTTGCTGAAGTGCTGTTAGCCATCGTATGGTCATAGTGGAATGATCCTCGCTGCCTGGGGTAAGACCGGCTTTTCGACGGAGTCTTCTTTTCGGGGCAAAAAATAAGGGAGAGGGCCTGAAACCAACTCTCTCTCAAAATAAAAACGAACCGTAAATCCTTGTAAATCGATTTGCCCCATTCTGCGAGTTCACGAAAACGAGCAGAATCACATGATCCGGCATGTCAGGATTTTAAGACAACAGAATTCCGGTGGACGCGGTTACAGGATGCGTCCACCGGCTGGTGAGCAATGATATAAGGAAAAATGGCTTTATCGGTTCTGGTTTACCTTGCGGTGAAGAAGGGCAAGGTCATCAAGCATGTTGAGCGCCACGGCGTGGGAGAGTGTTTCGTCGGTGACGCCAAGCTCTTCTCTCATCTTTTTGGCCAGGTCCGGAGCATGGATATATCCCCGAATGGCCTCGTTGTGGATCGTGATGGTCTGGGCATCGGTTTTTCCGTGCTTTTTGACATACTCCTCAAACTGGACATAGGTGGGTTTCTTCTCCTTGACAAAAGCCAAAAGGGAATCCTTGTCGAGCCCCAGATTGGAGATGGTCAACTGGTCGAACCCCTGTCCGCAATAATGATAGTCTTCAGGAAGAAGTCCAGCGTTTCCCAGTGTCAGTTTGGTCCAGAGTCTTGGAAGGTGAAGAATTCCCAAAGGACCGGCTGTTCCGGACGGAATGATGGGAACGATCGTTTCCGGGGTGTGCTTTTCTGCCATTGATCTTCCTTTCTTTGCTGGAGGTTTGGGTTTTCAGGGACGGTTCTCTGCCCTGTCGGGAGTTCTTTCCCGAAATGTCAGCTCTGAAATGCCGGACTTGTCAAGCTCTCCGAGTCCCATGCGAACCATACGATCATACTGCATGGCGGTGGCTTCGGCCAATGGGAGGGAGAGATTCGCCTCATGGGCGAGCTCGATTGCGATATGGGCATCCTTTGCCGCATGGGAGGCGGAAAAATAGACCTCATGGTCCCTGTTTTGCATGTCGGCTCCGTCAGTTTCCAGAACGCGCGACATGGCGCCGGTTTTGGAGAAGACCTCCCTGACGAGCGTCAGGTCGAGGCCAAGGGCATCGGCGAGCCCCAGACCTTCGGCCAGCCCAGCGGTGTTGATGTTCATGACCATGTTGACCAGAGCCTTCATCCTGGCGGCCTGACCGACGGGTCCCATGAGAACGATTGAAGAGGAGAGGTCTTCGAGAAGAGGAAGGATGCGATCAATGGTCTCTTTCTCTCCGCCTACGATCAGGAACAGCGATCCGCTCCGTGCCTGTGGAATGGAGCCGGCCATGGAGACCTCGAGCGATTTTGCTCCGGCTTTCCGGCATCTGCGTTCGGTTTCGATGTGGGTTTTGGGAAGAACGGTGGCACAGTTCAAAAAGATTTTTCCGGAAGATCCCGAAAGAAGGGAATCCCCCGTTTCGGAGAAGATCCGGTCCATGTCGGAGTCATTTCCCACGACGGTGATGACGACGTCAGCGCCGTCTGTCACCTCCCCGAGTGTCTTGGCTGCTGTGGAGCCCAGCTCCGATGCGGCTTTTTCGGCATGAAGCCTGTTGACGTCATGGACTTGTGTGATCGGGTAGCCCCGGTCGAACAGATTCCGGGCCATATTGAGTCCCATGCGTCCGAGTCCCACAAAACCGATTCTCAACTGTTTTTTCATGCAAAGGACTCCTGGAAAAATGATGGACAAGGATTTCTTGAGGAAACAGGATCAGAATAACCGATTTTCGAGAAAGGGATCAAAACCCTCCCCGATCGTCTGATACCGGCCAGAATGCCTGCCGGTTGCTCGAAAGATGGTCAGGGCGCAAGCGTAAGATTTTGTCTTGAGAGAGTTTGTCGTCAGAGCTCGTCTTCTTCGTCCTCAAGGGGAAGATCCGTCCCGAGGTTGTCTTCATCCATCGGGAAATCGTCGTCTTCCCCGTCATCGTCCATGGACAGGGGATCATATCCCAGTGCGGAGATGATGGATCGCGGAGTGCGTTCGGAGGGCTCATCATCGGGATCCTCCGGTGGGTCAACCGACCAGTCGATCTTGTCCTCATCCATTTCTCCGAAACGAAGCCCTGAAAATCCATCGTCTTCATCCTCTTCCATGGGATCCTCCCTTTGTGTGGGATTTTGGGAATGGTCTAATGGGTTAAAGCGCATGGCAGCTGATCCCGTGGCCCAAAGATCGGGCCCTGAAATATCTTTGCACAGCTTCGGTGCGAGAGAAAGCCCTTTTATGATGGATTTTAGGATGCGGCAACGGTCAGAATAAAAGTCCTTGATCCTTTTTCCTTTTGGCAGTTTGGACAGCGAGGGTGTTCTCATGATGTTTTTTAGTGACCTGAAGCATCTCGCACCTGCCCATCGCCGGGTGGTTCTTGCGGGATTTTTGGGATGGGCGCTTGATGCCTTTGATTTTTTCCTGTTGATCTTTGTGCTGAAGGATGTCGCGGCAACCTTTCATTCCTCCATGACCGAGGTGACGCTCGCCATCTTCCTGACCCTTGCGACGCGTCCTGTCGGAGCCCTTTTCTTCGGGATCCTCTCGGACCGTTATGGACGTCGGCCTGTCCTCATGGCGGTTGTCATGGCCTATTCGGTTTTTGGATTTTTTTCGGCGCTGGCTCCCTCTCTTGGCCTTTTCTTTCTTCTCCGGGCGTTTTTTGGCATTGCCATGGGGGGAGAGTGGGGCGCCGGTTCCGCTTTGGTCATGGAAAGCGTTCCACCGGCTGCCCGGGGGTTTGTCTCCGGGATCCTGCAGGCGGGTTACCCGTCCGGCTATCTTCTGGCCTCTTTGGCCTATGCGTTTATCTATCCTCTCACCGGGTGGCGGGGGCTTTTGATGCTGGCTATTCTTCCGGCCTTTCTGGTCTTGTATATCCGAAAAAACATTCCGGAATCCCATGTTGTGGAAAAAGGGGGAGGAGCGTTTCCGGATTTCCGGGAGATCTTTTCTGTTCACTGGAAAACCGTGGTGTTTGCCATTTGTCTCATGACAGCCTTCAACTTTCTGAGCCATGGGACCCAGGACCTGTATCCGAGTTTTCTGGAGGGAGTTCACCATCTGTCCCCCCATGAGGTGGGGGGGATCGCTGTCCTTTACAACATCGGGGCAATCCTTGGAGGGTTGACGCTCGGCACCCTGTCGGAGCGGGTGGGGCGCAGGCGGGCGATCTTCATGGCGGCGGTGATGGCGCTTTTATGCACCCCCTTCTGGGGGAGTTCCCATGGACTTCTGGTCATTGCCCTCGGAGCTTTCTGGATGCAGTTTTTCGTCCAGGGGGCATGGGGGGTGGTCCCGGTCTATCTGAACGAGATTTCTCCGTCGGGAATCAGGGGGATCTTTCCGGGTCTCGTCTATCAGGTGGGGAATCTTCTGGCCTCGGCAAATGCCACGATCCAGTCCGCCCTGTCGGTCCGGTTGGGGGGGCGGCTCGACATGGCGCTGATGTCGGTTGCGGGTTTATCAGCCTTGCTGATTGGTCTTTTTATTCTGGCGGGGCCGGAAAGAAGGGGAACGATTCTCGGAAAACACGTCCAGAAAGATCAACCCGACAGATAATGGCTTCAGGCTTCTCAAGCCAGAAACCATTTGATGGATGGGAAAGCATCCCTTCTTTCATATCGGTGAACGGCGGCCTTGGTGTTCTGACATTTTCCGGTGAAAATGGATCTCCTTTTCAGGGTCATGGGAGAATGGGGTCTCCCGGGACTCCAGAAGATGGAGGGTCCGGCGGTGGAGTTCTCGTCTTCTGCGATCTGTCAATGTCTGATAGGCCCTGTACCTCAGCAAGGTATTGCTGAAAGAGTAAAGGATGTGTCCGTCAACCTCCGTGAATTTGAGGATTTTGGACTGGATGAGCCCCTCAAGACGGGAATCGAGGTTCTTTTTTTCTTCCTCCGAACAGAGGGGGAGGAGGAGCTCGCGTGTAAAAGACTCTCCCAGAACGGCGGCCTTTCCCAGAAGGAATCGGTTTTCCCCTGTTGAATGGAGCTTGTGGGCGAGAAAGTCTTCGAGTGTGCCGGGAAGTTGGCAAGGATGAAGCGAATGGGTGTTCGGGGTATTTTGATAATATCGGACCAGCTCTTCGACAAAGAGGGGGATCCCGTCGGAGTCCTTCTCGATTTTCCCCATGATCTCGGGGCCAAGCTGTCCCTGGTGGTCCATTTCCTCAAGAAATGTCCGGATGTCCCGGGACGGAAGCGGTCCTAAAAGGACATGCTCTACCCTCCAGAAATCCACTCCGGAGCGATCAGCTGTATCCCGGCTGGTAAAGAGCAGAAGGAATGGGGCCGCCGGTGGGGCAACTCCGATCCGTTTCAGGATCCGGAGGGTGTAGGGGTCACCCCAGTGGATGTCCTCAATGGCAAGAATGAGCGGTGTCTTGTCTGGCCGAAGGAGCATGAAACGGGTGAACAGCTCTATAGCCTCCTGATACAGCTCTTCCTTGGGAATCGGGGTATTTTCTCCGCTGCTCTCCAGGGGAACCTCCAGAATCTGGGAGAGGACCTTTCCCAGGCGATGCCTGTAGGGGCTTCTGATCCCGACGGCGTCAAACATCTTTTCCAGGGTTTTTTGATCGAGAAGCTTGCCCACGGCAAAGGATTCCCGGATCTCATCTGCCATCGGAAAAAAGGGGGATCCCTGGGTTTCCGGCCGGCAAAAAATCGTCCGGACCAAGACCGGGCCGGTCTGGGTTTTTTTGAGGAAATGGCAAAGAAGACGGGATTTCCCCATCCCCTTCTCCCCTCTGATTCCGAAGATTGCGCACTGGCTCTGGAGAACCCGTTCCCAGATCTCCGTCAACCGGTAAAGCTCTGTTTCCCGGCCGACAAAAGGGGGTTTTGATTCTCCATCGATCTCCCTAAAACGTTGCCGGACATCGATGGAGGAAATAACCCGATAAGTCCGGTGGGGAGGCGTTCCGTCGGGACTGTCCGGAACCGGATGGCTCAGCACATGGCCGTGGGTTCTCTCGAGGGCTTGCCCTGTTGCCAGAACCTCCGAGTGTTTTCCGTTCTCCGCCAGACTGATGGCTGTTTTGATGGCATTTCCGGCCAGACTGACCGATGTGTTTTTGTCCGCTACGATGGCCGGTTCTCCGTGAATGCCGATGCAGACTGAAAGACCTTGTCCGGATGCAGCGATCGCGTCGACTTTATTTCTGATGCCAAGAGCACATAAAAGGGCATGGATGGACATCTGCTCCCGGATATGAGGATGTCCGAAGGTGCCCACGATAAGGGTTCCAAAATGTTGTGCGGGTATTCCTCCATAGTGTTCGATCAATGTGTGGGAGATTTCGATGACCCTCTCCACCCATCCAAATTGCTCGTCAGGATCCTCCACGCTCAGGAAAGAAACGGCAATGGCCAGATAGATCATGGGCCGCCATTCCAGTAGGGGCTCGGTTTTTCTGAGAGGGACGGACGTGATGAGCCCCTTGCCGTTGATCGCTCTTTCGTAAATCTGACGAATGCGATCGTCCGGCTCGATTCCGAAAAGATCGCGACAACGGCTCCTGATCTCCTTGAATCGCTCCAGGATCTCTTCCTGGCATCCGGCCTCTTCAAGAGATGTGAACAGTTCGGCCTGAAAGGGTTCCTGGTCGATATTGACGGAGGCCATCGAGCGGGCATGAAAAAGGGCTTTCTGGATGTCTCCCTGATTTTTATAGTGCTTGAGGACTTTCTTTAGCCTGTTGAGCGCGAGTGTCTCCATCTGGTCCCTGATTCCGATGGCCCAGTCGTCGAAAGGCTCGGATCCGGAGAGCTCCCATCCTTCCAAAAATGGACCCCTGTAAAGGGAGAGAGAGTGCTCAAGATCGTCAAAACAGGCCGGACACGCATCGGGCGGGTGGGGAGGCTGACAGCGGAAGGGAAACTGGAAGGAATGGAGATCAATGAGGATCTTTTCCGGATTCTTGACGAGGATCATCTCCCTGTCCGTTTCGATCAGTTCCGAGATCTCTTCTGGCATCGATTTCATCCGGAAGAGAAGCTGCCTCATGTTGTTCATGGGATCTTGCGAGTCCGGCCAGAGGGTTTGGGCCAGTTCGGTCCGGCGGAAACGGTGGGGCGCCGTGAGAAGAATCCGGAGCGCGAGCATGATGCAGAGGTTCGGGAGGAGCCGTCTGGACGGATCCTTCCCTGTGGTTATGGTAGGGGCTCCGAGAAGCTGGAGACTGATCTCGGGATGATTTTCGGAGATGGAACCAGCGTTCAAGACGGAACCTCTTTGAGGAACGATTTTCCTGTCGAATCTGTTGAGTGACCACTGGTGGCTGTTAAAAAGGCTTGTTTATCCTGGATGTGCTGTTTCGGAAGACATTTTCCGGGTGTTTCGGTGGGTGAAGAAGAGGCGCCGGCAACACATCGATAGAAACAGGCTAATCCTTCTCCTGAGCTATGAAAAGAAACGTCTATCAATTGTTCATCAATTGATCATCAATAAGAAAATGAATGAACGTAAGGGGATGTGCGATCCAAACATTATGGTCATCAGGGAAAATTGGTGATAAGATAAAAATCCGTTATTTGAAAATGGACCGATCGTTGCGATTTGCTGAGTGATATGGAGTTGGGGCCTCCTTTCTATCTTGGGCTTTTTTGGGGCGCTAGGTGTTTTTTAAGAATGCCGCCACCAGAGAAGGAATTTTGCGAATCTCCTCCGTCTCCCTGGCCACGGTGGTGATCAATCCTTCGGGACGGACGAGAAGATCCCGGAACGGATCGGAGAGGTTACTGAATGAAGGATGTTGTTATTTACCAATCGGACCGTGGTTCGATTGAGGTCACAGTGGATCGGGACAATGTCTGGTTAAGCCAGAAGCAAATGTCTCTGCTGTTTGATACCAGTCCTGATAATATCGGACTCCATCTCAAGAAGATTTATTCCGAAGGGGAGCTTGATGAGGAGGCAACAACCGAGGAATCCTCGGTTGTTCGTCTGGAAGGCCGCCGTCATGTGACGCGCCAGATCAAACACTACAACCTCGATGCCATTATTTCGGTCGGGTACCGGGTCAATTCAAAGAAAGGCGTACAGTTTCGCCAGTGGTCGACCGGGGTTCTCAAGAAACATCTTCTACAGGGATACACCCTGAACCAGAAGAGGTTCGAAGACAACGCCCGCGAGCTGGAAAAGGCATTGCTTCTGATCCGGAAGACTGCCGAAAGTCCGGCCCTGTCAACGGAGTCCGGGAAGGGACTTCTGGATGTTGTCACCCGCTACACCCGCACCTTCCTCTGGCTTGAGCGATATGACGAAGGATTGCTGTCGGAACCTTCAGGGCAGGAGGGTGGGGTATTGCCAACTCCGGAAGAGGCCAGACAGAGCATCGCCTTGTTGAAGGGCGAGCTCATCAAGCGGGGAGAGGCCGGAAATCTCTTTGGACAGGAGCGCGGAGACGGCTTCCTGTCCATCCTGGGCAATCTGGAGCAGAGTGTCTTCGGACAGCCCGCGTATCCAACGGTTGAGGCCAGGGCCGCCCATCTTCTGTACTTCGTCATCAAGAACCACCCCTTTTCGGACGGCAACAAACGGAGCGCCGCACTCCTCTTCCTGGACTTTTTAAACAGGAATGGCCGTTTGATAAAGGAGGACGGAACTCCGGTCGTCAACGATGTGGGGCTTGCCGCGTTGGCTCTTCTGGTGGCGGAATCGGATCCGAAAGACAAGGATGTGCTCATCCACCTGATCATGAACATGCTGGCCGAATGCGTCGCTTAAGCCCCTTGATTCATCCGTGGGGTGAGTGGCCGCCGGTTTGTTCTCTGAGGGTAGACAACGTTTAGTGGCGGGTCGTTGATGAGCGTTTCATAAGAGGGAGAGATGGCCCCGATGGGGAGGATTCGCCAAAAACAGGGACAGCTTGATGTTCGGGTACTGGGTTCTCCAGAACTGTTCTTTCGGGGACGATCCCTGGCAGGGTCGCTGTTCGACAAGCCGACCGCCCTTTTCTTGTATCTGGCGGTCGAGCGCAGGCGTCACAAGCGATCCGACCTGATTGGTCTGCTCTGGCCGGAAATGGATGAGCGATCGGGACGACAGAACCTCAACAGCACAATTTATATCCTGAAAAAGCGCTTCCAGGGATTGGGTGTGATGGATTGCGACCGGTTTTGTGTCTGGTGGGAGCTGTCCGGATGGGATCCCGATCCGGTCGACCTCGCGAGACTGATGGAGAACAAGCCTTTCCGGGAGTGTGACACCCTTCACGAACCGTCCTCCTGCAACAGATGCCATGAGAGAATCACCTCTTGCCTTTCCGAATATCGTGGAGATTTTCTGGAAAGCACAACGCTTCCCCATTTGCCGGCTTATGAAACATGGATCCGGGAAGTCCGGGAGGGGGTAAGGAGCCGGGTTCTTTACCTCAAGGGTCTCCTTTCCGGAACGACGCCGGTGGTTACGCCCGATGCCCCTTCCGTCGAGGGACCCGAGTCCCGTCAGGCAACCATCCTGTGTCTTCAGGTGGAACCGGAAAATCGCGAGGACCTTCAGGATCTGCTTCTGCAGATTGGCAAATGCCGGGAGCTGTTTTCGGACCTTTCCGTGAAGAATGGCGGCTGGGTCGCTCCGTTTCATGGATCTGCATGGTTTTCGTACTTCGGTTTTCCGTCCTCCCAGGAAAATTCCGCCCGGCAAGCTGTACGGACAGCCCTTGGAATACTGGAAAAAGTCCGGACCTCCGATTCTCCCTTTCCCCCTGTCAGGATGGGGATTCATACCGGAGAGATTGTTTGCGATCTGGCAAGAGGGCTCCCTGATGTTTTGGGGGAGGCGACCCGGATGGCCACACTGGTCGCCGATGAAGCCGGTCCTGGGGAGACCCTGGCAACGGAAGGGACGATCGGGAGTATCCGATCCTTTTTCATCTCCGAATCGGAGGGAGAGAGGCTGTTTGTAAACGGAAAAAATCCTGTCACCCTCCACAGGATCCTGGGAGAATCGGAAGGTCCTTCGTTCGGAGAGCTCTTTGTCGGGCGGGAGAAGGAGCTTGGAATCCTTCTGAAACTTTGGCGGCAGGTCCTCCGGGGGGAGAAAAAAGTCGTCTGGGTGACAGGAGAGGCGGGGATCGGAAAATCACGCCTCGTTCATGCTCTTGTCCGCTCTCTCGGTCAATCGGCTGTGGTCCGGGAGCTCTATTGTTTCCCCGAATGTCAAATGATTCCCTGGTTCCCCTTGACCCGCTTTTTCCGGACGTTTTTGAGCCTGAACCCTAAAAAGACAGCGGATGAGATCCGGTATGCTGCCGAAAAATATCTCCTGTCCATGGGGCGGCCGGTGGAGGAGGATCTTCCCGCCTTCCTCCGATTTGTTCTTGGAGAGGGACACTGGTCTGATCATCTCCCGCCACTGTCTCCGGGGAAGGTTTCTGTCCTGGTTGAAAATCTCATGGTGGACCTTCTGTCGGTCAGGGTCCGCAACTCGCCGGTTCTTCTGATCGTCGAGGATTGCCCATGGGCCGATCAACTGACCATCGCCATGATCCGGAAATTGCTCGGGACGATTTCTTCCGGTCGTCTGATGGTCCTGATGGTTTCCAGGACAGGGTCCGCTCTCCGGAATCTCTCCTTCGATGATCCGGACTGTCAGATCGAACTTCTACCCCTCGACCCAGAGGAGAGCCGGAAGTTCATCGGGGCGATCTCTTCCGACGCCCTGCCTCCGGAGAAGGTCCGGGAGCTGGTATCGCTGGGCTCCGGCGTGCCACTCTTTCTCGAGGAGTATGTCCGGATGGCCATCCGGTCATCGAGTGTTCAAACATCGGATTTTTCCCCCAATACGATGGAACTCCTTTCTTCCCGAATCGATGATCTGGGCGAGCATAAGGAACTGGCCCAGATTGCTGCCTGTCTCGGAAGGGAGTTTCCGAAGGATCTCTTCGGGCGGGTGGCCTCTTCACTGCATCCGGGCCAACAAGTTCCAAGATGGGAGTGTGGACTCAACACCCTTTTCGGAAAGGGGATTCTGATCAGGAGCGGGGAGGATCCTGAGTCGGTCTTGAGTTTTCGTCACGGGATTTTGCGGGATGCGATCCTCCGCTCCTTGCCGGATTCACGGCGGATGTTGATCCATCGACGGACGGTCGATGTTTTGAGGGAACAATTCTCCGACCGGGTCGAACAGGAACCGGATTGTCTGGCAGAACATATGGAAAAAGCCGGAATGTTCGAGGAGGTTCTTCCGGTCCTGGTTCGCGCCGCCAAGCGGGCAATTGCGATGGGGGCGATCCAGGAAGCCGGAGCCCGTCTGGAAAAGGCCCTTGAAATCGTCAGAAGCGATCGCTCGGAGAAGTCCCGGGAAAGGGAGCTCGAGATTCTCCTCGTCATCGGACCGGTCTGCCGGGTGCTTCACGGCTATGGATCGGACCGGATCGATGCGATCTACAGAAGTGCATTCGAGTTGTGCGACATGGTCGGACCTTCTTTCCGGACATTCCCTCTACTCTACGCCATGTGGGCCAGCGCGATCACCCGGTTTGGACCGGCGGAAGCGTTGCCCTGGGCCCGGAATCTCATGATCCATAGCCGGAAAAGCGGGCTTTGGGAAGATCGGGTCCGGGCGAGCCATGTTTTGGGGAATACGTTTTCCTGGACTGGAAAGCTTGACGAGTCGGAGAGGTCTTTGAAGGACGGGCTTTCAGAGGCCGCCGGATTCTACGACCTTGCGAGCAAGCCGGATCTTTCTCCCTATGCGGAGGAGCCGGTCGTCGGGCTGATGTGCGACCTTTCCCGGGTCTACTGCCTTCAGGGGAGGTCAGGGGAAGCGGAAAGCTGGGCATCCCGGGCGATCGGGCGGTCGACGGATCTTGGTCATCCGCTCTCCTTGTGCCTCTCCCTGTCCTCCATGACTCTCATCCATTTCTTTTCAGGTGAGTCCGAAAAGGCGGATGCGGTTTCGAGAAGGTTGCGATCCCTGTCAGAAACACATGGTTTTGAGTTGTGGGTGCACTCGGCTCTCTTTTCCATCGGTTGGTCCAAGGGGAGCGAGAAAGGGTGCGACATGATGCGGGATGCAAAACAGGTGATCATGAAGGATCTTCCTGGTTATGCCCCCCTATACAGCCTGTTCGAGGCCGACGGAGCCATTCGGGCAAAGAATCCCGAACGGGCGCTCATCGCTCTTCAGGAAGGAAGAAGGGCAGCTGTTTCAACGGGAATCAGCATTCTTGACCCGGAGCTTCTCCGGCTTGAAGGCGAGGCCCGTCTCATGATCGAACCCCATCGCTCCGAGCTGTCGAGAGCTCTCTATGGTGAAGCGCTCGACAGGGCCATTTCGAGCGGGGCGTACGGGCTGGCGCTGAAGGCTGTCCTGTCTCTTTCCCGGATTGTTCCGGGAGATATCCTGAAGGTCCGGGAGATTCTCGAGCATCTTCCCGAGATCGGGAGGGCGCCAGATTGGGAACAGGCCTTCAGGATCTCCCAGAATGTTCAGGAACCTTCGGGGGAATCCGGATTGCCCTGAAGGGATTGTCCTGAAAATGGAGACGATCAGGCTATTCCGGAAGATCCACCAGGAAATCCAGTGCCGACTCAAGCGGACAGGATCGTTTGTCCGAGAGATTGAGAATGACCGAGTCGCGAAGGGGAGCCCATTCCCGGATGGCTCCGGAAAAGGAGGTTTCTCCGTCCCGAAGTTTCTTGGCGATATTGTGGAGAATCCCGCGGGGATATTTGCCCGTGGCTTCGAGAACTCCGATAAGGTCCGGAAGACTCATGTCGGTCCTCATTCTCAGAAGACGTCCGAGTTCACGGTAGAAATCCATTCTCCTGGACAGGAACAGCTCCCGTGCCATTTCATCATATTCTTTTGGGCTGTCTGGCTCTTTGCCAGATGTCATGATGGCCATTCTCACCCCCTCAAGGATTTTCTCTATTAAAGGTTCACGCTGTTTTGAACAGTATGGACAGCCATTTTACCTGGATACTCGATCCGGTTCTGTGATGCTCATCTCTTCTGGAATGTTACGATGGCACTGGAGATGTCCAGAGCGACTAGACGGCGCATCAGGTGGCCGGCTTCCTTCTGGAGCTCGTCCTCTTCACTTTGCGAAAAGATCCGGTAGAGGAGCGGGAGAACCCTTTTGGAGAGCTCCGGTTCCCAAAGGTCGAGATCGATCCGGTCGCTCTCCCGGAGGAGGGAAAGCGCAAATATTTCAACGGGGAAATCGCGACCCCTTCCGGCGATCTCCATCAAAAACTCCGTATCCAGGTGAAGCCGGATCCGGGCCGAAGGTGCCTTTTTCCGGATCTCCTCAAATCGTCTGGCCGCTTCTTCATGTCGTCCATCGCCAATCATCAGCCGCACCGGCTCGAAAAGCGCTGATGAAGCCAACGTCTCCCCCCCTCCGGGGGGCTGATCGCCCATGTGGAGAGATTCAAGCCATTTTTTGCCTTCGGGAGAAAGGAAGGGAGTGTTGTCCGAGAAAGAGAGTGATTCGATTCCGGCAAGCCGTTTTAACAGGAAGGAGATCTCTCCCTTGAGGGCAAGAGCGGCCTGTTGGCCGGATTCGCCCATCTTTTCAAGCGCCATGGCCTCGTGGAAGGACAGATCCAGCCAGAAGGGGTAAACCGGTTGCTGGGTTTCCGAAAAGGCGATCAGGTCTTCGGGACTGCCCGAGGCGAGAACGGATTCCAGTGCGGACTGAAGGGGATGGGGAGGAGGGGGAATGCGGGTGACCCGATCCTGGGAGTCGGGGAGAACGGAGATCTGGTCCCACAGGGACATTCTGGAAGTACGATAAATCCGGAAATCGGTGGGATCCCCGGCCAGAAGATTTTCCGAAACGATTTTCATGGCCACATAGATCCGCTCCAGAGTGTCTTCCGGTTCTTCCTCCGGGATAGCGATCGGCTCCTCCTGACGGGACACGGGTTCCAAAGGTTCCGGAGAGGGAGCTGAACTCTCGGGGGGGACAGCCTCCTTTATCTCCTGGAGAGGCTCTGGCTCCAGGACGGGAAGGGCGTCCAAAAGGGCAATGACAGGGCTCAGAAGGGGGCCTTCAGGGTCTTTGTCTCCCAATGTCCGGTTCAATCGACGGGCGACCTCCCGGCCATCGGCCATCTCCCGGGGAGACAGTGGAGGATTGTCCAGCTTCGGAAGGATTTCCTTTTGCTGTTCGAGCCACCAGGAAATGGCGTTCCGTCTTCCCCGCAGTCTTTTCAGGGGTGGAAAAAGGGTTTCCCAATAGTCTTCGACGAGGTCGGCCATGACCTTGAGGCCGGCCAGAAAACCGGGGGGACCCCCGGTTCGGGTCAGGGCGACGGAAAGGTAGCAGGCGACCAGAAGGTCTTTTCCCTCCCTGTCGAGAAGCTCTTCGGAGAGTTTCTGGACCTTTTTCCAGTCGACCGCTCCTGACGCGGAGATGGACTGGCTTCGGTCGATTTCCGCCTGAAGAGCCAGAAAGCCCTCAAGCTCCCGAACATCGCGACCGGCAGGGAACTCTCCGGGGATCGCCTTTTTGCCAAGTTCTCTGATCGATTCAAGGTTCATTTTCTGATGAGCCCTTTCACGGTTTGTTTTTGGGATTTCCCCATGCTACAGGTTGTCATGAGATGGCGCCTCCGGTTGTGATGACGCGTTTTGTTCTCCCGGGAAGCAGTTTGAGATTCTCACGGGGATCTTGTCGCTGGCGAAGGGCCTGTCTTTTAAAGATTCCTGCTGGTGCTCGAGGTCATTCTGGTCGAGAATCGAGAGCTCCGAGTCGATTTTCCTGATCTTGTTCCGGATCCTGTCCTGGGAGGCCTGGGCCAGCTGGCCCTGCTTGTAGCTGGACAGGAGAGCATGCGCTCCCTTGAACCGGAAACGGACATCAAGGTGGGTCACATGGAGGTTGACGAGGGCGTCCTTGTAGAGAGGGAAGTCCTGGGGTGTCAGCCTCAATCGGCCCTGATAGAAGGCTTCCAGAAAATGGGCGAAACCGTTGGGTCCCGGATAGCTCCGGCTCACGGTGAGTTTTCCGATGCGGATATCGAGGGTCGTCCTTCCGCAGACAAGGGGGGACCATGTCCAGGAGCTCCGGACCGGAAGGTTGAAATTGTTGAGCACATGCGTCTTTTCCGCGCAGGAAAGTGTCAGACGTGTCAGGTAGGGCTTCGAAAGACTCTGGCTGTTCACGTCCGTCGGAAGGGCCTTTAACACCACCGGGAACTGTTTTTTGGTCATCATGAGGATCTTTCTGGAGTCGTCCTGATCTTGTTTCTGAAGGGACTGCCTCAGGGTGACGAGATCGAGATGCTGTTTCTTGCTTTCGAGTTCGGTCTCTTTCATCGCCAGTTCCAGCGATCGCCGTCCCGAGATGGCCGTGTTGATGAAGACCAGAAATTCTGGTGATACGGCGACTCCGGCTCCGTCTTTCGTGATGAGCCTGTAGCCGTTTGCGCCCCGCATGACAAAGGGTTTCATGGTTTTCTCCATGAAGGCGGGGATGCTTCCTCCCGCTCCCAGAAGAAAATGATTGAGCTCTTTCGACGTGAGAGAGGCCTGGGCGGGAGAGACGACATCGGCGACCCAGCGATCGTTGATCTCGCAGGCCGCTTCCCGGTCGAGAAAATCAAGGGCGCTTGAAAACTGGCCGGACACCAGCTCCCAGACGAGAATTTCCTTGGGATCCGAGCTCGAGATCAGGTTCTCTTTCATGCTGGAGAGGGCATCTCCGAGATCGATCAGGACGGGTTTTTTATTTTTGGAACGATGGCTGAAGGAGAAATAGGCCGCGGTCAGACCCAGGGCGTGTCCCTGTCCCTTTAGCCCGTCTCCCACCGCCTGGGAGAGATCCTGGGAAAACCGGGTATAGGCCTTGCTCGCATCGATCATGGAAACGAAGTATCTCTGTCCCCGTTTGGCCCCATGATGGGTTCCGGTGGAGCCGGACGCGTCGAGGATGCCGGCGTATCCCCGGATACGGGAGACCAGACCCGACTGGGGTCTGGCGTTTTCAATCCTGAGGATCCTTCGGAGAAGATCCTGCCAGCGTTCGTGCTGGTTGTCCTGGCTCGCCGGAAATTCGTCGGACATCCGGTTTGCAAGGAGGATGTAGGGATTTTGGGGTGTCGGAAGGCTCTGGAAGAAACCCTTCCAGGCAATGGCGTCGGAGAGGGTCGACTCGCCGTCCTGGAAGGACTGGAGAAAACCGAGCCATGCCTCTTCCTTTCGGATCCTGTACCAGGCCAGGAAGGATTGTTCATGCAAGGCGATGGGGAAGTTTGGCGGACTTGCCGCCTGGACCTCGGTGAGAAATTCGAAGATCCGTCTCATGCCGGTGTTTGTGTAGGCAGCCGGAATGGTCCGGCCATGTTTGGGGGTGGCGGTTCCCTTCCAGAAGGTTGCCAGAGTGACATTTTGCAAGTTCTGGGTGTTGACCCAGTCGACAAGCCATGTGAAGTCGGGAACGGTCTGTTCGACCTCCAGAAGGAGGGACTGGAGAAGGTCCTTGCTGGGGCCGATGGCTTCGGCCGGAACCCATGCGGTGTAGGCCAGATAGAGATCGGCGAAGTGCCGGGCTTCCTGGGGAGAGATGGTCGGATCGATGGTGGCGAGGTCCAGTGTTCCCGGCTGGGGTTGCCGCTTCAGATCGTCGTATCCCATCCGGTTTTCCCGGTCCCTGATGAGATTGATTCTCCGGACCAGGATTTCGGCATAGTCGGCCAGCTGATTTTTGGGATCATCGTTTAAAAGCTCCCGGATTTTGGCCCGGAGCGTCGCATTCATCTCGGGAAGGACCGCCCTTGAAAACAGGTCGGTGAATCGCTCCTTCATCCGGTCTTCAATCACCCCCACCTGTCCGGAAAAAGCGAGAAGGTGAAAGAGGATCGATCGATCCTTTCCCGCCATCCAGTCGATCAGGCTCCGGTAACCCTCGAGGTTTTCCAGATTCTGGTGAAAATCTCCTCCGATCCGGATTTCTCCGGGCTCCCGGGCGGAAAGCGTTTTGACGGTATGGTAGGTCACGTAAAACGAATAGGAAAAATAAAGTCCCAGAAGAAGATTGAATCCGTACCAGCTCACAAGGAGGATATTCGAGGAAAAGCGTCTCCATCGGGCCAAAAGACCCAGTGGAATGACCTGGGAGCGGTCGGAGGGCAGAAGGTCCGTAAAGAAATCCTTGAGGAAAACGCCCATGGTGAAGGGTGGTGCTTTTTTGGGAGAACCTCCGGAGATCATCGAGGCCGGTCGGGCGCCGGCCTGGTTTCCGTTCCCCAGCTCCAGGGTGCTCTGGTCGGATTTGAGGGCAACCCGGGAGTTGGGCTCGAGAATTTCAACGGGTTGTTCTTTTCGTATTCCGCCTTCATCGCCAAGAATCGAGGAGAACCGGGCTCCGCGGATCGTTCCGCTTGAAAGGAAAACCCCCCGGAAGACCGGAAGCTCGAGATAGGGTGAGGCTTCGAACAGTCCCTTGATAAAGGGGGTGAGAAGGGGCTTGAGGGCCTGGATTTCGAGCGGGAACACGAGAGCCTCGGAGGAGTCTGTTCCGGCATCGCTCCTGGAAAAGAGGATCTCGCGGATCTCTCCGGACAGCCTGTCGAGGGAGGACTCAAGCGTCTGGTCCCACTGCTCTTCCGGTTTTGAAAGATATCCCAGGATTTCATCGGTCCGGGGCTTCGGGAGCGACGAGACAAAATGGCCAAATCCCGACAGAAGATCGAGCTTGGTGACCATGATGTATACGGGAAAGCGGATGTTGGTGGTCCGCATCAGGGAGTCGATCCTCTGCCGGATGTTCTGGGAGATCCGGGCAAGCTTTGTGCTGTCGGAGCTCCAGAGATCTTCGACGGAAATGGTCACGATCACGCCGCTCAGGGATTCTCTCTGGCGCGTTTTTAAAAGAAGTCTTGTGATCAGATCCCATTCCTCATTGATGTCGGAGCTCTGGTCAGGGTTGACGTAACGGCCCGATGTGTCCAGAAGGATCGCCTTGTCCTCGAAGAAAAACTCGATGGTTTCGGTGGGGGGCGGATCGATTTGGGGAGAGACGTTCCTGAAGCGGATCGGGACGTTCGCATTGGCCAGAAGGGTGGTCTTTCCTGTTGTACCCCCGCCCAGAACAAGGAACAGCGGCAGGGTGGAGATCGGGTTCCCGCTCTTTCTCCCGGCCGATCCCCGGGCGGTGGAGATGGCT
Organism: Nitrospirota bacterium; assembly: GCA_021838765.1. The sequence continues at coordinate 29,503 of JAKCCY010000011.1, forward strand.
TTTTTCCAGAGGCTTCCGATCGAAAGAAGCCGCTCTGATTTCTTGTCCAGATTGGCGGAAGCACGGAGCTTTTGCTGGGAGGCCGTTTTTTGGATGAACCCGACGATCCGGCGTCCGGAGAAGGAGACAAGCACTACGATGGCGCCGGATAAAAGGGAAAGCCATATGGGCCAGTGTTCATAGGAGCCAAAAAGCCACACCAGGATAAACAGGGCCGTTGCCAGGAGAAGGGAGAGAACCGGTTTCAGGACTTTTTTAATCATTGGGCAAATCCCCGTTTCAATGAAGGTGTCTGAGGACGTTTCGGGTCATCTGGTGAATGATCCGGTCGTACAGGACGAAGAGGACCAGGACCATCAGGGACGGGACGAGCCAGACGAAAACCGTGTTCAGGGTCTTCCGGGAGGCGACCTTTGTCTGGCCCTCCGGACCCTCACGGGTCAGATAGCCGGAGGGAAAGATCTTGTCCCTTTCGAAGATCGGCAGATCCGGTTCCAGAATGCTCTGGAGATGTTTTTGGATCCTCGCTGCCTCGTGGCCGTTCGATTCCAGTCCGTATTGCCCCCTGAATCCCAGCTTGAGGGCCATCAGGTAGATCGACAGGATCTCCCTGGCATTCGGGTCCTTTGTCTCCTGGGGCATACGCCTGTAGAACTCGACCCCTCCGTTCGTGATCCTGAAAAAGGATTTCTGGAGCATGTTCCTGCTCCAGTCGACCGCGCCCGGCCAGTTGGCGCACATCAGGCTTTCATCGATCCAGACGATCGCCGGAAAGAGTCCGCTTTCAAAATGCGTATCGGAGATGCCGGAGCTTTTGGCCTGCGAGCGGGCCTTCTCGATCCGGTCAAGGATCTCCCGCCTGAGGGTGTTTGTCTCCGGAAGTGAACGCTCGAGCCTGTCCTTGACGAAGGCCAGAAGGGGGATGAGGCAATCGGATAGTGTTGTCATTATCGGACTCCAATAAGATCGATCATTGAACCTTCAGGTGCTCCCGGCCAATGGACCTGTATCGCCTCCTCCTGACGGATGGCGTCCCAGACCGGGTCATGCGGTTCGATCCGGAAATACTGGGCGTTGAGTCTTCTGGGAAGACCCTGGGGCGGTCCGCTCATGGCGGTGAGTTCGACACCGGGCAGAGCTCTTCTGATCAGGGAGGAGATGATGGAGGGAGGGCCGATTTTCGCATTGTCCATGAAGGAGGAGCTTTCCCGTTCCGGATCTCCCTCGGTCTTGACCACCAGGTAATAGCGTGTCCGGGGAGAGAAGAAGGACTGGGAAAGGGTTCCATTGAAGGATTCGTCGATTTTTTCGAGCCGGATGATCAGATCCGGTCCGACAGTCAGGTTGTTCAGCAATGTAAACAGCACCGTCTGGGCTTTGGTCAGACATCCCCAGATATCCTCGTGATCATAGGGAGGAAGGGGTTCTCCGGATTGATCGGTCTCTCCGAGAAAGTTGACCCGGTCGGAAAATGTGCTGACCTCTCCCACCATCTGTCTGAGGGTTCCGTAGAGGAGCCATGGATGAACAGGGTCGCTTTCGGCGTAGTGATAGAGGAGGGGGACGTAACGGTTCAGGGTGCGAAGGGCGAGGATATAGATCATGTATCCTGCGTCCATCCCTTCCGTCTTCTGGTCTCTGGGGGTCTTGAACTCCTCGAGTTGCCGGGAACGGCTGGCGCATTCATTCCGGATTTCCTGGACGAGGCTTGAAAGGTTCCTGGAGGTGGACAGGGAGAGGGAGGGAGGGATAAAGGAAGGGCTTGGCTTGATGACCCCTCCCTCCCACAGGACCTGCGCCACGGGAACAAGGTTATAGTGCTCGAGATTGTCGATTTCACTGTCCCAGAAGAGGCGGACATTGAAATAAAGTGTTTTGACGGAGGCTGGAGGCCCTTCTCCGTAAAGGTCCTGGACCTCTTCGGGGTCGGCAAGGGAGAGAAACCGGGTGTCTCCCTCAGAATCGAGATTCGGGACGGTGGTGACATTCTTGCCCTGGTCCCTGAAGCGCCGGAGACCCGCATAGATCGTGAGCGGCTTGTCCCTGTACGTCCAGTCTTTCTCGAAAGAACGGGGTCGGATCACCGCGTTTCCGGGAAACTGTACGAAGCTTCCGTCCTGAAGCACCATGGACAGGGAGTTCACCTGAACCGATCCCCGTCCGAGGGCTGTCGTCTGGATGTCGATCGTCTGGACTCCCCATCCGAAGGGCAGAACGGTGTCGAGGACCGGTCGGGTCATTCCGGTGGTATGGGCGTCGGTCAGTTGGAAATGCTGTGGCTGAAGGAAAAGTCCCTGGTGCCAGAAGATCGGTTTTGTGGATTTCATGGTCGTCTATTCTCTCCTAAAGGGGCCTGATGGCCGAAGGTGTTTTTGCCGGAGGGGGACTGTCCGGTTGTTTCTTCTTGTGTTTCTCCTTCCTGGTGGTATCAAGGACCTGAAGGCTTTCAAGATGTTTCGGGCCAAGGATCAGACGGACAGAAACCATGGCTGGCCGAAAGTGGTTGCTCCGGAATATGATGCCGGAGCGTCTGACGCGAACAGGCATCGGACGGATGCGGATATCCTTCTTGGAGGAGTAGTCGGAATAGCCGGCGATGATTCCCAGGTAGACCGCATCTCGCATGCGGTCGAGGACAATGTCGCCAGCGGTGCCGGGAGAAATGATAAATCGCCTGACGGCCAGGATCCCGGAGCGCTTCTTGCCGCTGGCAAGGGTTTCCATGGCCCTGTCCGGATTCTGCAAAAGCGGAAGAAAACCGTTCGGATCGCTGATTTCTGCAATCCCGATGATCAGTGTGTGTGGCCGCTTGTCGGAGAGGTTCAGATTCCTGTTGGGGATCACATGGATGGTGATGGCCTGTTTCTCCCAGGTCCAACGGACCTTCTGGCGAATCTTGGCGTCCGGGGCGGTATTGATCCCGATCGATGTGCATCCGGCCAATATGAGGGCGATGAATGAGAGCCATAAAGCCCCCGGGATCCTCTTGATGTCTCGATGAGACCAAACCTCTTTGCCTTGAGCCATGGCGCTTGTCTTTTCTCCGGAATTCATGGGGTTATGGCGCCAGCAAAAGGACGGTCACCTGGCTCGGGACCAGACAGGCTCCAGGTGCGTTGATGCCATTCTGGAGGGTGGGAGATGTCAGCCTGGTGGCGGGAGCGCCTCCCACAAGAACCGTATTTGCCCCGTCCATGCATTTGCTGCTTCCCATCACCTCTGATGAGACGACCCCTCCGGCGACTCCCGCGTCGTCTCCCTGAGTCAGGGGGATTTCTGTCATGAGGTTGTGGGCGGGAGCTCCGCCAAAAAGAATGGTCGGAAGAGGAGGAACGCCCATCGGTCCCATTGCGATATTCGGATATGGGATGGGAACGATCACCGGTCCGGCAGGCGTCTTGCAGACATCCGGAAACCCCAGAGACATTCCTCCCATTTGTGTGTTTGCGAACATGAGGAGCTCCTTTTACCCTAAATGGATCTGGTCGGCATCGATCTTGACCAGATCCTGACTTCGAATGAGTGTGGTTTCAGACTGAATGGAGACGACGGTTTCGGATTCAATCTGGGTCTGCCCGGAAACCGACCGGTCGATCGTGTCGATGGTGCGATTTGACATGTGCGCATGGTCCGAGAGCCATTCTGCCACCCGTTCGATGGAACGTCCGATCGCTGTAATGTGTCGGGCGGCAAAAGACAGCACTCCTCCGGAAAAGGAAAGGGTCTCGCCGCTGACTTTCAGTCCGGAAAATATTCCCTGGCACATTTCCCCTTTGACCTCCATCGGTCCCGATGTGATCGACATTCCTTCAGGAGCCTGGATCGAAAGCTCTCCCCCGGAGACCAGGATCGAAACCCCTCCGGGAAAACTCATGGTCCTGGGTTTGTCCAGGCAGGAACCGGAATCGATAATCGCAAGGATGACAGGAACGGGAGAGTTGGGAAGCAGGACAACCGCTTGGTCCCCGATTCTGGGGTCAAGAAGACAACCGGAAGAGCGGATGGCCAAAACAGTCTCCCCATCGAGATCGATCGCCACGCCGGATTCGGTCACATCCATGACCATGGCGATCAATAAGGAAGACTGGGTGGGGCTGTGAGAGAGTACAGAGTCTGTCAACATTGGTACCTCCTATTCTGCAATCCGGCGAGGAGTGAAATCCTCCGCTTCTGCAAGTTCAATATCGGTTTCTTTGGCAAAAGAGCGCCCTGACCCGCCAAAATCGGTCCCCGCTTCCTGCACCCGATGAAGATTTGATTTCTTCAATATCGCTCCCTGGAACAGCGCCCCGGAGAGATTGGCATGTGAAAAGTCGGAAAAAGAAAGATCCGCTCCGGAAAAGTTGGCATGTGAACAGTCGGCGCGTGTTAAGGGGCAATAGGTGAGGTCGGCTCCGGAAAAATCGGCGTCGACCATGATGGCTCCCTGGAACGATGCCATGCGGAAGCAGCCATTCCGGCTTGAAACATTTTTGAGAACGGTTTCGGACAGAAGGGCTTTTTCGGCGATCGCCTTGTCGAATACCGCCCCCGAGAGGTCCGATTGATGAAAATTTGCAAGGGAAAGATTGGAGCCGACCCATCGGGTCATGGAAAGATCGCTTTCGCTGGCCTGAATCATGGGGAGGTGCATCCCGGAAAAATCGAGTCCCCGAAGAATGGCTTTCACGAAGATCGGGTTCTGAAAAATCGTTTCCGAGAAACGGGCCCGGGAGAGATCCGGACTCACAAAGACTGTTTTGATCATTTTGGCCCGGGAAAAATTTGTTTTCCCAAACTGGACGTTCACAAAGCTCGCTTTTTCAAGATTGGTGCCTTCAAAGGTTGTTTCGTCAAGACTCCCTTTGACCCAGGAAGACTTTGTGAGGTTGGATGCGGAAAAACAGCAGCCCTGTGCGTTGGATTCGACCCATCGGGAGTTGGCTCCTGAGACCTTCTCGAAATTGTTCCCTTCAAGATGGCAGTTGAGAAAGCTCGACCGGTCGAGCCGGGCGGCTTTCCAGACGGAGCCGGAGAACGTGCACTCATTGAAAACAGCGTTTTCAAGATGGCTTTCGGAAAAATTGGTTCCATCGGCGATGATCTTCAGGAAGATTCCGCGGGAAAGATTCTTCCCGGAAAAGTCCATCCCCGACAGGTCGTCTCCCTCGATCGGTTCTCCGTATTCGATTTTCTTGACGATGTCTTCCAGGTTCTGGGGCATGCTTATCCTTGTCTTCTTAGAGTCGTTTTTCCGGTCAGCGCATGGTCCCATCGGGTACTGTCATCGATATGGGCTCCCGTGAATCCCGCCTTGTACAGGGAGGAGTGGCTGAAATCGGCAAACAGGAGATTGGCTTTGACAAAAATGGCCTGCCTGAAATCCGTTCCCCTCGCGTCGACATAACGCAGATCGGTTTTCTGAAAACGGGCCGAGATCGCCCGGCTTCCGGAGATTTTCGCGTGTTGCCAGTTGCCCTCCGATCCGTCTAGTGCGTTCAGGGCCGATTCGCAAAAATCGGACTCAGACAGATCCACCCCCCGAAGGTTGGCTCCGGTGAGATCCGCTCCGCGGAAGCTTGAGCGGGAAAAGTCCAGACATTGGGGGAATGAGGTCTTGTGAAGAGTGGCCTGGTCGAAACGGCTTTCCGGTCCGTTGCAGTCCAGAAAGGTTGCCTGTGAGAGAATGCTTCCGGAAAAACAGCCACGGTGAAAATCGATTTTCATAAAAAGAGTCTTTTCAAAGCGGGAGCCAGAAAAATTGGCCTCATCGAAAAACAGACGATCCGGATCACCTTCCGGATGCGGTTTAGATCCGGAAGAAGTGGGCATTCCCTTGATCCTCATGAAACGGGTGCGGGAAAGATCGCAGTTTTGAAGCTTTGAACGGATGAAGGACACATTGGAAAGATCGGCCTTTTCGAAACGGCTCTCCAAAAGGGCACAGTCGTCCATCACCGCTCCGGACAGGATGGCTTCATGGAATGTTATTTGGGTTCCCGTGGAAAACGAGAGATCCGAACAGCCGAGATTGGCGCCGGAAAAATCCGCCCGGTCGAGTTTTGATCCGGAAAAATTGGCATGGGCGGTCCAGGTCCCGGAAAAAACGGAATCGGAGAGATTCGAGCCTGATAAATTGCAGCCGATAAGATCCGATCCCGAAAAGTCGCACTTCGACAGATCGAGTCCGGAAAGATCGCTTCCGCGAAGTTCCCAATCCCGGAAGTCCCGGCTAGTCACCAGTCGTTCGGTGACCATTGCCCGTTTTTCCCGGGCCTTCGCCTGATCCGGTGGAGGAGGCGCATAGATGTGTATGGTCCGGACGAGTTGTTCTGTCAACTTTTTTATGGCGTCCAGTTTTTCCTGACTGATGGCGAATCCGGATATTCTTCCGTCAAGCTTTCCCGTGGTCTCCTGGCTTTCAGGGTGAGTTTGAGAGACGGATTCAACGACTTTCCTGATGTTCCCTTTGAGGGATTCGGCGGAAAATTTTTTCTGAATCTCGCTTTTGAAGGGTGCCTGGGGAGGGTTGGGGTGAAGCAGTTCCTCTCGGCTGATCTTCTTTTTTTGAAGAAGATCGTCGGGAATCCGGGCGAGCGCTTCCCGGACCTTGCTGTCGATCTGACGGTTGAGACTTTCCATGTCTGGACGATTGGCGAGAGCCTCATCGAGTACCTCAAGTGGGCTTTTGACCGGGGCGCTCCCAATCGCGCTTCTCATTTCTTCGAGTTTCAGTTTTTTGGAGGCAAGCCCTTTGGAAATTTTTTCGTCAGCGGAAACATTTCCTTCGATTTGAGTGTCCGACAAAAGTGTCTGTAGTGCCCCAGAGGTTTTCTCCTGTTGTTCCTGGGCCTGGTCTATTTTTCGAAGGGCGATCTTCTTTCGTCGTTCGGCCGATTCATTGGAGAGTCCCGAGATCTGGTACCGGACATCTGCTGAGTTCGCCTGCGGATCTTTTTCAAGGCGAACAGGGAGAAGGGGCGCGTCTCCGTAAAGGGAGAGATCTTTGGGATCCCGGGCTTCACGCCGGTTCCTGAACTGAAGGTAGTGTTCCGGTAAGCGCATGTCCTGTGGATCTTCCGCCGCCAGAAGAATGGATTTCACCTCGGATGCATCGTCGGTGGAAATGGGCATGGAGCCCCGGTGCACGATTACCCCGATTCCAAGATGGGGAAAGAGCCACACGGTTTCAGGATGCATCGCCACCTCGACAAAGGATTCTCCGGTATTGTCCATCCGGGTGACGAAGCTCTTGAGAAGAATCCGGGGAAGGGTTCCTTCCTGACGCTCGGAAATCGGGCTCAGCCCCTCTAGCGCAAACTCTTCGCCCCCTTTCCAGAAGTCAGAAGAAAGCCACTGGTCAGGGAGAGCCTGGTTGTACAAGGTCCAGTCGGCATTGGCAGGAAGAGAGGGTGGATCTTTCCCGATCTCCCCCGTTTGATAGGATCCGGCTTTTGAAATTCTGATTGGACAAGAGAGATCGAGTGCGGCCAAAGTGTCCGGATCCGGTCGGTCATCGGGCGATTCCACAGGCGCGAATGGGGACTCGATGTTGGGAAGAGGCGTCGGATCGGCCCCTTTTTCGATGACAAACCCTTTTCCTTTTGGATTTTGAAGAGATCCCGGGCCCCCGAATGACCTCGATAAATCAACGGGCATCTCGATGAATGGTTGTGCCTCAGATTTCCGCCACCCGCTAGCTCCCCGTTCCCAATGACGGTCTCCATGAACATCCAGGGATTTGGAAATGGGCCCCACCCGAACAGAAATACGGCGATAGGCGGTCGGTTTCCCGTCGGAGGAAAAGGCCCGGGCGCAGAAGAGCACCTCTCCCCGATCTTTTGGGATCCCCTCGTCCCAGACGCCGCCCTCCGGAAGTTCCGGTACGACCTTCTGCCACATTGTTTGTTCCGTCAGTGGATGCTCCGGAGAACTGAAGGGAAAACAGACCAGACCGGTCAAGGCCAGCCGGTTCCCGTTCCTTCGGTAGGTCCTCCAGAGGAATCCCAGTAGTTGCGGTTTGATAATCTTCATGAACAGCTTGACTCCGTTTTTCTCTATATGTTGAAAATCTGGCTTTAAACCAGAATCCTCACCAATGAAAAGAGTGCGTGGAAAACATCACGTAATAATGTGCATGTCGGCAGTGGATAAATTCATCTGCATAATACAGATTGCTGCGTTAGCTTCCATGATGTCCGTGATGCAGGTCTTGAGCCTGACCTGAATGTTTTCTATGCTTGCCTCTACTTCTTTGCTTTCAAAGGGTGCATATCCATTTGTATAGGCTAAATTGAGGGTGAATTGACCTCCAATATAGGTTTCCAGGTCCACTCCAATGGTGATGTTTTCCATTGCTCCGAGGGTGAAGTTGAAGTTGTTGCCCAGATAATCCTGGTTGGAGTTGCCCACAACAACCTGATTGAGTCCCCCCATAATGATAGTGTTGCTTGAATCTTCCACGATGGATGTCTGGTTTCCCTGTCCCCATGAGTACTGATTCCCCCAGGTATAGCTGGCTTGATTCCCATGGGTGTAATTGGTCTGATCCCCATTGGTATTGTTCGTGACATTCCCCTGATTGTTGTTTGTCGTATTGAATCCGACATTCGATTCCAAGTTCCCGTTAGGGCAATTGACAATGACGTCCCCGTTGGCGCTGGTTAGATAAATACTTCCAATGCCCGATCCATTTTCGAACCCGTTTCCTCCTCCTCCGTTCCCGGAATTGATAATCGCTCCTCCATTTTGGCCGGAGATGTAGAAATTGCCTTCATTTGCGGGTGGGTTTCCGGTTGTGGCCGTGATCGCAGCAGGAGTCTCTTCTGTACCGGGGGAACTCTGCCCGGCAGCAATGTAAACTCCCTTTCCGGCATCCAGTACGATAAAGTTGGGGCTGATCTGCGAAATGCCGGCTAGTGTGTTGACGCTGTCGGGTGTAATGTCTGAATCGGCCATGTCAATCCTCCAGTGTTTGTTTGTGAGGACTTCGGAAGAAGTCTTTTGTGGTTTTCTGAAAACGGGTGTATGGAGAAATTATGTGAACCCCTCGTCGTTGATGGAAATAATGTTCCCACCGATCGACCGGATTATGTTGATTCCCGGATTTTTGTTCGTGATCAGACTTCTGTGCTCGGAGTTGTGTACCGCCCCGAGAATCACCGGCTGGTCCGGATCTCCTCCGAGAAAGGCCACCATGACTTCAGTCTCCTTGTGCAGGGGAAAGTGCATCCCATTGTTGTCGCCTGCCAACGGGGTGGCCATCCGGATCCACCCCGAATTTTTCTGGGATCGCTTTTTCTGGAAAATGAACGGAAAGCGGACCTTATACTCTCCGTATTCGTTCAGCTCGGCAAAGAGCCCCGAGCCTTCCGCTTCGATGATGGCGTTGACGATTCCAGAAATCCTGGGCCAGGGAGTGGTTCTCTGGGCCCGAAACGTCACATCGGAGGGAACCGCGCCAAATGTGGCTTCGTAATGTGTCTGTCGCTGCTCTTTTGGCGATTGGGCGTCGAACCCGGCCGTGAGAAAAGCCGCCTGGGAGCCCTTGTGGACGACTGAGGTAACGAAGAAGGTCCCATTGTGATCGTTCCTGAAATGGTGCTTTACGTGAACGGTCGTGGCAACGCGGATTCCGGTTGCGGTGGTTTTCCCTTCGTATGTCCGTTCCCGGGCTTTATGAATTTCCGAAAGAACCGCCGCCTGTCTCTGTGCTTCGGCGTTTGTTCTCATGTTTTCCCCGAACGCCTGTACTGTCCCCTTCCCCCGACTGTCGAGAATCCGGTTTTCTTCGATCTCGAGATTGGCTTTTCGATAGTTGAAATCCGAAACGACAACCCGATGGGGGACTGGCACGACACGAAGGGACCATTCCTGAAGCGAATCATCGGAAAAACCCACATCGAGTTCAGCTGATGGCCTGTAGGAGAGCGACTTGTTCCATGCGGGCTTGTAAGACGGATGGTCAAAAAGGACAAGCCTGTCTTTTTTGTCTTCATGGTCGAAATAGTAGGTGATGCCTTCCCGTTCGGCCCAGCGGTCGATAAAGGACATGCCGGATTCCTCGAACTGGCAGACGAATGACCGGCCCCGATAGGATTCCCGCATCCGGAGGGAATAATCCTGGGACGAAAATCCCTCTCCCTTCAACACATCTTCCAGAATGTCGGGGATGCCTTTCTCCGAGGTGAAGACCTCGGAGATCCTGGAGCGGGTCAGAATGTGGGCTCTGGGGACCAGAACGGCTTCGTAGAAGGTGTAGGGGGTCGCCT